>BTTE01000041.1:0-25366 GCA_036244975.1 bacterium | reverse complement strand
GCTTTTTACCTCTTTTTTCCCTTGTTGGGAAACCATGGTTTGTGGCTGGCTTTACAACTTTTTATGATAAGCCGCGGACTCAGTATGTGGTTCCTGGCCCGTAAAGCGGTTTACCGGCTATAACAAAATGATTTTTACAATATTCTGAAACAGTTTGGTGAATACAAAATTCCGCTGGTAGTTACCGACAACTTTGAATGGGACAAAGGCTATCGACCACGGTTTGGCCTAATCTATATTGATTACCAAAACAACCTGAAAAGAGTTGTGAAAGACTCCGGTTACTGGTTTATACATTTTCTGAAATAAGAGATTGAGCCAGATTCCGGCTTTATTAAATTCGGAAAATACAATCTGCATTCCTACTAATTGCCGTAAGGACAAAATGGCACTCCTACCCTTTGGCATGGGGTTTGATTCTGCCTCCATCATAAAAATCCAGAAACAAAAACACAGAAAATATGACGACACAAAAAGGAAAAATCGACATCCAGACCGAGAACATCTTTCCCATTATTAAGAAATTTCTTTATTCCGATCATGAAATTTTCCTCAGGGAGCTTATTTCCAATGCCGTGGACGCTACACAAAAGCTCAAAACGCTCTCCTCTATGGGGAAATTAAAAGATGATTTGGGCGACTTGACAATCCGGGTTGAGGTGGACAAAAAGAACAAAACACTTACCGTTCGCGACCGTGGTATCGGCATGACGGCTGAAGAGGTTGATAAGTATATCAACGAAATTGCCTTTTCCAGTGCCGAAGAGTTTGTGAAAAAGTTTAAAACCAAATCGGAAACTGAGCAAAACGCTATTATCGGCCATTTCGGAATGGGATTTTATTCCTCGTTTATGGTTTCCGACAAAGTGGTTATCAATACGAAAACTTACAAAAAAGGCGGCAGCACTAAAGCCGTTCGCTGGGAGTGTGACGGGAGCCCCGAATATACGATGGATGAATCCGATAAAAAGGATCGTGGAACGGAAATAATGTTACATATCAGCGATGAGAACAAAGAATTTCTCGAAGATTATCGCGTGGAAGAGTTGCTGAAAAAATATTGTAAATTTCTTCCCGTTCCCATCCAGTTTGGCATGGAAACCAGTTTTGAACCTGTTGAAGGCGAAAAAGACAAAGATGGTAAACCCAAAACCAAAGAGGTTAAACGACCGAAAATTATCAATAACCCCGACCCTTTATGGAAAAAATCACCATCAGACGCTAAAGAGGAGGAGTACAAAGCTTTTTATCGCGAACTCTACCCCATGAGTTTTGAAGAACCATTGTTTCATATCCATCTGAATGTGGACTATCCTTTCAACCTGACCGGTATTTTGTATTTCCCCAAAGCCAAAAAGGATTACGAATTGCAGCGCAATAAAATTCAGCTTTACAGTAACCAGGTTTTTATTACAGACTCGGTGGAAGGTATCGTTCCCGAATTCCTCACGCTGCTGCACGGAGTGCTCGATTCCCCCGACATCCCACTGAATGTAAGCCGCTCATACCTGCAAAGTGACCGGAATGTAAAGAAAATATCAGGGTATATCACCCGGAAAGTGGCTGACAAACTAACTGAGCTTTTTAAAGCTGACCGGAAAAACTTTGAAGAAAAATGGGACGACATTAAGGTCTTTATTGAATATGGCATGATTTCCGAGCCGAAATTCTATGATAAAGCGGAGAAATTCGCCTTGCTGAAAAATACCGATGGAAAGTATTTCACCCTGGACGAATACAAAACAGAGATTGAAAAAACGCAGAAAGACAAAGATAAAAAGCTAATTTATCTCTATACCACCAACGTTGACGAACAGTACACCTACATCCAAAATGCCAAAGAGCGTGGCTATGATGTACTGTTGATGGACGGCGTGCTGGACTCCCATTTTATCAACTCGCTGGAACAAAAACTCACCGACTCTTCTTTTGCCCGTGTGGATTCCAACACCATCGACAAGCTGATTGTAAAAGAAGATGAAGCACCATCGAAATTAGACGACAAACAAAAAGAAAAAATCAAAGCTGCCTTTGAACGGAATATTGACAAAAAACAATTCGAGGTAAGTTTTGAGAATCTGAGTGAAACGGAAATGCCGGTTACCATCATCCAAAATGAGTTTATGCGCCGGATGAAAGATATGGAAGCCATCGGCGGCAGTCCCATGATGGGTATGGGAAACCTTCCCGACACTTTCAATCTTGTTATCAATTCAAACAACAAACTCATCAGTAAGATTCCGGAACTGGAAGATGAAAAAAAAACTGATGAACTTATTCGTCAGATATACGATTTGGCACGCCTTTCCAAAAACCTGCTGAAAGGAAAAGAGTTGGATAAATTTGTAAAAAGAAGTATAAAACTGGTGAATTAAACACAGAATACAAACGTTTGCAAGACATGGGGAAGCATGAACCTGCATCATTTCTTTTTATGAAAATAAATACTTTCAGCTGATAAAGCGACATACAGTAAATTAAAAAATAGTACATTAGCAAAATATTTGAAACAAATGAAAAAATCCTGGATAATTCTTATTGCCGTAGCTGTTGTTGTGTTCCTCCTGTACGGATGGGCTAGTGGTGCATACAACGAAATGGTCAGCAAATCAGAGGCTGTAAAAGCACAGTGGTCGCAGGTGGAAAATGTTTACCAGCGCCGCGCCGACCTGATTCCCAATTTGGTAAATACCGTTAAAGGTTATGCCACCCACGAAAAGGAAACGCTGGAAGGCGTTGTCGAAGCCCGGGCAAAAGCTACTTCGGTAACTATTGATGCCAATCATCTTAACCCGCAGGCGCTACAACAGTTTCAGAAGGTTCAGGACGGGCTTTCGCAGGCATTGTCGCGACTCATGGTTGTGGTTGAACGCTATCCTGACCTGAAAGCCAACCAAAATTTTCTGGAGCTACAGGCGCAATTGGAAGGAACGGAAAACAGAATTGCCGTTGAACGTCGCCGCTTTAACCTGGAAACCCAGGCTTACGATGTCTATATTAAACTATTTCCCGGGAACATTTTAGCCGACCTGTTCGGATTCACTGAAAAACCCTATTTCAAAGCAGAGAAAGGTGCTGAGAAAGTACCAAAGGTAAAATTTTAACCAAAAGAAAGGGTAAACTTATGAGTCCTACAGCAAAAAGATTCTTCACCAAAGAAGAACAGGAACGAATCATGAATGCTATTCTCAATGCGGAACTGGACACATCGGGTGAAATCAGAGTTCACATCGAATCGGTTTTCAAAGATGATGTTATGGATCGCGCTACATTCATCTTTAAAAAATTAAAAATGCACCAGACAGAACTACGCAACGGCGTTTTGTTCTATCTCGCCGTTAAAAGCCGCAAGTTTGCCATTATCGGAGATATAGGCATAAACAAAGAAGTTCCCGTAGATTTCTGGAATGATATCAAAGAAAAAATGACGGAATATTTCAAAGAAAATAAATTTACAGAGGGACTTGTTTTTGGCATCTCGGAGACAGGAGCCCATCTTAAGAAACATTTTCCCTACCACCTGGACGACATCAACGAATTGTCCGATGACATATCTTTTGGGAAATAGTACGAAAACAGGACAACAGCACATGAAAAAAATTAAAATCTCCGGCCTGTTCTTTTTAGCACTGCTGCTTTTAGCCGGCCGGCTTATGGCATCGGATATTCCGCCAAGACCCAATCCGCCGCGGTTGGTCAACGATTTTGCCGGAATACTCACTCCGCAGCAGCAACAAAATCTTGAATATTCGCTACGCTATCTGAATGACAGCACTTCCAATCAGATTGTTGTGGTTACGGTGAAATCGCTTAACGGATTATCGCCTGATGTGTTTGCCACCGAGTTGGGACAGCAATGGCAGGTGGGTCAAAAGAAATTTGATAACGGCATTGTCGTTCTCGTAAAACCCAAATACGGCAACAGTCGCGGACGTGCATTTATTGCCACAGGCTACGGTCTGGAATCCGTTGTCCCCGATGCTACGGCAAAAAGGATTGTTGAGTTTGAAATGATTCCCAGCTTTAAGCGAGGCGATTATTACGATGGCATTCGGAAAGCTACTACCACACTGATGAAACTGGCGTCCGGTGAAATCAGCGCCAAAGGATACAACAAAACGCACAAAAGTTCTCCTCCTTTTGCCGGTCTTGTGCCCATTTTTGTGATTATCCTCATTTTTATTCTTATCCGCGTTAGCAACGCCCGGTCGTACAGCGTAGGAAGAGGCACCTCTTTCTTTACTGCTTTTTTGCTGGGCAGTATGCTCGGCGGCAGTTCTCATTCCGGAAGCTGGAATGATTTCTCAGGAGGAAGCTCCGGAGGCGGCTTTGGCGGCGGCTTCGGCGGCTTCGGAGGGGGAAGTTTCGGCGGTGGCGGTGCCGGTGGGAGTTGGTAGTTTATTTTCAAAAATTTCAAATCATTTTTTCTTAAATTAACATGCTTATATCTTGAGCCTTAAGATAAAAATCATATCTTTGCAGCCAATTTTTTTGAAGGGGATTCAGTAAAATGATAAACATAACATTACCAGATGGTTCCGTGAAGCAGGTTGCCAAAGGCAGCACCGCTTTGGATATAGCCCGTCAAATCAGCGAGGGGCTTGCCCGCAATGTGTTGGCAGCCAAAGTAAATGGGAAAGTGGTTAACGCCACCCTGCCCATTGAGCAGGATGCAGAACTGCAGCTTCTGACATGGAATGATCAGGAAGGAAAAGCTACCCTGTGGCACTCCTCGGCACACCTTATGGCCGAAGCTATAGAATTACTTTATCCCGGTGTGAAGTTTGGTATTGGCCCCAACATTGAAAACGGTTTTTACTACGATATTGATTTCGGCGATTATGATATCTCTGAAAAGGATTTTCCCGTAATTGAAAAAAAAATACTGGAACTTGCCCGCGAGAAACAGCAATTTGTTCGCAAAGAGGTCTCCAAAGCCGATGCAGAAGCCTATTTCAAACAAAAAGGGAACGAATATAAGCTGGAGCTGATTGGAGATTTAGCTGACGGAGAGATAACTTTTTACGAAAGCGGCCGGTTTACCGACCTGTGTCGTGGTCCACACATTCCTGACACCGGTTTTATCAAAGCTGTTAAGCTTATGAAAGTGGCCGGTGCTTACTGGCGGGGAGACGAAAAAAGGAAACAGCTTACCCGTATTTACGGCATCACCTTCCCCAGGAAAAAGGAGCTAACCGGGTATCTGGAATTGCTCGAAGAAGCCAAAAAAAGAGACCACCGTGTGCTGGGGAAAGAGCTGGAACTCTTTACATTCTCACAAAATGTTGGCCTGGGCCTTCCCCTGTGGCTACCCAAAGGCGCTCAGCTGAGAGAGTTGCTGGAACAATATCTGAAAAAAGTACAGAAGGCAGCCGGATATCAGCCGGTGATTACTCCGCATATCGGGAATGTAAATCTTTACAAAATCTCGGGACACTATCAGAAATACGGACAAGAGTCGTTTAAGGCCATTAAAACACCGGTGGAGGGCGAAGAATTCTTTTTGAAACCCATGAACTGTCCCCACCACTGCGAAATTTATAAATCGAGCCCTCACTCATACAAGGAGTTACCCATTAGATATGCCGAATTCGGAACGGTTTACCGTTACGAGCAAAGCGGGGAGCTGCACGGGCTGACAAGAGTAAGAGGTTTCACACAGGATGATGCACATATTTTCTGCACACCCGACCAGATTAAGACAGAGTTCAACGGCGTTATTGATATTATTGAAAAAATCTTTACGGCGCTGGATTTCAATGATGTGATTATTCAAATCTCACTTCGTGATACTGACCATTCGGAAAAGTATATCGGCTCGGATGAAAACTGGGAAAAGGCGGAAAAAGCCATTACCGAAGTGGCCAAAGAACGCCACTTGAATACCATAACCGAATATGGAGAAGCTGCTTTTTACGGTCCTAAAATGGACTTTATTGTTCGCGATGCTATCGGCCGCAAATGGCAGCTCGGTACCATTCAGGTGGACTACAACCTGCCCGAGCGATTTAATTTGACTTATATTGGCGCTGACAACGAGAAACATCGTCCGGTAATGATTCACCGGGCGCCATTCGGTTCCATGGAACGTTTTGTAGCGGTTCTCATCGAACACTGTGCCGGTAATTTCCCGCTGTGGCTAACGCCTGTGCAAGCTATTATCCTGCCCATTAGCGAAAAATATACCGCATACGCCAAAAAAGTATTAAATTTGCTGTCGAATTTGAACGTGCGCGCCGAGATTGACGACCGGAATGAAAAAACAGGAAGAAAAATCAGGGATGCTGAAATGAAGAAAATCCCTTTTATGCTGATTGTGGGAGAAAAGGAAGAAGACAGTGAGGCCGTTTCGGTAAGAAAACACAAGGAAGGCGATACAGGCGTTATGAGTATTGAAGCATTTGCAGAAAAAGTAAATAAAGAGGTAAACGATTTAATAAATATTAACCAATAATAAGGAGGATAAAAAAATAGCTAAATTCAGAGGAAGGGGAAGACGCCCCAGGTATGTAAAAAAGGAAGACCCGAACAGAATTAACGGACGTATTACCGCACCCATAGTCAGGTTGGTTGGTGATAACGTTGAAACCGGGATTTTTCAATTGCGTGAGGCACAGGCCAAAGCAGATAAACTTGAACTTGATTTGGTGGAGATTTCCCCCAAAGCCAATCCGCCTGTTTGTAAAATAATGGATTATAAAAAATATCTTTACGAACAGAAAAAGAAACAAAAAGAGATTAAAGCCAAAACGGCTAAGGTGGTTTTAAAAGAAATCAGGCTCGGCCCCAATACGGACGACCACGATTTTAATTTTAAATTAAAACATGCTACTAAATTCTTGCAGGATGGCGCTAAAGTAAAGGTGGATGTATTTTTTAGAGGAAGAGCAATTATCTATAAAGATAAAGGTGAGTACATCTTATTACGCTTTGCCCAGGAGTTAGAAGACTATGCCAAAGTGGAACAACTCCCGAAGCTTGAAGGAAAGCGGATGATCATGATTTTATCAGCAAAAAAAACAGACAAGAAATCAAATTAAAAACTACATATATTAACCATTAAAAAATCATTTTGTGCTATGCCAAAAATGAAAACAAAATCCGGTGCAAAGAAGAGATTCGTGCTGACAGGTTCCGGTAAAATCAAAAGGAAACATGCGTACAAAAGTCACATTCTGACAAAAAAGTCAACCAAGCGTAAACGTAACTTAACTTACTTTACAATTATTGACAAAGCCGATGAGAAGAACATTCGTCGCATGATTCAGGGGTAATCAAATCAATTGTTTAATTTTGTTATAGCCCGGAAAAGTTTCCCGGCAAGGTACCGGGAGCGCTATAACGGAAAAATTTAAAAAAATGCCAAGATCAGTTAACACTGTTGCGTCAAGAGCGCGCAGAAAAAAGGTAATGAAAGAGGTCAAAGGACAATTTGGCCGCAGAAAAAATGTTTGGACGGTTGCGAAAAACGCTTACGAAAAAGGCTTATCTTATGCCTACCGTGACAGACGAACCAAAAAACGTAATTTCCGTGCACTGTGGATTCAGCGCATCAACGCAGGTGCCCGTCTTCACGGGATGTCCTATTCGGAATTTATGGGAAAACTTCACGCCAGGGATATCAATCTGAACCGTAAAGTTCTTGCCGACCTGGCCATGAACAATCCCGAAGCTTTTAAAGCCATTGTTGATGCTGTGAAATAAACAAACGCAAAAGCTTATATGAAAAAAGCCTGTCTGAGTTTCAGATGGGCTTTCTTGTTTTTAAATGTTTCCGTCTTATTGCCGGAAACAGGTTACGGCGCTATTCCTTCTTCAACTTCCAATAATAATCATCCTCCCCTTCTTTGATTCCATCAGAGGTTAACTGTAGCCAGTAAGCCGGTGTAACAATCTTATCATCAGGCGTTTTCAAACGGAGTTCGTAAACATAAATCACCGGGTTAAACAAAATATCCGTAACTCCCATGACGAAAGACTTCCCTTCTTCATCGCTTTGTTCCACCTTTACATCAAAGCCGTTATGATCCAACAGTTCTTTCAGAAATTCGGCCCTGCTTTTAGAAAGGTTTTCTTCTACAAGGCTGCAACGAACTCCTTCGATTTCTTTTATGATATGTTTTCCCTGAGTTAAAGGCATTTGAAGAATATTAGATTAAAAAAGAAGATGACTTATGGACATAATGTATTCAAAAATGTCACCGGCAAAGCCGATAAAAACCAGACCCACCACGCATAGCAACAGGCTTAACCGCATGAAATCAGAACTACGAAAATAAGGAACCGGAGTATCACTTTTATTGATAAACATGGCTCTAACCACGCCGAGATAATAGTACAAAGAGACGGTTGCATTCAGTACGGCAATCAATATCAGGATAAAGTATCCCTGGCTGCCGGCGGAGGTGAACAAAAAGAATTTACCAAAGAATCCGGCAATCGGTGGAATACCTGCCAACGAAAATAGGGCAAGCATCATAACAAGGCTTAGTTTGGGATTGGTTGAATAAAGCCCGTTATAACCGGAGATTGTCTCCACACCCGATGCATTGGAAATTGCCGAAGCCACCCCGAAAGCCCCGAGATTGGTAAAAACATAGATTAAAATAAAATAGACAGCAGAACTCATTCCCAAACTGCCGGTACCCATGATTCCCACCAGGATAAAACCTGCCTGGGCAATGGAAGAAAAGGCCAGAAAACGTTTAATATTATCCTGGCGTAAGGCGAAGAGGTTACCCACCGTCATGGTGAGTACAGCCAAAACATAAAGGGCTGTTTCCCAAATATCGGTAACATTCTTAAAAACTTTATAAAGGATAATGGTAAGGATAAAAACAGCCGCTCCTTTTGATACTACCGAAAGGTAAGCTGTAACATTCATCGGGGCTCCTTCGTAAACATCGGCCGTCCACAAATGGAAAGGAACCAGCGAGATTTTAAATCCCATGCCGCTGAGAAAGAAGATAAATCCTAAGATAATAAGCGGGGAAGCGGTGATGTGCCTGGCAATATCAGAAAAATAGATAGAACCTGTTGCGCCGTAAATTAAGGAAATTCCAAAAAGCAGCACGCCTGAGGATATTGCGGAGAGCATAATAAGCTTCACCCCAGCTTCTGCCGAACGTCTTTTGTATCTGTCGAAAGCTACCAGTCCGGCAATCGGAATGGAAGCTGTTTCCAACCCAATAAAGAAAGTCAAAAAGTCTCCCGAAGAAACCATGAAGTCCATTCCTAACAGCGTTAAAATTATCAACACAAAAAACTCACCTATTTTTTCGGCGTTTTCTGCCTTTTTCAAATAACCATCCGATTGCAGGAAAACGATGAGTACGGCCATGTTCAAAATATCTTTAAAAAGATCCGTGAGTGCACTTCCCTGAAATGCCCCACCGAAAAGAACTCCCGGCTTTACGGGAATAAAACCAATCAACATCGAAATTGCAAAAAGCAACAACGAGAATTTGATCAGGTAGGTTTTCTTTTCGACACTCGTAAAAAGATCTACTATCAATATGATTAATGCAACCACCAGCAGAAGCAGTTCGTGGCGCATAAGCAAGATATATCTAAAGTCCATTATTCCTGATATTTATTACGTATCTTTTTCAAATTCAATTTAATGCAAATAAGCAGTAAGTTTTTCCATTATGGGTTGCAGACTGTTCAGGATGGTATCGGAGAGCCACAACGGTAAAACGCCTATGCCAACAATGGCAATCAGCAAAGTAATTGTGCTCAGCTTTTCATACCAGGAGGCGTCCCTGAGATTCAGGTGAGCCTCATTTTTAATGGGTCCCAAAAGTATTCTTCCAACAACCCGAAGCATATATACCGCTGTAATAACAATGGATGAGACAACGATGACGGAAGCAACGCGATGGAATAAATCCGAATGTTGAAAAGCACCGACAAAAATCGTCATTTCAGCTACAAAACCACTGAAACCAGGTAAGCCTAGCGAAGCAAAACCAGCAATTATATACACAACAGCGAGGAAAGGAATAACCTTCATCAGTCCCCCCATTTCCCGAATATCGCGTGTATGGGTACGTCCGTATATCATGCCAATCAGAGCAAAGAAAAGCGCCGTTACCAGGCCATGTGAAATCATCTGCAAAATGGCCCCATCCAGGGCAATTTTATTCATCATTAAAAGAGCAAAAAGGATAAGTCCAACATGGCTAACCGAGGAATAGGCGTTGATAAACTTCAGGTCTTTTTGCATAATAGCACCTAATGCCCCGTAAACCACACTTATTGACGTCAGAATAATGAAGATCCAGGCCATTTGGCCGGCCGCTTCGGGCATCAGAAAAATGGCTATCCGGAAAACACCATATGCCCCCAGTTTCATTAATACTCCGGCATGAAGCATCGATACCGCCGTAGGCGCTGAAGCATGACCACTCGGAGACCAGGTGTGAAGAGGAAAAAGCGCAGCAAGTACACCGAAGCCGACAAATGTAAGAGGAAAAAAGAAACGCTGGGCCGCTATGGGTATATGGATTTTGGCAATCTGAAGAATATTAAAGGTATAAGCGCCTCCGTTGGGTGCCGAATTAAAATAGATACCAAGAATTCCCACCAAAAGCAGTGCCGACCCGCCCATGAGCATCAGCGTAAGCTTCATGGCCGAGGCTTCTTTTGGTCCGCTTCCCCATATCCCAATGAGCAGATACATGGGAATTACAGCTAACTCATAAAAGAGAAACAAAGTAAACAAGTCAAGCGAAATGAAAAACCCAAAAACTCCTGTAACCAGTAATATAAGCGTGGTAAAAAACTCTCGCGGAAGGAATTCCATCTCCCAGGAGGCAAAGATTCCCGCAAAAATAACAATGGCAGTCAGTGCTATCATCGCAACAGAAATGCCATCGACGCCGATGAAATAATGAATATTTAAACTGGGAAACCAGTTATAATCAGACGTCAGAACCATTTCGTGCAGATTGCCTGCGCCGCGAACAGAGAGGTAATAAAGTACCAGGAAAGCTGCAAGTGCCAACTGGATTCCCATTCCTACAGCCGATACCAGCCGCGCTCCCTTGAGATCCTTGGTAAACATGATTCCCATGATTGTTAAAACAGGAACCAACACAAATAAACTCAGAATATTCACCTGTTATATATTTTAAATTTAAACTTCGTCAACTTTTTTAAATTATTTATCCGCCCTTTAATGATACCCCAAAGAGTAAAGTAAGAAAAGTGCCAATATCACTGTGCCGGCAATGAAAACAAAAGCATATTGCTGAAGTTCGCCGGATTGCAGGCCTTTTATTTTATAAGACATTTTCATTGTTACCGTGCCGATGCCAATCATAAATGCATCCACAACGTTGCGGTCGAACCATGCAATCGGCCTGGCTATACGGTTAAAGATTATCTTTTTGGTAACAAAGAGATAAATCTCATCAATATAGAATTTGTTGAATGTGCTCGTGTACAGTATTCCCATACTTTTGGCAATTCTGGCGGGCATCTCGTTCTCTTTTTTGTACAATACCCAGGCTACTGCTATTCCAAGCAAGCCAATGGCTACCGAAGGCAAAGCCACCAAAAAGTTTGTTTCCTCAGCAAAAGGTTTCATATTGGAAGTTACCAGATTGTGAAAAGGAATAAATCCCCCAAAGGTGGCACCCAGCGCCAGAAAAATTAGTGGAATGGCCATATTCCACGGGGCTTCGTGGGGCTTATGTTTATATTTTGTATCTTTTCCCCAGAAAATATTAAAGTAGAGCCGGAAAATATAGAATGAGGTAATCCCTGCGGTAATATATTCCACATAAAACAGCAGTTTATTGGAATTAAATGCCGCTACCAAAATTTCATCTTTACTAAAAAAGCCTGCAAAGGGAGGAATTCCCGATATAGCAAGACTCGCTGCGAGAAAGGTAAAGTGAGTGATGGGCATATACTTTCGTAAGCCACCCATATCTTTCATCATATTTGAATGCACGGAATGAATGATAGCACCGGCTCCCAAAAAGAGCAGCCCTTTAAACATGGCATGGGTAAACAGATGAAACATGGAAGCCGTAAAGCCCAGCCCGGCTTCACCCCCATAGCCGGAAACTCCGAGCGCCACCATCATATAGCCAATCTGCGACAAGGTAGAATAGGCCAAAACCCTTTTGATATCGTTTTGGGTAATGGCGATAATAGCTGCAAAAAGAGAGGTAAAACCACCCACATAACCAATGAAAACCAACACGTCAGGCGCCTGGAAATGATAAATAGGAAACAAACGGGCAACGAGAAAGACACCGGCTACCACCATGGTGGCGGCATGTATTAAGGCCGACACGGGAGTAGGCCCTTCCATGGCATCGGGAAGCCATATATGCAGTGGGAACATGGCGGATTTACCCGCAGCACCCATGAAAATAAGGCCCATAGCCCAGGTAATACCAGAAATCCCAAGAAAGCTCACCCCGGCAATTCCGGCAAACAAACCCGTTCCGGGTTGATTAAGTTTTACAAAATCGAAAGTACCTGTGTAATAGGATAATATAAGAATCCCTATCAAAAAGCCGAGATCGGCAAAACGGGTAACAATAAAAGCTTTTTTTGCCGCTGCAACCGCAGAAGGTTTATCGTAATAAAAACCAATAAGCAGAAAAGAAGAAACTCCCACCAGCTCCCAGAAAATATACAGTTGAAAAATATTGGTGGCCAGCACTACGCCAAGCATGGCGAAAGTAAACAGAGATAAAAAGGCATAAAATCGCTGAAATCCTTTTTCTCCTTTCATATATCCAAGGCTGTAGATATGCACCATGAAAGAGACTGTGGTAACAACCACAAGCATCAGTATAGAAATGGGGTCCAACAACATTCCCATGTGAATCTGCAAGGTACTGGTGAACGAAAGCCAGAGCATATTGACAGGAATAATGGTATGGTAACCATTTGCGGCTGCTGTTGCAAAAAAATACTGATAGGCGGCAAACAACGACAGGAAAAAAGAGATTCCCAGACCTATGGTTCCTATCACCCCTGAAACAAGCGGCTTCCACTTCATCCCAAGCAATCCTGTGATAAGGAAAACCAGCAGCGGAATTAGCGGAATTAATATTGTATATGAAAAATCAGTCATGGTAAAAACGGTTTTAATATTTCATTTCGTTCACGTTATCTGCTTCAATATTATGGATTCGCCGATAAATGTTAATAATGAGGGCTATTGCTACGGAAGCCTCTGCAGCAGCGACACCTACAATAAAAAGCGAAAAAAAATGCCCCTGTAACTGGTCGGGATAGAGATACCGGTTAAAAACCAGAAAATTAATCACCACTGAATTAAGAATCAACTCCACCGACAACAAAATGGTAATCAGATTCTGACGGATTATGAAGCCGGCAATTCCGATAAAAAACATAAGGGTGCTGACAATAAGAAAATTATAAATTGATATTCCCTGTATCATAATAGTTCTGATTTTTGATTCTTTTCCTTTTTGGCAATAACAATAGCTGCAATCATAGCGGCGAGCAACAAAATACTGATAATTTCAAAGGCCAAAACGTAGCCATTTTTCCCCATACCGAGAAGCTCGTTTCCAATGAGATGCATGTCAACCGGAACGGCTTTCACGTCTGCAGCTTTCACAAAATCATGTGAAAGCAATGTCCACAAAGTCGTGGCGCCGCCCACAATCAGTGCGGATATTCCCATCCACAACTTCCAGGGTGCCGGCTTTTTGAAGTTCTCGCTAATATGACTGGTAAGCAAAATACTAAAAATAATTAATACAACGATACCTCCGGCATAGAGCGTGAGCTGAACTGCCGCAAGAAACTGATAATTCAGCAAAAAGTAGAGGCCTGCAGTGGCCACCAGCACAAACAAAAGATATACAGCAGCCCGGAGCATTTTTCGGGAAGTTATCGTCAACACCGAGAACGTAAGAACAATGCCTGATAACAAATAAAACATGAGAACGTTAAGTGTCATGATTTAACCTCCTTCTTTTTAAGTGATGAACCCGGTTTGTTTAAAACTTTGGTCAATTTTGATCTGTCAAATACAGCATGTTCAAAGTCCTGTCCCCATTCTATAGCATCAAACGGACACGTTTTAATGCACAACTCACAAAAGGTGCACATAGACAAGCGATAAATGTGTTTATCAATCACACGTACCATTTTTCCATCTTCATTGGGAACTTTTTTGGTAATAATCTCAATAGCACCGTTGGGGCAGTTCAATTCGCAAATACCACATCCGGTACAACGGTGTTGGTTGTTTTCGTCATGGGGCATGACAACTTCTCCTTTGAATCTTTCTTCCATTTTCAGGGTAGCCCGATTCTCCGGATATTGTTCCGTTACAATTTCACCCGGGCTCACAAAATATTTTCCGGTTACCTTCATGCCAGCCCATAAAGAGCGAACTCCTTTATAAATATCGGTAAAATATTGTATAACACTATTCATTTCAATTCTATATTTTCAATTAAAAATACCAACCCATCAGTACCACAAAAGAGATGAGTACAATGTTCAGCAGACTCAATGGCAAGAGGTACTTCCACTCCAGATTTAACAGTTGGTCTATTCGCAATCGAGGGAAAGTCCATTTGAACCACATGATTAAATAAATAATGAAAAAGGTCTTTCCGAAAAACCAGACAATGGAAGGAATATAATCCATCACATTGTTAAAAGCTACCCAATGGTCTATGTGTAGCGGCATCCATCCTCCGAAAAACAATGTTGCCGCAATAGCAGCCACAATAAACATATTGATGTATTCGGCCAAAAAGAAGAAAGCAAATTTAATACCCGAATATTCCGTATGGAATCCTGCCGTTAGTTCAGACTCGGCCTCGGCAAGATCAAAAGGGCCACGGTTAATTTCGGCCGTACTCGCTATCAAATAAATAACGAAAGCAACAAGAGCCAGAATATGTCCTTTAAAAATCCACCAGCCATTGGCCTGACTTTCCACGATAGTTGATAATTGCATTGAACCAGAGAAAATCACCACGGCCAGTAAGGACAATCCCACTGAGAGTTCGTAACTCACTATCTGAGCACCGCTTCGTATGGCGCCAATGAGTGAATATTTACTATTGCTGGACCATCCGGCAATGAGAATACCAACTACGCCCAGCGAAGAAACGGCGATAATGTAAAAAATACCTATATTAAAATCAATGGCCTGCAATCCCTTGGCAAAAGGTAAAGCTGCCATAGCCATAAAAGAGGCGATAATCACAATAAAAGGAGCCAGGTTAAACAGAAAATTATCGGCATTTTTAATTAATATCAATTCTTTGGTAACCAGTTTTATAAGGTCGGCAATAGTTTGAAAAATACCCCACTTCCCTACCCTGTTGGGTCCGATACGGTTTTGCATCACCGCACAAACTTTACGCTCAAGATACACAAGAAACAGACCAAGCAGCGCATAAAATGTTAAAAACAACAAACCTATTAAAACAAATTCTGTAGTAACGGCAAGCCAGGGAGTCATAGCTGCATGCAGGCTTTTGTCAATGGTTGCCGTTAAGGTCGAAAAGCTATAAATATCTAACATCATATTTTTCAGGTTTATCGGTCAATATCAGGGATTATCAAATCAAGAGAACCGCAGATGGCTACAAGGTCAGCAATTAAGCTACCTTTAGCCAAAGTATTCAGGGTGAAAAGGTTACTAAAACTGGGTGAGCGGAATTTAACACGATAAGGAAATTTCTTCCCGTCGCTTACAATGTAAACACCCAGTTCGCCGCGGGCTGTTTCCACGCGCTGGTAATATTCTCCTTCAGGAAGCTTAACAACCAGCTTTATCTTTGCTGTAAAATCTCCTTCAGGAACATTATCCGCCACCTGTTCGAGAATGTTTAAAGATTCTTCCATCTCATCCATACGTACGATATAGCGGGCAAAGGAATCGCCTTCATCGTGCAGAGCTTCTTTAAATTTTATCTCGTCATAAAGACCATAAGGAGCCTTTTTACGTACGTCACACGAAAATCCCGAACCTCTGCCCGATGGGCCTGTAACACCAAAGGCAATCGCTGTTTCGCGCGACATCTGTCCAATTCCTTTGGTCCGGTTATGAAAAATGACGTTATCGGTCAGCAACTGTTTGTACTCCGGAAGTTTTTTCCGAAAATACCGAACAAACTCCATGGTGTGTTTTTGAAAGTTGGGATGAACATCGTGCATCAGCCCACCGGGTATATTAAAGCTGTGCAGCAAACGTGAGCCGAAGGATTCTTCAAAAATAGCGAGAATTTTTTCCCGGTCGCGCATACCATAAAAAAAGGTTGTCAGAGCGCCGAGGTCCATACCGTAAGCGCTCCACCACAGATGATGCGATGCAAGACGGGAGAGTTCATCCAAAATAACCCGGATGTACTTAACACGTTGCGGAACTTCAATTTCGAGGGCATTTTCAACAGCGAGACATACCGCTTCATTGTTCATGTGAGCCGAAAGATAATCCATCCTGTCGGTGAGATGAATGATTTGCTTGTACGTATCCGCTTCGCTCATCTTTTCGATAGCTCTGTGAATATACCCAATGTGAGGAATCAAATATTTCACGGTTTCTCCGTTCAGGCAGACTTCCAATCTTAAAACACCGTGAGTAGAGGGATGCTGAGGCCCCATGTTAATGATATAGTCCTCGTTTTCCCTAATGATTATATTTTTAGCTATTTCTTCACTCATATCAGTTAAGAAGTTCAATTATATTTATTTCATCTTTAAAGTCCTTTCGTAAGGGGAAACCATACCCTTCTTCGAGAAACAACCTCCGCAGATCAGGATGATGGTTAAACCGGATACCAAACAAGTCGAATACTTCCCTCTCATGAAATTCTGTGGTAACCCAAATATCTGACAGGGTATCTATCACCGGGTTGTCTCTCTCTTCAATATAAGTTTTCACCACCACAAAATCGTGGGTAGAAGTAGATTCAAGATGATAGACTACCAAAAACTTTGTAAGATAATCAACCGCCGTAAGGCTTATAAGGAAATCGAAAGGTGTATTATCGTTTTTGCTCAGTTTCTGTGCCGTTTCGTGCCACTTATCCAAAGGAACCACAACTTCCGGGTATTGTTTACCCTCTTCGATGGTTGCAAAAGGGATTAAATCGGCGAGAAAAGCTTTCAATTCTTCTTTATTTTTCATCAGCTCCGGATTTTTTATCCTTGTTCTTTTTCTTTCCTGCCAATGATTTGGCTTTTATCTTACGCTGGAGTTGCATGATGCCGTAAAGCAGGGCTTCCGGCCGGGGAGGACACCCAGGGACGTAAACATCCACAGGCAACACATGATCAACACCACGCACCACCGAATAGTTATTATAGTAAAAAGGGCCACCCGACACGGCACAGGCACCCATGGCGATAACATATTTAGGATCGGCCATTTGGTCGTAAAGCCGTTTTAATATGGGAACCATTTTATGAACAATGGTTCCGGCAACAACAATCACGTCGGCTTGCCGCGGTGAGGCACGGTAAACTTCAATGCCAAAGCGGGCAAAATCGTAGCGCGGTGCCCCGGCAGCCATCATTTCAATACCGCAACAACTTGTGGCAAATGTCAGCGGCCAAATTGAGTTGGACCGTCCCCAGTTTAACACATTATCAATGGTGGTTAAAAAAACGCTATCTCCCAATTCTTTCAAAGACTCCAGTGTTTCATTGTCTTTGAAGTCTTCGTTTTTCATCGATTTGATTTTTATACCCATCTCAGCGCTCCTTTCTTCCATGCATACAAAAGTCCGAGGCCAAGAATGAAAAAGAAGATAATGATCTCAACAAATGCCCGCAGGCCTACGGATTTCATTACCACGGCCCAGGGAAAAAGAAAGACCGTCTCAACATCAAAAACGAGGTAAATAATAGCAAACAGATAGTATCCGATATGGAACTGAATCCAGGCAGGCCCTTCTGTAGGAATACCACATTCGTATGGTTCAAATTTCTGGGAATTAAAAGACCTCGGAGCAACGATTGAAGCGAATACAATGCCGCCTCCAACAAGGATAACGGCAATTATAAAAAATAATATTAATGATTCTCCGTTCATGATTATCTATATGGATTTTTAGATAAAAATTTTGCTGCGAAAATAGAATATAATTCGTATTGAATTATTTCAATTTAATCAAAATTTTATCGGAAACTGTTATTTATTTCCAGTCTAAATTAATAAATGTTTAATAAACCAGTGGCAGCTCAGGGTTTGTGATAAAATATAGCCTTAATTCCGGTTTGAAGCAGGGCAAACTGCCGAAAAACGCATGTATTTTTCGGATTAATTATTCCATGTTGTATTTTTTCATCCGGCGGTCCAGTGCCTGCCAGGTAATGTTCAGTAAAGCAGCGGCTTTCGATTTGTTGTTTCCTGACCGGTTTAGAGCCTTTTGTATCAGTTGCCTTTCGTTTTCCTCCAAATCGAAACCAAAGTCAAAAGAAACATCAGATGGAATATCGGAAGTTTCGGACAGGATTACCCCGTCTTTCCCCTTGCCCTGACTATGCGACAGCCGCAAATGAAGGGGCAACAATTCATCACCTTCGCATAAAATAACCGCTCTTTCAATGATATTTCTGAGTTCTCTGACATTTCCGGAAAAATCGTAGGCCATCATTTTTTCCATAGCTTCTTCATTCAGCTTTAACGGTGACTTATTAAATTGACGGGCATACATTTTCAGATAATACTCACACAAATCAGGAATATCTTCTTTCCGGGTTCGTAACGCCGGGATATTGATCACAAAAATATTCAGCCGGTGAAACAAATCGGGCCGGAATTTATTCTCATTGGCCAGCTTTTCCAGATCTGTATTAGATGCGGCAATAACCCTTACATCAACATGTTTACTCTGACGTGAGCCTATTTTACTCACTTTTCTCTCTTCGAGTACCCGCAACAGTTTTGCTTGTTGTATCAGGGGCATATCACTGATTTCGTCAAGAAACAAAGTGCCACCGTCAGCAATCTCAAACCAGCCTTCTTTGTCAGCTTCCGCACCGGTAAAAGCTCCTTTTTTATGTCCGAAAAACTCACTTTCAAAAAGGGCTTCGGGGATGGCCGAACAGTTTACCGAATAAAACATATTATTGCTTCGACTACTTAAATAATGGATTCCGTGGGCAACCAGTTCTTTTCCTGTACCGCTCTCTCCGAGAACCAGCACCGATGTGTTGGGCGTTTGTGCCACTTTGGTCATCATTCTGATCATCTCCTTTGTGGCCCGGCTATTGCCGACAAGCCGGACACCAATATTATCAAGGAGTTTCTTTGAAAGCACGTCCATACTTGATTTCACTGCTTTTAGCTCACTGTTTATCTGGATAAACCGTTGCGTACGGATAATAGCCTTGTAAACATCGGCAAGACGAAAGGGTTTGGCAAAATAATCGACGGCGCCCTTGCGCATGGCCTCAATCACCGTATTCATGTCGCCATGCCCCGAAATCATAATAACCTCTGTAACAGGCTTTATCTTTTTTATCTCGTGCAGTAAATCAAGGCCGTTCATCCCTGGCAGACGTATATCGAGAATGGCAATATCCGGCGCATGTGCTTTTACCAGTTCCAATGCTTTGACAGGATGGCTCGCAGTAAAAACTTTGAACTTTTTATTTTTCAGAAACTCTTCAATTTCATCCACAAAACGCTGTTCGTCATCAACAACGAGAATGCTTAATTTACTATTCATCATTTAATTTTTCAAAGGTAATTGAATTAAAAATTCCGTAAACTCTCCTTCTTTGCTCTGTACTTCAATCTTTCCACCGTATTCTTTCACAATGCCGTAGGAAATGGAAAGGCCGAGTCCGGTTCCTTTTTCTTCGTCTTTGGTAGTAAAAAAAGGATCAAAAATATTGGGTAAATATTTCTTCGGTATGCCCGTTCCATTATCTCTGACAAGAACTTCACAAAGTTCGCCATTCCGTTTACAACGAATGGCAATTTTCTTTCCGTAAGGGGTATCTTTCCCCCATCTTTCTTTTTCTTCCACGGCATAGCGGGCATTAGAAAGCAAGTTCAGGAAGACCTGCTCAAGACGATAAGGGTTTCCCACTACAATAAAAGCTTCTTTGGCAAATCGTAAATCCAGGCTAATTTGATAATCTTTTAGCTGCATTTTAACAAGCGATAAGGCATTGTTGAGTACTTTAACAACATCCACATCCTCTTTAAGGGCTTCCTGTTGGTCGCGTGAGAAAATACGAACATGCTGTATTATCTGGTTGATGCGTTCAATATCTTTAAAAAGAATCAGGAATTTATCCTTGATATATTTTTCGTCAAGCGTCCCTTCGGCCATGTGTATCAGGATATTATCGAGTCCCATGGAGATACCTCCCAACGGTTGGTTCACTTCATGCGAAAGACCTGCCGAAAGTTCGCCGATATACTCCAGTTTTGATTTCTGTACCAACAGTTGCTGCTGTTGCCTGACTTTTTGCACTTCCTGCGAGACCCGTTTTTCCAGGTCTTTGTTAAGATTATTCAGTTCATATTCGGCTTTTTTCCGGGCACTGATATCCGACAAAAATACCAGGCAGGCATCTTCCTCATCCCACAAAATATCGTTGGTTTTAAGCTCTACCCATTTAACTTTACCGGTTGCGGAAAACAGACGAACATCGATAAATTCTGCCCCCACTCTTTCCTGTATTGACGACAAGAATCTATCCAGCAACTTTTTATCTTCCTTGTGAACAAAATTAAGCAGACTACCGCCGATAAGTTTACCGGGAGTACCTTCAAGGATTTCAAGGGTCTTAGGATTTACCATGATAATTTTCCCATCAATAATCAGGATAATTCCATTGTTGGCATTTTCAAAAATGAGTCGGTATTTTTCTTCACTTTCCCGCAACCGTATTTCTGCCAACCGGCGCTCGGCAATCTCTTTTTCCAACTCTTCGGTACGTTGTCTGACCCGTTGTTCGAGGTGTACATTTAGCTCGCGCAATTCATTTTCCACCTGTTTGCGGTAAATTGCAGCGCCGAGGTTATGTGCCAGCGTTTCGAGAGCACCCATTTCCGCCTCCGACCATATCCTCTCATTTTTACAATCATCCAGTCCGATAAATCCCCACCATTTTCCCAGTACATAGATAGGCATGGACAGAATGGAAATAATACCCTGTTCAAGGAGAATATTTCGCTCTGCCGCTACCGGCAAATTTTTAATCAGACCATGAATGAATTCGTGGCCCTGCATTACTTTTACCCACCTGACAAAGATGGGGTCATCAAAATATAACCGGGCCAAAACAGGATTATCAATTTCAGGCATTACTTCATTCTGAACCCATTCGTAAATCTGGGAAGTATAAGATTTCCCCTGCTCATCTTCAAAATTCTGAAAAATATAAACGCGTGATGAATCTGTGGCATCTCCGATAAGGCTGAGTACTTTCATAACAGAAGCCCGGTTAAACCCTTCCTGAAAGAAAACAGCGGTTACATGCGCTAATGCACGCAAAATAGTCTCACTTTTTCGCTGTTCGTTCTCCGCAACCCATCTTTTCTCCTCCTCTTCCCTGACCTTTTTATCCAACAAAATATCATTAGCCTGTTCTCCGATAGTTTTAAGCAGGTGGGCCGAATCCACAGGTTTTAACAGATAAGCTTTTACGCCCAGTTCAATAGCGCTCAGAAAATAACGCGGTTCGCCAAAGGCAGACAAAATGATAATACGGATATTTTTATCTAACTCCCTGATTTTAGCGATCATATCAAGGCCATCCATCACCGGCATTCTTACATCTGTCAGCACAATATCAGGGTGATAGGTTTTATAATTTTCCAATCCTTCAAGACCATTGGAAGCTACGTAAACTTTTTCGATGGAATATTCGAGAATCTTTTGGTAGATATTTCTTAAGGTACCATCATCTTCAACGTACAGCAACGAAATATTCAACTTGTCCATAGTCTCTTCTTTGTCAGATTACTTAAACTCACTATTGCTTTTCCGGCGGAGCCGACGGATACTGTCAACCGCATAGCCCTTTTTCAACTGTTTCTCAAAAACTTTGTAATCCGGATGGAAAAATGCCCACACGTAGTTAAACGCCACGAATTCATTGCTCACATTCCGGAATCCCTTACTGGATTTCCACCAGTGTTCCGGATCAAAAGTCCGGTCAGTATCAGCAATAATACCTATTTTATATTCATCACCAAAAGCCCGCTCAAACATCAAGCGGGTACGGCGGGCATGTACGCCAACGGAATAAACGTTAAACGTTTTCCCCCAACCGGGATGCTTTTCAAACAAAATCCGGGTGGCCACCGCCGTATTATAAGTCCGGTTAATGGTAACCGACCGGGGAATAACTGCCTGATAAATACTGTCTTTAAATCCATCGCCTTTGATAACGGCCTCAGCGCCTTCAGCCGTATTCTTAAACGCCACATAATCGTGCCATTGCGTAATAGGTATCCCGGTAACAATCAAATGCTCATACCCGTTCTTTTCATAATAACCCACTGCGTTTTTTAAGGCATAATCCTCAATCCACCCTTCTACCACAAGTGTTTTGGCTTTTATCGGATGGTTAAGCGATAACCAACCGCCAACATTTCCCAACCATATCCTGTAAATGAGTATCAGCATCAGCAATAAAACCAGCCATCCGGAAAACGTCAGACGACGGCAATATTTCTTAACTACGAGGCGGAATTTCATAAGATTTTTATGATTAAGAATATTTTTACTTTTGTCAAAAATAGTAATTTTAACAGCGCACTCACGAGCGGTTATTTTAATTTCCCAATGGATTTATCTGATTGACGATGTGATTTTGAAAAAAATTCCGATCAAAAAAAAGACTGGCCCGACTATGTCTCTGCGCGATTCAAGGCATGAAAAATAGGAGAAGCTGTTGCAATGGGTATCCCCGAAACCAAATATTATGGTTTTATCCACCTGTGGAGCAGATGGCAGGCCATCGTAAAAAAGCAGTCTTTCTGCCGGAGTGACTGCCGATTGGTTTCCGACAGATTTATATTTTGGGAGGGAGGCGGCACAGGCTGCATCATCGCATGGCAGGGTGTCCTGAGAACGGGAAGCACGACGAAGAAAGAACTGTATATGGTGAGGAATTTTATCATGTTGCCTTTCAGAATCTATTCGGCAGAAGTTTTTGTCAGGGATAAACTCTTTGTACATGTAAAAAGTGTTAAAATATTTACGAATAACAATCCAATGTATTAATTTTTTATATATTTGCCCGATTAAAAGGGTCCTTTTAATTTTTCCTAAAGAAAAAGATTTCATAAAATTTTTAAGCCCAAATTAATCGGATAACCTTCTCAATAAAAATAAATTTTAATTACATGTACGACATCATAACGCTGAACAGTAAACTGGTAGGCGAATTACGACAAATTGCCAAAGAGCTTGAAATTCCCAAGCATGAGAAATTAATAAAGCGGGATCTGATTTATAAGATACTGGATAAGCAGGCTTTGAATCCCGGAAAGGAACAGACAGAAAAAAAGCAATATCTGGAAAAAAGGCCTTATAAACGCAGGAAACCGGAAGATAATAAGCCTCAGCAAAAGGAAGAGAAGTCTTTAAAAATGATAGAACCTGAAAAAAAGACACCAGACAACAATACGGAACAGCCACCTCCGCAACAGAAAAGACGTCGTGGCCGTCCGCGCAAGATTCAACAACCGATAACTAATACCAGGGAAGAAACAACGAGAAATGAGAAACCGGAGCCTGTTTCACCTTCTAATGAGAATTCACAGGCCAAACCTTCGAATAGGCCTGCGAGCCGTGAAGAGGTGGCTGCCAAAAAGAAAAATGAAAACTTTCCCCGGAAAAAGGAAGATACTGTTGTTGATGCAGATTCCGGATTGCAACAAAAGCCAAAATCTCATTTGGAGCAATATGAAGCCCGCATCCATCGTCATAGAATCCCCGCTCCGCAAGACACATCAAAGGCTGTCGATGAATCATCAGCAGAAACAGTAAAAAACGAAGGAACAGACCTCCCACTGCAAGAACAGAAAGGAACGGACCAGAAAGCCAAGCTACAATATCACCCCAAAGAAAGAGAGCCGAAAAAGCCAGAGGAAAGTACCTATATCCTCGAAGGCGTAATTAACTCGGAAGGGGTTTTGGAAATCATGCCCGATGGTTACGGGTTCCTGCGTTCTTCGGATTACAACTACCTGAATTCTCCGGATGATATTTATGTTTCGCAGTCACAGATTAAACTTTTCGGACTGAAAACCGGCGACACCGTTCTGGGAACCATCCGACCGCCCAAAGAGGGAGAAAAATATTTCCCGCTTATTAAAGTTATCTCTATCAATGGGAAAACACCGGAAGATATTCGCGACCGGATTCCGTTTGATTTTCTGACACCGCTGTTTCCAAAAACAAAATTTAAGCTGACCGGACATGCCAAAGAAACTTTCTCCACGCGGATTATGGATATGTTTTGCCCCATTGGCAAAGGGCAGCGCGGCTTAATTGTTTCACAGCCTAAAACCGGAAAAACCGTGCTATTGAAAGAAGTTGCCAATGCCATTGCCTCCAACCATCCCGAGGTGTACCTGATTATTCTTCTCATCGATGAACGTCCGGAAGAGGTTACAGACATGGCACGCAGCGTTAATGCGGAGGTGATTGCCTCTACTTTTGACGAACCGGCGGAAAAACATGTGAAAATCGCCAACTTAGTGCTCGAAAAAGCAAAACGCATGACCGAAAGCGGCCATGATGTAGTCATTCTGTTAGATTCTATTACACGGCTGGCACGGGCTTACAATACCGTTTCACCGGCTTCCGGCAAAGTACTTTCCGGTGGTGTGGAGGCCAACGCCCTGCAAAAACCAAAACGTTTTTTCGGCGCTGCCCGTCAGATTGAAGATGGTGGCTCACTCACCATTCTGGCCACTGCCCTGATTGACACCGGATCCAAAATGGATGAAGTTATTTTTGAAGAATTTAAGGGGACGGGAAACATGGAACTGCAACTCGACCGGAAACTCTCCAACAAACGGATTTTCCCGGCTATCGACATTGTAGCTTCCAGCACACGGCGCGAAGACCTGCTGCTCGACAAGGATGTATTGCAGCGTATTTGGATTCTGAGAAATCACTTATCGGATATGAATCCGGTAGAAGCTATGCAGTTCCTTAAAGAAAAGATGAAGTTTACCAAGTCAAATGAGGAATTCCTCCTGTCGATGAATAGTTAAACAACTTTTAGAATAAAAAAGCGTTTATCACTCTAACAGTCGCATGGCGAGCGTTTTCATCTCAATTCCATCAAAATTACCGGAACTCATCATCAGAAAAACATCTTCCGGTGTGCTGTTCGTTTTAAGCCAGTCAGTCAT
>BTTE01000040.1:0-25616 GCA_036244975.1 bacterium | reverse complement strand
ACTAAATAAAAAATGCAGGGAAATTAACACATTTCAGTCAAAAACCTTGCATTTGAAGTTACTAAGTTTAATGTATCTTATTGATTATCATGTAATATGGTGTTTTTCAGCAGGCCCTATTTATATTGCCTTCTTTCCCTCCCGCATCAATTCTGAGAGCTTAAAGCTCAAATCGGCAAAAAGAATGCCGGGGTGAGCATTGCGCTCGATGTGATAAACTGCCTCATTAAGCAGCTCATACATCTGTTTTTGATTGGCAGCATTCACATACGGCGCAAACTTCTGCAGGTAATCTTTTTCACCGGCTCCGGCGACTTCTGATAAATCCAGTTTTGTATTTACTAACAAGCTGTTATGCATCACCTGCAAACCATATATCAGGAATCTTTTTTGTTTCTCACGGCCTAGTCGCGACAGTTCCTGTATCAGACCATGCAAGGCGAGATAGTCGTTTCCCCGAAAGCAAAGGCGCATCCAGCCGCGAAACTTCACAAAATTATACTCATTTTCATCAGCCTGTTCCATGAGCTCTAATGCAAGATTCCAATTACCGTGCGACAAGGCTGCAAGCTCCGAAGCCTGTTCTGTATTAACTTTTTCAGGAAATTGTTGCATTAAAGTATCCCGAATATCTACCATCTGCAATTTGGGAACTTTTACCAGCTGGGTCCTTGAGCGAACCGTGGGAATAATCATCTCATACCGTTCGGCAATTAGTATAATCAACGTATTATCCGGCGGCTCTTCAAGACTTTTAAGCAATTTATTGGAGGCGGAAATATGCAGACGCTCCGCCTGAAAAATAATCACAACCTTATATTTAGCCTCATAAGGTTTAAAACCCAATAGTTTCACCACATCATTGGCATCACGGGCATAAATCGTCCCCTGCTTGTTTCCTACCCCAAGGGTTCCGTACCAGGCACTTTGCGTAATGTAGCCCTGGTTTGTCTGCATAAAATTCAACCATTCTTCCTGAAAAAGTTCTGACTGGGGATTCTTTTTGACTTTGTCGTTGGTAGCAGTGGGAAAAATAAAATGCAGATCGGGATGCGCAAATTTCTGATATTTTATGCAGGACGGACAGGTTCCGCAACTATCGCCACCCTGCTTATGAGGGCAACTCAGATATTGGGCAAAGGCGATAGCGAGTGGTAGTGCCCCTGAACCTTCGGGCCCCAGAAAAAGCTGGGTATGCGCCACACGGTTTCTCCTCACGCTCGCAAGTAATCGCTGTTTTACAGCCTGTTGACCAATAACTTCGCTAAATTTCATCCTCCGGTGTTTTTTTCCAAAAGTACGGAAAAGAAAGTAAAGGCGACAACACTTTTCTCATTTCAAAACAGGAAAATAACCTGTATAAAACAAAAACAGGCATCCAGCTATGCCGGATACCCGTTTTAAGAAGGCTGAAAATCAGCTTATCCCAATTTGGCGCCGATAAACTGACGGTTCATGCGAGCAATATTGGTAACAGAGATTTCTTTCGGACATTCGGCTTCACAAGCATAGGTATTGGTACAGTTACCGAACCCAAGTTCGTCCATTTTGGCCACCATGTCTTTCACACGATCTTTGGCTTCCACTTTACCTTGTGGTAAAAGGGCAAACTGTGAAACTTTAGCTGCGACGAAAAGCATAGCAGAAGCATTTTTACAAGCGGCAACACAAGCGCCACAACCAATGCAGGCAGCAGCATCCATAGCGAGGTCAGCATTAACCTTTTTAATCGGAATGGCATTTGCATCGGGAATGCCACCTGTAGTGGTTGAAATATAACCACCGGCCCGGATGATTTCGTCAAATGCCGAACGATCTACAATCAGGTCTTTAATAACCGGAAAAGGTCTGGCACGCCAGGGTTCTATAACGATGGTTTCGCCATCTTTAAATTTGCGCATATGCAACTGGCAGGTAGTGGTAGCGGCTTCGGGCCCGTGGGGATGTCCGTTGATAAACATGCTGCACATACCGCAAATACCTTCACGACAGTCGTGGTCGAAAGCTACCGGGTCATCTCCTTTTTCAACGAGTTCATCGTTCAAAATGTCGATCATCTCCAAAAAAGAGGTATCAGGTGATATGTTGTGAACCTCGTAATCTACAAATTGACCCTTTTCGTTGTGGGAAGCTTGACGCCATATTTTTAATTTCAGATCCATTATTCTTGTTTTTAATATTTAAAATAATCCGTTAACACTTCATCAGGCAGTTTTATAGTTACGTGTCTTCACTTCAACAAATTCATATTTTAGTTCTTCCTTGTTGAGTTTGGGCTCTTTGTCGTCGCCCGGATACTCCCAGGCAGCCACATACATAAAGTCCTTGTCGTTACGCAGGGCTTCGCCTTCCGGAGTTTGATATTCTTCACGGAAATGGCCTCCGGCCGATTCTTCTCTGTGCAGCGCATCACGCGCCATTAATTCGCCCAATTCGAGGAAATCAGCTACCCGAAGTGATTTTTCCAGTTCAATGTTAATTCCTTCGGGATTACCCGGAACACGAACATTGTTCCAGAATTCTTTACGTAGTTTCCGAATCATTTTAATACCTTCTTCCAAACCTTCTCTGTTACGGGCCATACCAACATGATTCCACATGATATGTCCCAGTTTTTTATGGAAATAGTCAACCGGTTCTTTTCCATTAACAGCCATCAATTTATCAATTCTTGCCCGGACTTCTTTTTCGGCTTCCTCAAATTCAGGAGTATCCGTTGGAATAGCCCCCACGGTAATCTGATTGGCGAGATAATTTTGCATGGTATAAGGCAATACAAAATAACCGTCGGACAATCCCTGCATAATAGAGGAAGCGCCGAGGCGGTTAGCGCCGTGGTCGGAGAAGTTGGCCTCGCCACCAACAAACAGGCCGGGGATATTGCTTTGCAATTCGTAATCTACCCAAAGTCCACCCATAGTATAGTGAACGGCAGGATAAATCATCATAGGCGTTTCGTATGGATCATCATCCACAATACGCTGGTACATGTCGAAGAGGTTACCGTAACGGGCTTTAATAACATCCTTACCGAGACGGACAATGGCATCCTTCAAATCAAGGAATACAGCCAGGCCTGTCGGGCTGACACCATAACCGGCATCACAGCGTTCTTTGGCGGCACGTGAAGCCACATCGCGGGGAACAAGGTTACCGAACGCAGGATATCTTCTCTCAAGATAATAATCACGGTCCTCTTCGGAGATGTCGCACGGACGAATCTCTTTTTTCCGTATTTTCTCAGCATCCTCTTTCTTCCCGGGAACCCAGATACGTCCGTCATTTCGCAAACTTTCACTCATAAGCGTCAGTTTCGACTGATATTCACCATGTACGGGAATACAGGTAGGGTGAATCTGTACATAGCAGGGATTGGCAAAATAAGCACCTCGTTTGTATGCACGCCAGGCAGCGCTTACGTTAGAAGTCATGGCATTGGTGGAAAGGAAATAAACATTTCCATAACCACCTGTAGCCAACAAAACAGCGTGAGCACCGTAGCGTTCAAATTCTCCGGTAAAGAGGTTTCTGACGATAATACCACGTGCACGACCATCTTTCATAACCACAAGGTCAAGCATTTCGCGACGGGTGTATAATGTAACGGAACCTCGTTTAATTTCTTTACTTAAAGCGCCATAAGCACCGAGCAACAACTGCTGTCCGGTCTGTCCACGTGCATAAAACGTTCTGGAAACCAAAGCACCACCAAAAGAGCGGTTGGCAAGGTAACCCGAATATTCACGGGCAAAGGGAACTCCCTGTGCCACACATTGGTCGATAATACTATTACTTACTTCAGCAAGACGATAGGTGTTGGATTCACGTGCTCTGTAGTCGCCACCTTTTACCGTATCATAAAACAAACGATAAATGGTATCTCCGTCGTTAGGATAATTCTTGGCGGCATTGATCCCACCCTGAGCAGCAATACTATGCGCACGTCGCGGGCTGTCCTGAATACAAAAAACTTTTACATTGAATCCTATTTCACCCAAACTGGCAGCAGCGGCGCCGCCGGCAAGTCCGGTTCCCACAACGATAATATCGATTTTACGTTTGTTGGCAGGGTTTACAAGATTTTGATGCTCTTTATATCGGGTCCATTTTTCGGTCAACGGGCCTTCCGGAATTTTTGAATTTATCTTAGTCATAACATTATACAATTTTAAAATAAATAAACAAAGGAATGATAACAAAGCCAAGAGTTATAACTATGGCATAAACGCGGCTCAGTCCTTTGATAAAACCCCAGTAGGTTTTGTGATTAAGTCCGAGTGTCTGGAATGCCGACTGAAAAGCATGGTCCAGGTGAAAACCCAAAAGCAGGAACATAACCACATAAAATGTTACATAGCCCCCGTGCTGAAACAGACTACGAACCAGTTGCGCCATATTTTCCTCTCCGTTAGAGGTTAACGACACCCCATTCCCAATCCAGCCCAATTTTACGAAAAAGAAATTACCAAGATGAACGATCAAAAAGATAAAAATGAGAATACCGGTATAAATCATGTATCTGGAAAAAGGCGACTGTTCCATAAAAGCTCTTCTTTTATAGCTTTTCGGGCGCGACAACCAGTTTTGAATTTGCAAGACTATCCCATAAAAAATATGGATGGCAAATCCGGCAAACAGCACCCATTGGAAAGCCTGGATAAAAACATTGGTTTCCATAAAATGGGCTCCCTCATTAAACAAATTATTGCTGATGAGCAAAAATGAATTCAGGGTAAGATGAATCACCAAATACGTTACCAAAAACAGCCCCATCAACGACATAATGATCTTCTTAGTAACCGAAGAATAGTAAGGTTTATTACTCATAATAATGAATTTAACATAATATTTAACCTAATTATTTAATTTTGTCTTAAAATTTAAATGCACAAATTTATCAAAGTATTAAGACAATACGATGAGAAATATGGAAATTCACCCCTGACTCTGATAATTTATAACAAGTTTAAATATTTTTAAAATGCGATACCAATCCATAAGTAACAGACTCTTTAGAAGTAACAGAGAAAACTTTACCAAACAAATGAGCGAAAACTCATTTGCCGTATTTTATTCAAATGACCAATGCCCCCGCAATGGCGACCAATATCATCCCTTCCGGCAGAATTCCGATTTCTTTTACCTGACCGGAATTGAGCAGGAAAAAAGTATTCTGCTGCTCGCTCCCGCCTGTCCGAACGAAAAACTACGCAAAGCGCTGTTTCTTCTTAAAACAAATGAAATGCTGGAAGTATGGGAAGGGCATAAGTACACCAAAGAAGAAGCAAAGTGCACCTCAGGAATAAAAGACGTGTATTGGTTAGATGATTTTGAGGCTTCTCTCAAGGAAGTCATGTCCTGTTTTGATAATGTATATTTGAACTCCGATGAGTACATTAAATTTTTCCCTGATGTGGAAACCCGCGAAATCAGGTTGGGAACAGCATTACAGGCACAATATCCCTTACACAAATACCACAGGGCAGCCCCGTTGCTTACCAAACTACGTCTGATTAAAAGCCGGCAGGAAATTGACCTTATTAAAGAAGCTTGCGCCATAACTAACAAAGCATTACACAGGGTCCTGGAATTTACCAAACCCGATGTGTGGGAATTTGAAGTTGAGGCGGAAATCAGTTATGAATTTACGCGCAACAGGGCCGATGGTCATGGCTATGCCCCCATTATCGCCTCCGGCAAAAGCGCCTGTATTTTGCACTATACTGAAAACGACAAGGTCTGCCATTCAGGTGACCTGCTGCTCATGGACTTCGGCGCAGAATACGCAAATTATACCGCTGATTTGAGTCGTACCATTCCTGTGAGCGGAAAATTTACCTCGCGGCAAAAGGAACTCTATCATGCCGTTTTGCGGGTAATGAAAGAAGTAAAAAAGCTGTACATTCCAGGCAGTACCATCAATGATATCAACAACAAAGCCAATGAATTGATAGAAAAAGAGATGATTCGGTTGGGATTGTTCAGCGAGGAGGATGTCAAAAAACAGGACGTGGAAAATCCCCTGTTTAAAAAATACTTCATGCACGGCACTTCCCATTTTATGGGGCTGGATGTCCACGATGTAGGGGCTAAGCATGAACCTTTGGAGCCGGGGATGGTCTTAACCTGCGAACCGGGTATTTACATCCCTGAAGAAAATACCGGAATTCGTATTGAAAACGATATTTTAATCACCAAAAACAGGCCCATCGACTTAATGGCTGATTTTCCCATCGAAGTGGAAGAAATTGAAATGTTGATGAAACATTAGCTCGCAGGCATTGCCAATGTTGGTTTTTTGGGGAATCTTTTGAGAATTCCTTTACCAAATAAAAAAGGGAGCAATTTGCTCCCTTTTTTATTTGGTATTTTTAAATTCTACTTTTTGCCTGCCAGAGCTTTGAAATCAGTTTCATTGAAAAGTTTCAGGAATTCGCGATCTTTGGCAGCTTTACCGGCATAAGAAGCATCCAGTTTGATAGCTTTTGCCAGATAGTTATAAACCATAGCATTATCACCATTACGTGCACCAACAACAGCCAACAAATAATCCGTAGCAGCACTTTCTTTGGCAGATTTCAAGGTCTTGGCAGCAACATCGAGGTTTCCGTTTAGTATTTGAGCAAGACCAAGATTATAATCGAACTTTGTGCCACTCAACAACTGAACAGCTTTGGCATAATCACCTTTCATGATATTAACCAAACCGAGGTTGTAAGTTTCATCAGCGCCGAGTTTTTGTGCCATCTTAAAGCAATGTTCGGCCTTTTTATAATTACCCATCCTGGACTGAAGAACACCCATGCTGTTATGAGCCTGATAAGCGTTTTTATTCATTTTCATGACTTTCATCAGTAGCATTTTAGCTTCTTTATAATTACCCAGCTCAACGTCAACAGCACCGGCATTAGCAACAGCTCTCCAGTATTTGGGATATTTTTTCATCGCATTGGCGTAAATCTGCTTTTTGGTATTCAGGTTACTGGTTAAATTGGCAGCATGCAGGATTTCTGCAACCTTCAGTTCGCCAAAGTTGGGGCTGGTAGAGAGTGCGGCAATTTCAGCTTCAGGTCTCTTAGGCTCGATGGCATTCACATACAATTCTGCACGACGTAACGGAGGAAGAATATCACGTTCCAGTGCAGGATAAATCTGGATCATATTCCTGATTTCTTCTTCTTTTTTGCTTTCATTGGCAGAGTTGACAACATTCAGGATAGCAGACTTATCGGAAATGTTGGATTTTTCAACAGCTTTCATAAATCCGTTCCAGTCAGGACCATTTGCATTTAAGTTAAAAGTCAGATCCTTAATGCTCTTAAAGGCAAAATTGTTATCTTTCTTACGAAATTCTCTTTTAATTTTAGCCTTTACATATTTTTCCATGGTCTGGGCACGGTGCTCGGAAAGCCCCTGGTTAAAGGTCTCTTCTCCTTCGGGAGAAGCCCATCCCTGAATATCAATACTTTTAACAGCCCATCCTTTTTGCAGGTCAGCCAGATTATTCTTCAGAGCATTGTAATTTTCTTTGTTCTTGTTAAGCGCCAGTCGCCAGTTAAGTTTAGCCATATTCACCTTAAAGAATAACTTCGATTTATTGGTAACAATGGTTTCTTTTTGATAGCCATCAGGAGCAAAATAGAAATGCTCGTTATGTATCAGTGCCTTGGCGGTAACAATCGTTCCATCGGCAATTTTCCTTTCGGGAATAACCCTGGCTTTCTTTTCTCCGGCTTCTGCAGCCTTCACAGACTTATATTCTTTTCCGGAATAAGGATAAACAACCGATTGGGTTACCAGTTGGGCAACATCCATTCCTTTTTCGTAAGGCACTTTATAAGTATGGCTAAACGAACCGCCATTTTGATAGCTGACCAATTCGCCTTCGCCGGCAACTTTTTCACCTTTCAATTTGATAGGAGCCAGTGTCTTTTCACCGCCTTCATATTTCATCACCGGTTGGATTATCAGGACAGCATTCTTATTGAAATATTTCGGTGGAAAAGTCCCGTTAACCGTAATTACGATACTATCACCTCTCTCAACCAATGGTTCGGGAGATCCTTTTTGCGTAGTTTTTTCCACAGCATTTTTAGCCATGGAGCCTACACCGTTTAGGCTGAGGTTATACCGAACACCGAGCGTAGCACGAATAGTCGCATCATTTCCCCCATTACCATAGTTAGAAACGACACCATCCAAAAGGTCAGTATCGAGCCATGTGTAAGTATAATCGCCATAAACATCCCAATTATCGTTGAGGCGGTAATTTACATTAACACCAACCGGAATAGTTAAAGATACTTTGCGGTTTGAGATACCGCCGTTGTGTGAATTAGCATTGCCTTTATAGCCGTGTACTGCAACCGGAACGCCAAGTGTTTCATCAATAAGTTTGGATTTCCATTGAGACTGGCCCAAACCGGCATGTACGCCCAAACTAATTTTACGAACTTTATAACCGGAAATTAAATTAGACAGGTTAAGTCCCACATTCAGGTCAGCGCCATAGAAATCGGAAGTAAACCGGTAATCATGGGCCGGATTAATCATGTATTTGCTTCTCTTGCTTCCGGCCGCCAAAAAACCTTTGGCATAACCACGGTTCAGTCCGCCGTAAACATTAATCCACGGAAGAAACTGCCAGCCAACGGCGAAATACCCGGTGCCGACAAATACATTTTTTCTAAAATCGGGCACAGCAACTGTAGAAGCCACTTCGGCATGCGACCAGGAAGAGCCAAATTCAGCCTGCCCAAACAGGTATGGGGAAAAACTCTCTTTCGACGTTACAGCTTTTTTCTCAGTTTTTTGCTTATCCTTTTTCCCCGAAGAAGCATTCTGTGCATAAAATGCCAGCGGGAGAACCATCAAAGCGCTCAACAAAACGAGCACTCGGGTTAAGGAATAAAATTTTTTCATTTTGTCAGGTTTATGATTTAAAAATTCCGAACTTTTCATTAAAATATTATTCTGATTTGAACACTAACAGACTTTTTACCTGTCTATACAACATGCAAATATACAATTTTTTTTAATTATACCTTCAAATCAAAGTTTTTAACCGATATTTTTACAAGATTTTTTTTTAAATTTTTATTTTGCGCAATTTTACCCATAAATCCCACAAAACCACACCTATACTCACCGAAATATTCAACGAATGTTTGGTTCCGAATTGTGGAATCTCGATGACTTTATCTGCTGCTTTTACAACATCTTCTTCGACGCCTTTCACCTCGTTTCCAAAAACCAAAGCATATTTATTGCCGGTTTTTACCTTGAAATCCTGTAATTTGACACTTTTATCAGCTTGTTCAACCACTATTATCTGATAATTTTCGACAGAGAGGGAAGTCAAAGCCTCAGTGGTGGTTTTGAAATACTTCCATCTCACCGATTCGGTAGCGCCAAGGGCTGTTTTTTGAATCTCGCGGTGCGGAGGCTTTGCCGTTATTCCACACAAATAGACTGCTTCCACGCGAAAAGCATCAGAGGTTCTGAAAGCAGAACCAACATTATTCAGGCTTCTGATATTATCCAGTACTATAATAAAAGGTGCTTTTGGCGCTTTTTTAAAAGAGGCAACATCCAGACGCCCCAGTTCCTCATTTAAAAGTTTTCTCATACTATCCGTGTAAAATGCAAAAGTAAAGGGTTTTTCTCATACCCGGCATCTACTTACACATCCTCATGGTAAAATACTAAGGTTTACTTTTCCCGTTTCCTTATGTAGAAAAACAAAATTCTGTTTATCTTTGCGCCTCTTTTATTATACAAGCACACATGAACAAAAATTCTATTCTCGGTTTTGTTTTGATTGGAGCCATTATGATTGCCTATTCCATTTGGATGGCACCATCGAAAGAGAAACTGGCTGCACAGAAAAGAAAACAAGACTCCATAGCCAGGGTTATACAGCAATACAACGACTCGGTGAGCCTTGCCAAAGTTGCTGTATTGAAAAGCAGGAACATCCAAAAAGCGGAAGAGGTCAAAAGCAGGAAAGCAACTCAAAAACGGCAATCTAAGGTGTCACAAAAAAATACTTCCGGTTTAATTCGGGAATATGGCGCTTTTTCCTCTGCTACCCGTGGAAAAGAGAAATATTATACCATCGAAACTGATTTGGCAAAATTCAGTATTAGTAAAAAAGGCGGTTTCATTCGTTCGGTGGAACTGAAGAAATACAAAACATGGGATCAACGTCCTCTTTACTTATTTGATTCAACTACCAGCCGTTTTGGCATCTCCTTCTTCTCCAATAACAAAGTTATTAACACAAACCAACTCTATTTTTCAATTGTCGGACAGCATTCCGGTAAAAACAACTACGTTGTCAGCGGTAACGATTCGCTCCGGTTTGTTATGCGGGTTTACGCCAATAATCTTAACGGAATAATAGATTCCACCCGTTACATCGACTATGTTTATACCTTTAAAGGGAATAACTACATGCTGAATTTCAACATTGAAATGCATGGCATGCAGGGAATTATTCCGGCTAACATGAATTATGTGGAACTTAAATGGTATGTTGACCTGCTGCAGGAAGAAAAAACCGTTGACCCCCGCAACGGTGCTACCATTTATTACAAATTCTATAAGGATAACGTTGATAATCTGTCTGAAAGAAAGGACGAAGAAAAGACCATTAAGACAAACCTGAAATGGGTTTCTTTTAAACAACGGTTTTTTTCCAGTACACTGATTGCCAAACAGTTCTTCAACGATGGCATTTTAAAAGTACACAAAATAAAAGAAAATCCACCCGCAAAACATTATCTAAAAAGCGTTTCGGCTGATTTGACCGTTCCTTTCAATGTGCAGCGCGGCCAGGTTATTCCCCTGTCGCTCTATTTCGGACCCAATAAGTTTACCACGCTGAAAGCCTATGGCATGCAACTGGAACGTCAGATACCTATTGGCTGGAGCTTTTTCATCCTGGCATGGATCAATGAGTGGATTGTTATTCCTGTTTTCAACTGGCTTGGCAGTTATGGCTGGAATTACGGAATCGTTATCCTTGTTCTCACCATTTTATTGAAAGTGGTGCTTTTCCCTATTGCCTACAAAACATATTTGTCTTCAGCAAAAATGCGGGTTCTAAAACCGGAGGTCGATGCTATCAATGCCAAATTCCCCAAAAAGGAAGATTCTATGAAAAAACAGCAGGCTGTCATGGGTTTGTACCGAAAAGCGGGAGCCAATCCGGCTTCGGGATGTATTCCCATGCTGTTGCAGTTGCCTATCTTGTTTGCCATGTTTGAGTTCTTCCCTTCTGCCATCCAGTTACGGCAACAAGCCTTTTTGTGGGCACACGATTTGTCGAGTTACGATTCCATTCTCCACTTGCCCTGGAATATTCCCTATTATGGAGACCATGTCAGCCTGTTTACCCTGCTGATGACCGTCGCAACTATCATGTACACTTACATGAATAACCAAATGATGGGGTCGCAGACGCAGTCCATGCCGGGTCTGAAAACCATGATGTACTTCATGCCCATTTTGTTCCTCGGTATCTTTAACAACTATGCTTCAGGTCTGAGTTACTACTATTTCCTGGCCAACATTATTACTTTCCTGCAGATGTATCTGTTCAAGTATGCTATTAACGAAGAAAAATTACTCAAGCAAATTGAGGTCAATAAAAAGAAGCCGAAGAAGAAATCAAATTTTCAGAAACGATTGGAAGAGGCGGCAAATAAAAGAGGCTCCCAAAAGAAATAAAGTATTTCTCAAATATCAAGCATATGTCAGTCCTGAAGTGGGTGTCTTTTCATAGTATAGGTTGACACCAAGTTCAGTTAAAAACTTTTATTTATTTATTTCGAATTGTAAATAAGGCGCTCGTGAACTTAAAAATATATGCCAAATCTTTGTGCTCTTGATTTCCGGATTATAATAAGAATTTCATGATTAACATATTGCCTGTCATAAAACAAACCCCGCTCATCACCCTTTTTCCGGAAAAAGCACCGTTGTTGAATCTGATTATTTTTATCATTGCCGTTTTACCGGGGTTTCTGACTGGCCCGGCAGGGTCTGGACCGGGAATATAAAAAAACAGTTACCTTTGTAGAAAGAAATATACGAGAACAAAATTCAGGCTCATGAAAACCATCCTCATTCCGGTAGATTTTTCCGAAGGTAGCTTACATTCGTGCATCTATGCCATGAAACTCGCAGACAATCAGAAAGCAACATTTCATCTATTCCATATTTATAACGACCAGGTCATGGTTCCCGATTCCGGTTTGCCGGAAGCTATGGATACCGGTGTCTTTTTCAACAGCGACATTGTGTTGGCATTGAAAGAGCAGGCAGAGCGGCAACTCGCTGAGTTGGAACGGCAGGTAAAGAAGCTCATTAAAGCCTCCGGTCAGGATATTTCGGTAACCTCTTCGCTACAGGGAGGCGACCCGAGGTGGGAAATTACGGAAATCTGCAAAGAGCTGGAACCCGATTTGGTGATTATGGGTACCCGTGGAATCGGAAAAAAAGGCTTTCTTGAAGGAAGTATGGCAGCAAAAATTATGGCCAAAGCGCCTGTCCCCGTGTTGGCCATCCCCGAGAATTATTCCGGCTTTCAGCTCAGAAACATGATGTTTCCTACCCACTTTAACAAACTGGATATTTATACTTTACAACAATTATTCAAACTACTGAGCCATCTTAATTTTAAAATTCATATCTGTCATTTTCATTTGGAAAAGAAAAATCAGGAAGCCCGCATTTTAATGGAAGAGCTGGAAAAAGCTTTCGAGAAGGAAAAACAGGATGGGAAAATCAGATTTACGCTCGTAGAAGCTACCGACAAAGCCGAAGCACTGAAAACCTTTGCCGAAGACAACAAAATTGACCTGATTGCCTTTCTCCCCGAAAAAGACTATCTGATCAAGCACCTCTTTTCCTCACACCGGTTACGTAAAAAAGACTTTTTCAAGCTGGAGTTGCCCATGCTGGCTATGCATGAGTGGCTGTTTCCGAGATAAGATAAAAACCTAAAAGTGTAGCGAAAGTGTTAATATCCGGCTGCTTTGTCATCTCCTCTATAGTCTGCACCTCCTTCGAGTTTTCCGTCAGGCAGGCGCAAAATAGCATCTACTTTTCCTATAATCGGAGCAGCTGTTGTGTCAATAGCATATCCCAGCCTTTTTAATGAATCCCGTAAAGGAATCGAAAAGCCTTTGGCTTCCATCCTAATATTGTCAGGCAACCACTGTGAGTGAAAGCGCGGTGCATCAACAGCCTGCTGCATAGTCATGCCAAATTCATACACATTTAAAAAAGTTTGTACCACCGATGTAATGATGGTAGAGCCGCCCGGAGATCCGAGCACCATATACAACTTACCTGCTTTTTCAATAATGGTGGGGGTCATTGAGCTGAGCATCCGTTTTCCGGGTTGTATCGCATTGGCTTTGTCGCCTACCAATCCAAATTGGTTAGGAGTACCCGGTTTGGCACTAAAGTCATCCATTTCGTTGTTCAGGAAAAAGCCCCCTGCCGAGACATAAACTTTGGAGCCGTAAGCCCCGTTTAAGGTTGTGGTAACGGCAACGGCATTTCCGTATTTGTCCACAATAGAATAATGTGTGGTTTCCATACTTTCGTAACCGACTATGTTTCCATGGCTTACTTCTGACGATGGGGTTGCTTTTTTCCATGAAAAGCTGGCCATTCTTCTTGTCGCATATTCTTGTGAAATCAGCGTATCGATGGGGATTTTTACAAAGTCGGGGTCACCTAGAAAAAAAGCTCTGTCGGCAAAAGCCCGGCGTTCGGCTTCGGTTAATAGCTGTATATATTTTACGCTGTTGTGTCCGTATTTTTTGACGGGGTATGGTTCGATTGCGTTTAAAATCTCCGCCACACATATTCCTCCGCTCGAAGGTGGCGACATAGATATTATCCTGGTGTTTTTATAGCGAAATTCAATAGGTGTACGCCATTTGGCCTGGTAGTCGGCCAAATCCTTTTTGGTAATTATCCCGCCAAGTTTTTGCACAGTCTTCACCAGCATATCCGCCGTTTTTCCTTTGTAAAATTCATCGCGGCCATTGTCTCTGATACGTTCGAACGTTTTGGCAAGCTTCGGATATTTGATGGTATCGCCGGCTTTCCAAACTTTGTCAAGAAGGATAGGATAATGGTTTACTTCTGCAAAATATTTCCGGTAATGATTTAGCCGGCGCGCTTGTTTTTTCGTAACTACTACTCCTCTTTTGGCAAGATCGATGGCCGGTTGAATAAGTTTGGCAAAAGGAAGAGTTCCGAACTTTTTATACACTTTAAACAAACCGGCTACTGTTCCCGGAACGCCGATAGCCATCGCCCCAAGTGTACTCATTCCTTTTATAACGTTTCCGTTTTTATCAAGATACATGTTTTGTGTTGCCTTGATGGGCGCTTTCTCCCTATAGTCGAGGGCGCCGGTTTTTCCATCGTGGGTTCTGTAAACCATAAAACCACCTCCGCCAATATTTCCGGCAAAAGGATAGGATACGGTAAGTGCTAAATCGGTGGCAATCATTGCATCAAAGGCATTGCCCCCTTCTTTCATAATCTGAATCCCGATTTTCGAAGCTTCGGGTCGGGCACAAACAACCATAGCGCTATCGGCAACAAAACCCCGCTTTGCAACATAAGTTTGTTTTTTTGGCAAATCACTGCATCTGACAAGCAAAAAGGCAATAAGGAGAGTAATCGACAATTTCTTCATATGCTTTATTTTAAACCATATAATACCCATTATTTTTCTACAAAGTACCTATATAAAAAATGGTTCTAGCAAAAGTAAATATTTTTTGATAAGACAGACAAAAAGCAGAAACTCCTTCTCACTAATTGGATTTCAAATAGAAAACATTTTATCTTTCACAACGAGAAAAGGAATAATCAAAAGCAAAGTAATTTTGAATTAGTTTTGACAGCAATTGTAAGCGAACAGTTTTTTAACTTTTTACGCAACGAATGAAAACTCCAAAACTCTTTTTTCTATCCGCGTTGTTGCTAACTTTCGGCGCGTGTACGAAAACCACATCGCCATTACTACCTCCGGAGTTCTCTATTCCGGCCATTACCAACGATGGATGGGCGGTCTCATCGTTAAAAGCCCAAAACATTGATGTTTCACAAATGGCCGAAGCAGACAAAGTCCTGAAAAACGACCAATCTTTCCGTAATATCCATACACTGACCATTGCACGAAACGGAAAACTGGTGTTCGACGAATTTTATCATCCAGGGCCCTACGGTTATCATAAAGGAGATCTCGCCATCATGATGTCGGTAACCAAAAGTTTTACCTCAATAATGACAGGCATCACCATCGACCGCGGGCTGATTAAAAACGTAAACCAAACAGCACAATCACTCCTGCCCGGCCTGAAAGATATCGACTGGGCCACCGGAAAGGATAAAATCACGCTTGAAAATATCCTGACCATGTCGGCGGGCTTTGCCGGCATGGAAGACAGCGACAGCCTGCTGGCAGACAATTACGCAAGATACATGTTTTCAAAACCTTTGGTACACACACCGGGAACAACCTTTGATTACCGAACAGCACTGACCAATACCATCGGCGATGTGCTTACCACAGCCATATCCCCACTGCACATCAGTCTCGAAAAGTTTATGGGCAGCCTGTTTTTCAAGCCATTAGAAATAAAAAATTACGACTGGTACTACAGAAATGAAAAAGGGCAACCTGAGCTGGGAGGAGGCCTTTTTCTGGCACCCCGCGATATGATAAAACTGGGGCAACTGGTGTTAGACAAAGGAGCGTGGAACGGACGGCAAATTGTTTCTGAGAATTGGATCGCAGAAGCTACCAAAGAACATTTTCATTTCGACCAAAGATACTGGGGTGAACTGGATGGCTACGGCTATCTTTTCTGGCAACGGACTTTGGTCTCAAACAGTGAATCTTTTTCTTCTATCATTGCCCTGGGATACGGCGGGCAGTACATCGTGATTATTCCCTCCCTTCACACGGTCATTGCCATAACTTCCTGGTTTCCGAAAGACAATGGCTGGCAGCTACCACTCAGGTTTATCGAGAGATATCTATTGCCTGCATTGAAGCATTAACCTTAATTTAAGGAAATCTTCGTTAGTTTTCGTCCTGAAAAACCGGCCCACAATAACGGCTTTTCCCCTGTGCCTCCAAATATTTTACCTTTGCACGATTAAAAATAAACGATGGCACAGGTCCTTCCCATAGAAAAATTTCTCCCCATGACCGGCACTCTGCCGCTGGTGGATGTGCGCTCGCCGGCAGAATTTGCACAAGGGCACATTCCGGGAGCTGTAAATATTCCGCTTTTCAACAATGATGAACGCGCCATAGTGGGAATTGGTTATAAAAATGGCGGCAAAGAACATGCCGTACAGTTAGGCTTGGAAATTGTCGGCCCGAAACTGGCCGGTTTTGTAAAGCAGGCCAAAAGGCTGGCACCGAAAAAAGAGATTCTGGTACACTGCTGGCGGGGCGGCATGCGCTCAGGCAGCATGGCCTGGCTTTTTGAAACTGCCGGCATGAAAGCTTACACGCTGGAAGGTGGTTACAAGGCTTATCGCCGGTACATCCGGCAACAATTTGCTCACCCGGTGAAAATGTGGGTTTTGGGCGGTTACACCGGCAGTGGCAAAACGGATATCCTGAAAATCATAGCGAAAAAGGGGGAACAATTTCTGGACATTGAAGCAGTTGCTCATCACAAAGGCTCGGTTTTCGGCCCGTTGGGACAACTGCCGCAACCCACCAACGAGCAGTTTGAAAACAACCTTGCCGATGCCTGGCGGAATTTTGATTTTGAGAAAAGACTATGGGTGGAAGATGAAAGCCGGCAGTTGGGAAAATGTGTTTTCCCTGATCCGTTGTTTTTTCAATTGCGAAAAGCCCCGTTGATAAAAATCATTGCCCCGAAAGCTGCACGTGAAAAACGGCTGGTAACAGAATATGGTGGATTTAAAAAAGAAGAATTAGAAGAACAATTGTTAAAAATCAGAGAGCGGCTGGGTGGTCAGTATTTGAAAGAAGCCCTGAAAGCATTGGAAAACGGCGACCTGCAAACCGTGGCAGGCCTGGCACTGCGCTATTATGACAAAGCGTATGCACACGGTGCCTCACAACGGCCCCGGGAAAATGTTTTTGAATTGGAACTGGAAAAAGACAATCCGGAAGAAAATGCACAGAAGATTTTGGAATTTATTAAAAATCAGGACTCTCTGTTAATTTAAAATAACTAAAGCCCGTTTGGAATACTATTTGCGGTTAATTAAACAAATATGAATCAAGCAAAATTTTTGTAATTTTGGACAAATAGAAATCATGCTGAAAAAAGAAACAATATTGGAAATTCTCAGAACTGAGAAAGCATCATTATCCGGGTTTGGGGTCAGCCATATCGGCCTTTTTGGCTCTTACGTTAAAGGTTCGCAATACAAAGACAGCGACATTGACCTTTTGGTTGACTTTTTCCAGGGACAGGAAACTTTTGATAATCTGATGGCCGTTTACGATATCCTTGAAAGAGCGTTCAAAGATTATAAAGTCGAGATTGTGACAAAAAACGGATTGAGTAAACATATTGGCTCGTATATCTTAAAAGAAACGGAATATGTCTAAACATTACACAGAGCTACTCAGGCATATCCTGGACGAATGTGATTTTATTCTTTCTGAAATCACATCTCAAACCACAAAAACTGATTTCATTAACAATGAAACCCTTAAAAGGGCTGTTGTCAGAAGTCTGGAAATTATTGGTGAAGCCACAAAAAAAATTCCTGCTGATGTGAAATATCAGTGGAAAGATATTCCCTGGAAAAATATGGCGGGAATGCGTGACAAACTCATTCACGATTATTTTGGAATAAATTATTCCATTGTTTGGGATGTCGTCAAAAATAAAATTCCGGAGCTGGCAGAACAAATAAGAAAGGTATTGACAAACAATTAATTTCATACCCATTGTCAGATTTGTTTCATTTTACATTCGCTGAATTCAAGTCACAAATGCAAACTTATTATCAATTCAATTTTTTCAGGTACTTTAAGTACTTCAAACTTTAGGCACTTCAAACTTATGAAGAACCCCATTTATCTTGATTACAACGCCACGACACCCATTGCCAAAGAGGTGGCAGATGCCATGCGACCCTATCTTGAAGCTTATTTTGGAAATCCGTCCAGCGTGCACGCTTACGGCGTGAAAACCAAAATGGCTGTGGAAAAAGCCCGCCGCCAGGTGGCCGAAACCATCCATTGCGAACCTTCGGAGATTATTTTTACCAGCGGAGGCACCGAATCCAACAACTACGCCATCAAAGGCATTGCCTTGGCCAACCGGCACAAAGGCAACCATATCATCACTTCGGCAGTGGAGCATCCCGCCGTATTTGAGGTTTGCCGGTACCTCGAAAAACAGGGATTTGAAGTTACTACCATTCCTGTGGATAAATTCGGCATCATTAAGCTGGACGCACTGAAAGCGGCCATTCGTCCCGAAACTATTCTGATAACGATCATGCATGCCAACAACGAAATAGGCAGTATCCAGCCGGTGGAAGAAATTGGGAAAATTGCCCGTGAAAACGGCATCTTCTTTCACAGCGATGCAGCACAATCTCTGGGAAAAATTTCGGTGGATGTGCAGAAAATGAATGTGGACATGCTGAGTATTGCCGGTCACAAACTCTATGCTCCCAAAGGTATTGGTGCATTGTTTATCCGAAATGGAGTCCATCTCGAAAAGTTGATTCATGGTGCCGGCCATGAGCAAAACCTGCGTGCCGGGACCGAAAATGTGCTGGAGATTGTGGGTCTCGGCAAAGCCTGTGAACTGGCAAAGGAACATTTGTCAGAAAGCACAGAGCACAGTCGCAAAACACGGGATTATCTTTACAAACTATTGCGGGAAGCACTGCCCGGCATCAAGCTGAACGGCCATCCCGAAAAACGGTTACCCAATACACTGAGCATCTCTTTTCCGCGGATAGAAGCCAATACGTTGCTCGACCGGATGGAAGGTGTGGCTGCTTCGGCGGGCGCTGCCTGCCATTCCGAAAGCATTGACGTTTCGACTGTACTGGAAGCCATGTTGGTACCGCCGGACTTTGCCATGGGAACTATCCGCTTTTCCACCGGTCGCAACCTGACCATGGACGAAGTAAAAAAAGCCGCCGGCGAGATTATTCGGACTGTGAAAACGCTTATGCCTAAAGAAGAAAAATCGCCGGCACCGGGAACAGCTGATGACAAAGAAATTAAGCTCACGCATTACACCCACGGACTGGGCTGTGCCTGCAAAATCCAACCGCAGCATCTGGAGAGTGTATTGTCCAAACTCAAACCGCTTTTCGACCCGCAGGTACTGGTGGGAACGGAAACCTCCGATGACGCCACGGTTTATAAAATCAATGAAAATACGGCTATCGTACAAACCCTCGATTTTTTTACGCCCATTGTGGACGACCCGTACGATTTCGGCACCATTGCTGCTGCCAATGCGTTAAGTGATATTTACGCCATGGGTGCCAAACCGTTGTTTGCCCTGAACATTGTGGGTTTCCCCGAAGGGGCTTTGCCCATACGTGTTTTAGAACAAATCCTGAAAGGTGCGCAGGATAAAGCCACCGAAGCCGGCATTGCCATCCTCGGTGGCCACACCATCGAAGACCCTGAGCCTAAATACGGCATGGTGGTTACCGGAAGTATTCATCCCGACAGGATTATAAAAAATGAGGGTGCCCGGTCAGGCGATGTGCTGATACTCACCAAACCATTGGGTACCGGGATTCTCTCCACCGCCATCAAGCGCGGCATGGTGGACGATGCCTTACGGCAGGAGGTAAGCCGGCTTATGGCCACGCTGAACAAAATTCCGGCAGAGGTGATGATGCATTACGAAATCCACGCCTGCACCGATGTTACCGGCTTCGGGCTACTGGGTCACTTGAAAGAGATGAGCTCGGCCTCAAAATGTGATGTACGTATTGATTTTGAGAAAGTTCCTTTCCTGCGAGAAGTGAAAAATCTTGCCACGGCAGGCATCATTCCGGGCGGCACATACAACAACCTGGAGTTTGTAAAACCTTTTGTGGACTTCGGAGGTCTGCCCCGTACCGAACAACTGTTGCTTTGCGATGCCCAGACTTCAGGCGGATTGTTGGTAGCCCTTCCGGAGAAAGACGCAGAGAAATACCTGAACGATTTAATGAAAAACGGCATAACCGCAGCTGTTGCCATCGGTAAATTTGAAAGAGGAAACCGGGGCGCTATCCGGATTATTTAAAGTTCGTTACATACACATTCCCTGGCACATGCATCCGCTGCCCATTGCGTATAGTATTCAAACCCCATTTTAAAAACAACTTCGTAATTTTAAATAATACAAAATTAACAACCTGCTAACATCCAGTTAATATTTAAGGTTTATTCTTGCCCTGTCATTTGTTTAAAAGAATTATGTACTTCATATTTTGAAATTTAATTGGGATTAGATGAACAACAGGAGAACACTGGAAGTTGTTGTATTATCGGATATGCACCTGGGCACTTATGGCTGTCGAAGCAAAGAGTTAATACTATATCTCAGAAGTATTCATCCGAAAACACTGATTCTCAATGGAGACATAATTGATATATGGCAGTTTAACAAGCGGTTGTGGAGTCGGTTACGATATTTTAATTTACATCAACAGTTTTGCCAACACGGTCAGCAAATGGCTGGGGAAAGGTCACATTTCGTTTGCGGCCAAAGTAAAAGACAAAGTAAAATCAGCTGTAAAATATATCAATAAGTTTGAAACTATTGTAGCTGAAACCGGTGCAAAAAACGGTTTTGACTATGTCGTATGCGGGCATATACACAAACCCGAGATAAGCAAGATGAGCACGGAAACCGGTGAAATAACCTATTTAAATTCAGGCGACTGGATTGAAAATCTGACATCTTTGGAATTCGATGGAAAAGACTGGAATATTTATTATTATAAAGACAATCCCGGTATGCATGAGGCCTCTACAGAAATGACCGTCTTTCCATCCTACCAGGAGATTTTCGCTTCTTTAAAGAAAGAAATTATCACCTTTTAAAAGTTATCTACAAGCCCATGAAAATATTATATGGTATTCAAGGTACGGGAAACGGTCATATTATGCGTGCCAGAGAAGTTATTCCTGCCTTGCAGCAAATGGGCGTAGCCGTAATAAAAACGCTAAATCTCAAAGAGAAGCCTGCCATCAGACATTGGCTTATGACAGATCAAAACATAAATGTGTATTATCCTGATCAGACAGCATTAATTCTATCGCAAATTATTGAAGAGAATGTTAACCCGCCTTCGGTCTTCTGACTTCTCCCAAAGGCATCCCTTTGGTACGGCAAAAGCAATTTACCCGCTAAATGATAGTAGAACCGAAAAATACTTGTTAGTATCTCAAAATATTATTTAGCCGGGAAAATTGCTTCAAGTATAATTTTCCTACTTTTGTACTTTCGTGGTTTGAAATTGAAAGAAATGGAAAATAATTTGGAAAATAAAGACCGAATCAAAAATATAGTTAGTAACAGAGGTTGTTGTATTGTCAATAATCAATCGGGTTATAACGTTTCTGTTCAGCAATCAAGGTGCTGTAAACTAAGCTCTTTTAACTGGCTGTCCGGGTATAACGACCCCGGGCAAAATGATAAGGAACAATTTGTTGAGATTCGTTTCAAGAACGGCCGGAAAGATTTCTTTTTGTGTCCGCCGGAGCTTAACCTTAAAGAGAGTGAAATTGTAACTGTGGAAACCAGTCCCGGTCATGATATCGGTATTGTTGCTTTAAGCGGAGAATTGGTAAAACTACAGATGAAACGGAAAAATTTTGACACTTCGCGCACGGAAGTCAAGAAAGTATATCGTCATGCCAGACCAAACGATATCGAGAAATGGCTGGCGGCCATTTCTCACGAAAAAGAAGCTTTGTTTGGTACACGCAGAATTGCCGAGGAACTTGGGCTTGAGATGAAGGTAAATGATGTGGAGTATCTCGGAGATAAGGCCAAGGCTATTTTTTATTTTACGGCCAACGACAGGGTTGATTTTCGGCAGCTGATTCGCCGGCTGGCCGATGAATTTAAAGTGCGGGTGGAGATGCGCCAGATTGGTGTGCGTCAGGAAGCTGCCAAGCTGGGAGGTATCGGCTCCTGTGGCCGCGAACTTTGCTGTGCTTCCCACATGAGTACCTTTAAAAGTGTTTCCACCAATTCAGCCAGGACCCAACAGCTATCTTTAAATCCGCAAAAGCTTACAGGACAATGTGGTAAGTTGAAATGCTGCCTGAATTACGAATTGGATAATTACATCGATGCGCTGGCGGAATTTCCAGATGTAAAAACGGTATTGCGAACAAAAAAAGGAACGGCCCATTATCAAAAAAGCGATATCTTCCAAAAATTGATGTGGTTTGCTTATGCAGATGAGCCCGACAGCTTGATGGCTATTCCTGTTGATAAAGTTAAAAAAGTAATCCGAATGAATCAAAAAAACAGGTTACCAGCTGATCTGGAGACTTTTGCATTGCAAAAGGAACAAAAAACGAGTGAAGAGGCCGGTAGCACTGATGACTTTGTTTCATACATTTAAGGGGGACTTCTAATAATAAAACAAACAAAATTTCATTATTGATAATGTATGTTATCTTTTCGTTTTAAAATATTATTATCTCCGCTTTTTGTCGCATTACTTTTGACAAGTTGCAACAGAGCTGATTTGTACACGCAGGCGGTGGATATTCATGGTTCCTGGTCAAAAAATGATACCGTGAAATTTACAGTGCCGGTAACGGATACACTGTCCCTCTATAACTTTTATTTTGATATCAGGCATACCGTGAAATATCGCTATAGCAACCTTTATTTGTTTATGCAAACGCATTTTCCCAATGGAACTTATACGAAGGATACCCTCGAAATTATGCTGGCTACGGTGCAGGGAAAATGGATGGGTAAAGGCTGGGGTGAAATAAAAGAAGACCATGTACTGCTGAAGTCGAAGCTTAAGTTTCCCATGCCGGGAAATTATGAGTTTTTGATATGGCAGGCCATGCGTGTTGACACGCTAAGAGCTATTAAAAGCGTGGGGTTGAACATTGAGAAAGTCGAATAATCTTTTTGAAAAAATAATATTCCATGGAACAAAAAATGACCGGGAACGCAGGGAAGAAAAAATATAAATGGTTCAATTACATTACCAAATTCTGGCTGCTTTATTTGTTCGGCTTTAGTCTGATTATTTTGTTTTTTTATGGCATCATTACCGGTTTTTTCGGAAAAATGCCTACTTTTCAGCAACTGGAAAATCCTCAGAGTAATCTCGCTTCCGAAGTTATTTCTTCCGATGGAAAGATTCTCGGCACTTACTACATTGAGAACCGTTCCAATATTACTTACCGTCAGGTTTCACCCTATCTGATTAATGCACTGATTGCTACGGAAGATGTTCGTTTCGAGGAGCACTCCGGAATTGACCCGCGTGCTTTGCTCCGGGTTCTTTACGGCGTACTTACCGGAAAGCATAAAGGGGGCGGAAGTACCATTACGCAGCAACTTGCAAAAAATCTTTTCCCGCGGGGCAAACTGAATAAATTACAGCTCGTGGTGCGTAAATTTCAGGAGTGGGTTACCGCTGTAAAACTTGAAAGGTACTACTCTAAGGAAGAAATTATCGCCATGTATCTGAATACCGTATTTTTCGGACACAATGCCTACGGAATAAAATCAGCTGCCAAAACGTTCTTTGACAAAACACCCGACTCACTCAACCTGCAGGAATCGGCATTGCTCGCAGGCGTGGTGAATATGCCTACTCATTACAGCCCGGTTCTACATCCCAAAGCGTCCATGAGCAGACGTAATCTTGTGCTGTCGCAAATGTACAAATACGGCTACATCTCCAAAGCTGTTCGTGATTCGGTACGGAAATTGCCTCTCGGCGTTGAGCATTATGGCCTGTTGAATCACAATACCGGGCAGGCACGTTATTTTAGAGAATATCTCAGGCGCGTTATGAATAAATGGAGCGAAACCCACTTTAAATCAAACGGCAAGCCCTATAATTTATACAAGGATGGCTTGCGTATTTATACCACCATCGATTCGAGAATGCAGCGCTATGCCGAAGAGGCTGTCCATGAGTATCTTGCCAATTACCTCCAGCCGACATTTTATGAACGCTGGAAAGATCAGCCTCATGCACCTTTTATTTTCCCGGGCGCTACCCAACAGCAAATTAAAAAGGAGATTGATAAAATTATGCAGCAGGCCGTGCGTCGTTCCGATCGTTATCGTGTAATGAAAAATGCCGGCATTCCTTTGGACTCCATCGAAATGTCCTTTGAGAAACCCGTGCACATGAAAGTATTTTCGTGGAAAGGTATCATCGATACTACCATGACTCCTATGGATTCTATCCGGTATTACAAGTATATCCTGAACGCCGGCCTAATGTCTATGGAAACCCGTACGGGATATGTCAGGGCTTATGTGGGAGGCATCGATTATCGCTTTTTTAAATACGACCACGTTACACAGGCCAGGCGGCAGGTGGGTTCTACCTTTAAGCCGTTTCTTTATACGCTGGCCATGCAGGAGGGTGAGTACAGCCCCTGTTACAAAGTACCCAACATTTCGTATAGTGTGAAATTGCCTAACGGTACTTTCTGGACACCACACAATGCCGACTCGCGTCGCATTGGTCAGGAGGTAACGCTGAAATGGGCGCTGGCCAACTCAAACAATTGGATCTCTGCCTGGCTTATTGGTCGTTTCTCACCCCAGGCTGTCATACAAATGGCACATAAGATGGGTATTACATCTTATATTCCGCCGGTTCCTGCCATTGCTTTGGGGACACCTGATCTCTCACTTTACGAAATGGTTGGAGCTATGAACACTTTTCCCGACAAGGGTGTGTATATCAAACCTGTCTTTATTCTGAAAATTGAAGATAAAAACGGTAACGTACTTTATCAGGCTGCTCCTAAAAAAACAGAAGCCATGAGCGAAATTACCGCCTACAAAATGATTAAATTGTTAGAAGGTGTTGTGGAAAGCGGAACGGGTATCCGGCTACGTTACAGATATGGGTTTAATAACCCGGTGGCCGGCAAAACAGGTACCACGCAAAATCAGTCGGATGGCTGGTTTATGGGCATCGTTCCCAAACTGACTACCGGCATTTGGGTAGGTGCCGAAGACCGAAGTGTCCATTTCAGGACGATCAAACTCGGTCAGGGCGCCAATATGGCGCTTCCTATCTGGGCACTTTACATGCGAAAAGTGTATGCCGACCATTCACTCGGCATCAGTCCTTCGGATGATTTCTCAAAACCCTTGAAAAATATAGATATCGAATTCGACTGTGGCAAATATGATAAAAAGCATAAAGGAATAGACCCGGGAACTGCGCAGACAGATCGCTTTTAAGAGATAAATTCTGATTTGTTAAAAATTTCCGGTAGATTATGATTTCTTATGATTTTGCTTAACTTTGTAGCCATGTTAAGTGATTTGCAGTACTTACCTTTTAACTTGATGTAGAAAATACTAAATTAT
>BTTE01000039.1:0-25628 GCA_036244975.1 bacterium | reverse complement strand
CTTTCTTTCTGCCGGCTGTAAAAAAGAAGTCAAAAACAGTGATGATTCCGGGAAACCTTATGTGGTTATACTCTCGCTCGATGGCTTCCGGTGGGATTATCCCGAACATGCGCATACGCCTGTACTGGATTCGTTGAAAAAGGCAGGTGTGTTTGCAGAAATGATTCCCGGTTTTCCCACCAAAACCTTTCCAAACCATTACAGCATAGCCACGGGCTTGTATCCTGACCATCATGGCATTGTATTAAACAGCTTTTATGCAACGGATTTAGGAAAGAAATACAGTATTTCCGACCGTGCGTCGGTGGGTAACGGAATTTTCTATGGCGGAGAGCCTATTTGGGTTACAGCCCAAAAACAGGGAATGCGGGCGGCCACGCTTTACTGGGTTGGCTCCGAAGCAGCCATCGAAGGCATCCGTCCTGACATTTGGTATCGTTACAGCCAAACCCTGCCCTTTACATCACGAATTGACAGCCTGGTCCGTTGGCTTTCTTTTCCCGACTCCATTCGTCCACATTTAATCCTCTGGTATTATCCCCAGCCGGATGGCTACGGACACCGTTACGGTCCTTCTGGTGAAAAAACCATCCAAATGGTAGAACAATTAGATCAGTGGCTCGGAAAGTTTTTTACTGCCATGCGAAAACTCCCTGTCTATAACCGGTTGAATTTTATTATTACCTCCGATCATGGTATGGGGCCGATTTCCAACGACCGGCAGGTAATTCTCGATCATTATATCGACACGGCCAATTTACAAATAATGGATGGCAATAATCCGGTTTATAATCTGGGGGTAAAGCCCGGAAAACTGGAGACAGTGTATGAAAAGTTAAAGAAAGTTCAACACATCGAGGTGTGGAAACACGACAGTCTGCCGGCCAGGTTGCACTACGGAACCAATATCCGCACCCACGATCTTACCGTTGTGGCCGATTCCAACTGGAGTATTTACTGGTCGTGGCACATTGGCCACGGCAAAGGAACCCATGGCTACGATAACCGGTGGAGAGCCATGCATGCTATCTTTTATGCAGCAGGTCCCGCATTTAAAAAAGACTACCGGCAAAAAAGCTTTCCAAATATTGACATCTATCCGCTTATTGCCAAAATCTTGAAACTTACACCGGTAAAAACCGATGGCAATTTAAATGATGTAAAAGGAATGCTAAAATGATTTACCTTAACCCGGATTCCAAGATATTATTAGAAGTCCCCTAAACCAAAAGTGAAATCAACAAGCTAACTTTAGCGTTCTTTCACTTTTTCTTTCATCAAAGCAAAATTGAGTACCTCCAACATATTATCAACGTAAACAAACTGTAACCCTTCAATATATTTCTCAGGAATTTCGGCAATGTCATTCTCATTTTCACGGGAAAGCAGTATGGTTTTGATTTTTGCACGCTTGGCCGCCAGAATTTTCTCTTTGATACCTCCAACAGGCAGTACTTTTCCACGCAGGGTAATTTCGCCTGTCATAGCAAGATAAGGTTTTACCCTGCGGTGGGTAAAAGCGGAAGTTAGTGCAGTGAGCATGGTTACTCCGGCAGAAGGACCGTCTTTTGGCGTTGCCCCTTCAGGGACATGTATATGCACATTCCGTTTGCTGAAAATATCCGGATCCAAATCCACGTAAGCAGCATGTGCCCTGAGGTATTCATACGCCAGCGAAGCTGATTCTTTCATAACATCACCGAGATTTCCGGTCAGCTTCAAATGATGCCCATCGCCTTTGCTCAGACTCACTTCCACAAACAATATCTCACCGCCTACCCGCGTCCATGCCAACCCGGTTACCACACCGGCTATCTCATTTGAAACCAGTTTATCGCGTGAGAAACGCGGTTTCCCAAAGATTTCCGCTAAATCATCGGGTTTCACTTTGGGATCATAATCTTCGCCCATGGCAATAAATTTGGCACGGTTGCGAATGACTTTGGCAATTTGCTTTTCCAGCCAGCGTACGCCGGCTTCACGTGTATACTTATCGATAATGGTTTCAAGTGTCTTTTTAGGAAAACTCAGCTGACCTTTCTTAATGCCATTTTCTTCGAATTGTTTATGAATAAGGTGTTTGCGAGCTATTTCTACTTTCTCCTCGAGCAGATATCCGCTCAGCTCAATAATTTCCATACGGTCAGCCAGTGCGGGATGAACACCCGACAAGTTGTTGGCTGTAGCAATAAACATCACCTTCGAGAGGTCGTAGTCCAATTCGAGATAATTGTCGTAGAAAGTGTTGTTCTGTTCCGGATCAAGAATCTCGAGCAATGCCGCCTGTGGGTCGCCACTGAAGTTATTGCCGCTCACCTTGTCAATTTCGTCCAGCATAAATACCGGGTTAGAAGATTGCACTTTTTTCAGATTTTGCAGAATTCTTCCCGGCATGGCACCAATGTAAGTCTTCCGGTGTCCCCGCAATTCCGACTCATCACGCAGTCCGCCCAGTGACATACGGATATATTTTCTTCCCAATGCACGGGCAACAGAGCGTCCCAGCGAGGTTTTTCCCACGCCGGGAGGGCCTACAAAGCACAAAATAGGCGCTTTCATGTCGTTTTTCAGCTTCAGCACAGCGAGATATTCAATGATGCGCTCTTTAACTTTTTCAAGACCATAATGGTCCTTATCCAGTATTTTCTGTGCCCGCTTCAGGTCAAGATTATCTTTGGTAAACGCATTCCATGGCAAATCCACAAGAAACTCAAGATAGTTCATTTGAATGGAGTACTCGGCAGCATTGGGATTCATACGCTGCAAGCGCGACAGTTCTTCCTCAAAACTTTCGCCCACCGTTTCCGGCCAGCTTTTTTTGGCTGCTTTTTCCTGCAAACGCTGAATATCCTGATCGTGAGGCCCGCCGCCCAGTTCTTCCTGAATGGTTTTCAGTTGTTGGTTCAGAAAATAATCGCGTTGCTGCTTATCCAAATCAACTTTCACCTTTGTCTGAATTTGATTTTTCAGCTCCAGCACCTGCAGCTCTTTTGTAAGCAGTTCCAACACTTTGTTGGCACGTTCTTCAAGATTTGTTATTTCCAACAGTTCCTGTTTCTGTTTGTTTTCCACGTTCAGGTTGGAAGAAACAAAATTCACCAAAAAAACGGAGCTTTCGATATTATTGATGGCAAAAGCGGCTTCCGAAGGAATAATCGGTGATTTTTCGATAATCTGAACCGCAAGATCTCTAATAGAGGAAATCAGTGCCTGAAACATTTCATGCTGTGGAGGATTTATACGCGGGTCAAGACTTCTCACACGGGCAACAAAGTAGGGATCTTCCCGCAACATCTCTTCAATGGTAAATATCCGCTTTCCCTGAATGATAGCCGTGGTATTCCCATCAGGCATCTGCAGGATTTTAATGATGTGCGCCACGGTTCCCACCTTGTGCAAATCATCTTCTTTGGGGTCTTCGGTTTCAGCATCTTTTTGTGCCACTACGCCGATAATTTTACTCCCCTGATAAGCATCCCGAATCAATTTAATGCTTTTATCTCTTCCAGCTGTAATGGGAATGACCACGCCTGGAAACAGAACAGTGTTTCGCACCGGCAAAACAGGCAGTTCACCGGGGATTTCCTCCTCATTCATTATTTTCTCATCCTCCGGAGATAAAAGCGGAAAAAATTCCGTATCACCATTCATTATATCCTGTAGTTCAAAAATATCTCTCATAAAAAATTCCTATCAGTCAATTTGTCAGTCCGGGGAAATACCCGCCGGCATAAGATATGTTTCAGCGGCTTAAATCCCCGGTTCATATATTTTAAAAGTCTTACACGACTTGTTACACACCAAAAGACAATGACCGTACCACAAGCAAAAGAGCCGCATTTTGTCAGTTGACAGAAAAGCGCTTATCTTCTGCTGTCGTAAGTTATCTCGAACACCCTGGAAAAGATTCGCTCTTCCTTTTCATCAAAATCTCTGTTACGGCGGGAAAAAACTGCCTTTGCTACCTTAAAAGCTTTTTTCAAGTCATAATGTTCCAGCCCCTGTTTTCCACCCCACGAAAAGGAGGGTATAAAATTACGCTGATAGCCATCGCCGAAAATATTAGCATTCATACCCACCACCGTACCGGTGTTAAACATCGTGTTAATACCGGTTTTGGAGTGGTCTCCCATCATTAGTCCGCAAAATTGCTCCCCGGTATTTTCAAAATGCTCTGAAACATACGACCAGAGTTTCACCGGCCCGTAAGTATTCTTCAGGTTGGAAACATTGGTATCCGCCCCGAGATTACACCATTCGCCCAGTACGGAATTACCGAGAAAACCGTCGTGTCCTTTGTTGGAGTATCCGAAGATAACCGAATTACTTATCTCCCCTCCCACTTTGCAGTAAGGGCCAATGGTAGTTCCACCATAAATTTTGGCATCCATTTTCACTGTGGCATGCGCACACAGAGCGAAAGGCCCGCGAATTTTAGCACCTTCCATAATAACGGTTTCTTTTCCGATATAAATTGGTCCATTGGTGGCATTCAAAAAAGCAAACTCAACACGTGCACCCTCTTCGACAAAAATATTTGACACATCACCCTGCAGGAAATTTGTTTTGCCAAGGGGTTGTGATTTCCGTCCGGCAGTCAACCGTAAAAAATCATCCCTGATAGCATTGTTGTTCATAGAGAAGATTTCCCAAACGTGTCGCAATTGCCTGATCTCCCGGTTTATCTCCACCGTTTCAGGCTCAGCGTCATCCATTTTTTCAATATCTTCGGCATGTACAGACATGGCAATCATCAAATCGCCACGTATCAGTGCCATACCATCCCTCAGGTTCATGACCTTCTCAGCCAAATCTTTGTCGGGTAAAACGGAAGCATTAATCAAAATATTTTCTTCCCTTGTTATGATGGGAAACTTTTCCGCAAGATAGTCGCGTGTTAACGAAGAGGTTTTTTGTTCGAGAAAATGTTCCCATTTTTCGCGAATGGTGGTAATTCCCAGCCTGACATCCGCTACAGGCCGGGTAAATGTGAAAGGCAGCAGATTGTCCCGAACCGCGCCATCAAAAAGGATATAATTCATAAAACTCCAAGGTTTCGTAAATGGGCTAAGATACGGCGAAAAAAAATTCCGGCAAAAGAAAATCGATTTTATTCTCAGGTAATTTCAAACCAAAAACCCCTGCCGGAACCGACAAGGGCTTCATGATAAACCTTTTCGCGATTATTTTTGCTTTTCCTGAAACTTTTTGTAACGGTTGCGGAATTTATCCACACGACCTGCTGTATCCACCAGTTTCATTTTCCCGGTGAAAAAGGGATGTGACTTATTTGAAATATCCAGTTTCACCAAAGGATATTCGTTACCATCTTCCCATTTAATGGTCTCTTTGGTATTAACAGTTGAGCGGGTGATGAAAGCGTAGTCGTTAGACATGTCTTTGAAAACAACCAGTCTGTAATTCTTAGGGTGAATATCTTTTTTCATTTTTCTTTGTTTTTTTCCTATCAATTTTGGGGGTGCAAAAATATTTTATTTCCCTTTAATATCCTAATTTTTTACAGAGATTTTTTCAGCTTTTCCCAAAACGGTTTACGAAGCATAAAAAATACGCTATCATGCCGGCAAACACTTTATTGCAATCTTTGTAAAAAAGCCATCGTATCCACACCATCGGCATAATTCCAAAGCTCCGGCGACTGGCTTTTTCCCATAGGCACAGTATTTTTAAGAATATCAGCTTCAGAAACAACACACTGTATCAATGTGCTATTCACCATTAAATAGTTTCGCAAAGCTACCGGGCCGGAATAATATTCATAGTGTAAAACACTCACCGGCGAAGCAAATTTATCGTCCTCCACTATCAACAGGTTGCCCGTATCAAAATGTGTGCGGCCATTTACAAGAAAAATGGCTTTGTTGTATTCGTAATTGTTAAAATACTTATGGTTTTCGTTTACCTGTTTCCATTCCGCAAAGGCCTTCAACAGCGGTTCAGGAACATAGTTTTCGGGGACTACCAATTTGGCAACATTCCGGCAACCCAGTCCGTAATAAAGAAAAACATCCGTAGCAAGGGCTTTCAACTGCTCTTCCGTTTCGTTTCCCGTAAGGACGGCAACACCGTTTCTGTTTTTGCGGATGATGTTCGGATATTTCCCGAAATAGTACTCAAAATAGCGGGAAGTATTGTTACTGCCGGTGGCAATAATGGCATCAAAACCTTTCATCTGTCCCTCTGTAAAACTTATATACTTACTAAAACCGGGTTCGATGGCTATCAGCGCCTCCGCCACGGCCGGTAGCAGCTTTTTGTCGTCCGAAGAGAGCCGTGCCAGGATACGATGGCCACTCATAAGCACACATAAAAAATCGTGAAAGCCTACTGCCGGCACATTTCCAGCCATGACCACACCCACTGTTTTCGGCTGAAAAGTTACCTCCCGGGCAAAATTGTAAGCCGACAACCATTTTCGCAATTTCTCTTCCCGCATACTTTCGCCCAACGCCAGCAAAGCCTTGTAAACAAAATCTTTGGTAAACCATGCATTATAAAAAACAGCTTCATCCGCTTCTTTGTGCAGCAGCTTTATTTTTGCCGTTTCAGCCGGGGTAAAGGATCCCTCTTTCTCACCAAAAACCTCTCTCAGTACACTCCCCAATCTTATAAAAGCCCGTATCCTCTTTTCCGGTTCCATTTTCGTTTCATTTTGCAGCAAAAATAACAGGAATTAATGAATGAATCAACATAAAAGCAACAGGACAACTCCGTGTTTCCCTCCTTTTACTATTTTTGAAAATAATTTGAACTTATGGATACCATTTATCGTTTTTTGAGAAAGATTTTTTATGACAAGAGTCTGGTGAATGAACTGATTGATAAAAGCCAATTCATTACTGTTCCGGCACACACCAAAGTCCTTGAAGAAGATAGGTACGTCAAGGTAGTTCCCCTGGTGTTTGAAGGGAGGATAAAAGTCATACGACAGGACGAATCGGGAAAAGAAATTTTGCTTTATTATGTAAATCCCGGCGAAAGCTGTGCACTCTCTATTGCGGCAGGGTTTAACCAGACAAAAAGTGTGGCCTATGCCGAAACGGAAATGGAAACAAAAATGTTTGCCATTCCTATTGACACCTTAAAAGATTTACATTATCGCTATCCCCAGTGTAATGATTTTCTTCTTTTGCTTTTCTACATCCGTTTTAAAGAGCTGATACTTTTTATTGACTCCATTGCTTTTAAGACTGTGGATTTCAGACTAATTCAGCATTTAAAACAGAAGCAGAAAAAAGTCGGGGAGAATACTATTCACATAACCCATCAGCACCTGGCCGATGAGCTGGGAACGGCGAGAGAAGTAATTTCCCGACTGTTAAAACAGCTGGAAAGGGATGGGAAAGTTGTTAATCACCGCTCTAAAATTGAAATTTTAGGACCGCTGTAACTTTTATCACCAATATTCTTTGTTTTCCAATCTATTTTCGCCTTAAATTTATAAACATATCACTATGAAACATAATATTGGAAGTACAGACAAAATTATCCGGATTATTTTGAGTATTGTGATTGCCGCATTGGGTTATTACTACAAAAGCTGGTGGGGACTTGTTGCACTGGCACCGCTTTTGACCGTATTTATAAGTTTTTGCCCTTTTTATCCGATTTTTGGCATCAGCACCAAAAAGGAAAAATAAGATTTGGGAATCACCCGTTCAAAAAAAGCCACTGCGTAAACCGGCAGTGGCTTTTTTTTGAGAAATCCTTCCGAACCTCCTATTATCTCAATGTTTTCAACAAAAGATGTTTCAAAACTATTTCGCCCGGACGTTGTTTTCTTTAGTCATTCTTCTAATTTTGTATCAAATTTTGGGAAAATGTCTGCAGAATACAATGATGACAGCGTAAGGTCTCTTGACTGGAAAGAACACATCAGGCTCAGGCCGGGAATGTATATCGGTAAACTGGGAGATGGCAGCTCGCCGGATGATGGGATTTATGTCTTACTGAAAGAGGTGATGGACAACTCCATTGACGAGTATGTCATGGGGCATGGTAAAATAATTGAAGTTACGATCAATGAAAAGATGGTTACTGTTCGTGATTATGGTCGTGGCATGCCGTTGGGGAAAGTGAAAGCTTGTGTAAGCCAGATAAATACAGGTGCAAAATATGATTCCAAGGTTTTTAAAAAAACTGTGGGACTCAACGGGGTCGGTGCCAAAGCGGTAAATGCTTTGTCCGGCTTTTTCGAAGCACAATCCATTAGGGATGGAAAAGCAAAAATTGTGGAATACCATTGTGGAAAGCTGGCAAAAGATGGCGGGATTCATCCTTCTGATTTAAAGCAGGGAACCATTATCCGTTTTATTCCCGACGAAGATATTTTCGGAAAGATTCATTATATCTTTGAATATGTGGAAGAGAAGCTATGGAATTATGTTTTCCTTAACAACGGGCTTACTATCGTGTTCAACGGACAGCGTTTGCAGGCCAAAAACGGACTGCTTGATTTGCTTGAGCACAACATTAACGGCAACGGGCCGCTCCGCTATCCTATCATTCACATCAGGGAAGACGATTTTGAATGTGCCTTTTCGCATAGCTCGCATTCCTATAGTGAGGAGTACTACTCTTTCGTAAACGGGCAGCACACCACCCAGGGAGGAACGCACCAAAGCGCTTTCAGAGAAGCACTTGTAAAGGCTATTCGTGAATTTTACAAGAAAGATTTTGAAACGAGTGACATACGTACTTCGTTGGTTGCCACCCTTAGTATAAAAGTTCAGGAGCCTGTTTTCGAATCGCAGACCAAAACCAAACTGGGTTCGCAATATATAGAGCCGGGCGGACAAACCGTGCGTAATTATGTCAGTGATATTATCAAACGTAACTTAGATAACTATCTGCACATTCATTCCGAAACGGCCGAGGAGCTTTACAGGAAAATCCTGCAATCGGAAAAAGAGCGTAAAGACATGGCCGGTATTAAAAAGCTGGCTCGTGAAAGTGTGAAAAAAGCCAGCTTGCACAACAAAAAACTGCGCGATTGCCGTGCTCATCTTAACTCAAATCATGAAAAAAGATTAGAGACAACGCTGTTTATCACCGAGGGGGATTCGGCCAGCGGTTCTATCACCAAATCGCGCGATGTACAAACCCAGGCTGTTTTCAGCCTCAAAGGGAAACCGTTGAACAGTTACGGACTCAGTAAAAAGATTGTTTACCAAAATGAAGAGTTCAACCTGTTGCAGGCTGCTTTGAATATCGACGAAAGTCTTGAAAACCTGCGTTATAACAACATTGTGGTAGCCACTGATGCCGATGTGGACGGTATGCACATTCGTCTGTTGCTCCTCACCTTTTTTCTGCAGTTTTATCCGGATCTGGTGAAAACGGGTCATCTGCACATCTTGCAAACCCCGTTATTTCGTGTTCGAAACAAGAAACAGACTATCTACTGCTACTCGGACGAAGAGCGTATGAAGGCCATCGCAAAGCTAAAACCGCATCCGGAGATTACCCGCTTCAAAGGACTGGGAGAAATTTCACCCGGAGAGTTTAAATATTTTATTGGCAAAAGCATGCGCCTTGATCCGGTCATCCTAAAACGGGAATCTTCCGTTGCGGAGACGCTGGCTTTTTATATGGGCAAAAACACACCTCAAAGGCAGGAATTTATCATCAATAACCTACGGTTTGAAGAGGACGTGATGGATGGAAAAGTAGCATAAAAATTATTTGTTTTTTTGGCGAAGTTACAGACCAAACGCGAAGCTAACCCTGATAAGCGGATTGCTGTATGGAGAGTATTTGTCATTGAGGAAATCGTGAAGCACGGAAACCGTTAAAAAACTCCTTTCACTAAGAGTCTGGATAAATCCCAAACCTGCAAACGGACTTCTTACCGTTCGCCGTGCAGAAGCGTCTGTAGAATAATAATCGGGCACACTCAGAATTTCGTATTCCGCCTGAACGTACAAAAACTTCCAGAAAATATAGCGCAAAAAGAGACTCCCGCCATAAATATTTGAGTTGTATTTGTTGCCGGCTAAATCTTTAGACCATTGATACAGGTAGGTGAGGTTTGTACCAATTTGAACTTTTGGGGTAATTCTGTAACCAAAAACAGGAGTCATCTGGATATAGGAGTTGTAGGTAGAATAGCCGCCGCCGATTCCTCCGCCGAGAAAAAACCGGTATGCCGGTGATTCCTTTTTAGAGGAGTTCAGCTTTTGCACCTGGCCCATCTGTTGTGGCGAGCGCGTGGAATCGCTTTGCGTCAGGTTTTTATATTGTGCCTGTAACGGATTCCGGAGGAATATAAAGCTAAGACTTAGTAACAAAATTGAAAACCAAAACTTTCCCATAAAAAATGATTTGTTTGCAATATTACAATATTTTTCCTGTGTAGTCGTCATTAAAATTGTTCTCTATCTTTGTCATAACTTAAAGCAAATTTTTACATTGAAACCTCTATTCAAAATAAATCTTTTTATTACAGCAGCCCGGTCAGGACTTCTTCTTCTCCTTTTCGGCATTCTGATATTGACTGCTTGTCAGAAAGACATTCTTAACACAAGTCCCGGTTTTAAGCTGACTTTTTCCAATGATTCCATCATTTTCGATACAGTATTCACGTCGCTGGGTTCCGCCACACACCGGTTGAAAGTTTATAACCCGGGGAACTCAACGATAAGGATCTCCGATATCCGGTTAGAAAAAGGAGCAGTATCTGATTTCCGCATCAATGTGGATGGTGAGGCCACTTTCGACAAGCAGAATGTGGAAATCCGTGGCGGCGACAGCCTTTTTATCTTTGCCCGCGTAACCATCGACCCCAACAATGCAGCCAACCCCTTTGTGGTAGAAGATCGGTTACTTTTTAATACTAATGGTAATAAGCAGAGTATCAAGCTAATAGCTTGGGGGAAAAATGCACATTACATACTGGCCGATCATCATACGCCCGGGTTTCCTTCGTACAAAATTGTGGCCGACAGCCTCGAGAATGTGCAGTGGACTAATAAAAAACCCATTGTGATTTACGGATTTGCCGTTATCAATTCATACGGCAGCCTGAATATTGCCGCAGGTACAAAAATATATTTTCATAAAAATTCAGGGCTGTGGGTATATGCCAACGGAAAGCTTACCGTTTCCGGTACAAGGGAACAGCCTGTAATTTTTCAGGGTGACAGGCCGGAAACCGATTATGCCGACCTCCCGGGACAGTGGGACCGTATCTGGATAATGGAAGGACCCGCCGGTCGCGACGATGTGATAAAAAATGCCATTATCAAAAACGGATTTATCGGCATTCAGGCCGAATCATTTTTTCAAAAAACCAAAAATAAACTTTTACTTAAAAATGTTGTGATTGAAAACATGAACGGGGCGGGAATCCTTAGCAAGGATTATAATATTGATGCCCAAAATCTGGTGGTTGCCAACTGCGGCGGTTATTGTCTTGCGCTTACCGGTGGCGGCAATTACCATTTTATCCAAAGCACGCTGGTCAACTACTGGCCCTATTCTATCCGGAACAATCCGGCTGTTATGCTGACCAATTTTCTGCCCGACTCCAACAACCAGCCCGTCCCCTCCCCTATGCATTTTACGTTGGGAAACAGTATTATTTACGGATACAACGACAACGAATTTGGTACAGGCATGGTAGCCGGTGCCGACTCTGCTTATTTTCTCAACCATAGTCTGGTGAAAACCCGTTTAAAAATGAACAATCCTGCCTATTTCAACCAAATTATTAAAAACAAAGATCCGAAATTTATGAATATTGAGAATCAGGATTATCGCCTTGACACGTTATCACCGGCCATTGGCAAGGGCGACCCTGCCATTAGTGCGGCTGCACCGTACGATCTGCTGGGGAATCCCCGCAGACTGGCCCCCGACCTCGGCGCCTATCAATTTGTTCCCGGTCAAAGTAAAAAGCTAAAATAATAATTCAATTCAAAAAATACAATAGACAAACCTTTTTAACCAATTTTCAAATATTCACTATCTCTTCTGAAACTTTTAAATATCTCTATTACAAATAATTAACAACTTCTTTTATTTATAAATAGTATAAATTAGCCTCACCTTGTTATTTTTTTAACATCTATTGTGATATAATTCACTAATTGATTATCTTTGTACTATTATTTCTATAGGATATATAAAATTTATAGGCTATGAGAAAAATATATTTCACTCTGTTTCTTGTCAGTATGTTCTTTCTGGCAAATCCAACTTCAGCACAGCAACATATCCAATATAAAAGTGTAGCGGATTCGGGAAAGGTGTTTATTACTGGTACTTCAACACTCCATAATTGGAAGGAGGATTTGAAAAAATTTGAATGTACTGCAATGGTTTCAATAACCAATCAACAAATTAATTTTAAAAATATTTTGTTTACTGCCTTTGTGGAAAATTTAAAAAGTGAATCTTCCTTGATGGATAATAAAACCTATAAGGCCTTAAAAAAAGACAAATACCCAAAAATATCTTTTCTGTCCAAAGGAGAGACATCTTTCAAGCTCAAGGGAGAAAATTTTTCAAGCACAATTAAAGGAATCTTAACCGTTGCCGGGATAAAAAAAATGGTAATGATTCAGGTAACAGGAAATATTAGCCACAACCTGATTAAAGTCCGGGGTGTTTATACACTAAAAATGAGCGATTATGGAATAAAACCTCCAACAGCTTTATTTGGCACTATCAAATCGGGAGACACTATTGAAGTTCATTTTCATATTATATTAAAAATAACAAACGATTAATTAACACAATGTTTCATTAAAAAATTACTGCAATGAAAAAATTATTCATTCTTTTGATTATCGGGGTGTTCATTTCAACAGGATTGTTCGCACAATTCGAACTCCCACAAATTGACAACAAACCGTTCAAACAAGTAAAGGTCAAACTTGGTGCTGATTTTGCCATGCAATATCAGGCTTTGAACCAATATGCCGATTCCAGTTTGGTACCACTTGGAAAAGGCGTTAACCTGCCAACGGCCAATATGAACATCAATGCATACCTGGCACCGGGTATTGCTGTCAATGTAACGATTTATCTCTCTTCACGCCATCACCTGGAAACCTGGGTAAAAGGCGGTTACTTAATTATTGACCGTTTGCCCATTAAAGGTACGGAAAATTTCATGAAAAACCTTACCCTCAAAGCAGGGGTAATGGAAATTAATTACGGCGATGCTCACTTTTTCCGTTCCGATAATGGAAATATCATTCGCAACCCTTTTATCGGGAGCCCTGTAATGGATGCATTTACAACGGCAGTTGCAGCTGAATTATATTTCAGAAAAAACAGTTTTTTGGTAATGGCCGGACTTACCGGGGGAACATTAAAGCCATCTCTCGTCGGATATAGTTCTTATACCCACCGCTACACTACTTATAATATGTTTAAGGAAATGGCCTTCTACTGGAAGATAGGAATAGATAAGGCTTTCTCCAAATCCAAAAGATTACGCATAACTTTATCAGGATACAATAATCCCAAAAATCATTTCGGTTCATTGTATTATGGTGAACGCACGGGTTCAAGGTTTTACCTTGTGATGATTCGCCCAACTTATTCTTCGGCAGATGTCAACATTTCCGATAATCCATTTACAGGAAGATGGGGACCTGGTTTTACCAATAAACTCAACAGTTACATGTTCAATGTTTTTGCAAAACTAAGTGGATTAGAAGTATTTGGAACTCTTGAAAGGGCAAAAGGTACAACTGCCTTTGGCGGTGCCAATTTCAATTTCACACAATACATCGCAAGTGCCCAATATTATTTTGGAAAGGATCAAGACTTTTATGTAGGCGGAAGAATAAATGGGGTAAACAATCATCAAAACCAAAGTATTACCCGGTTTGAAGGAGGCTTAGGTTGGTTTTTTACCAAAAACATTCTTATCAAAGCTGCTTATGTAAATCAAAAGTATAATAACTTTTCTCAATATGGTAACAATGCAGGATTCAAGGGATTAATGCTTGAAGCCGGAATTTCCTTTTAGTAATTTTTCTTAATAATAAGATGACCCGTCAGCCCGGAAATTTTTCCGGGAGATGGGTCGTCTTTTTCTTTTATTAGAAAAAATGATTTTGAGTAAAGATTATAGAAGAGCAATAATTAGCCTTAAACCCGGTGTATTTTGGGGCCTCTTGTTGGTATTCGGGTTTTCTGTTTTCGGACAGTTATCCCTAGGTCAGGAAACAAATTATTTTCCTTCAGACCAAATTTTTATTAAAAGCCAAACCAACATCTCTCATTTTGAGTTAAAATATTCGTTTTGCCTGCGCTGTCTCTCTTCCTCAACAGGAAAAGCAACCAGATTTGAAACATTATATCTTGCGGTATCTGAATTTAAGGCGCCTAACCCCATAATGAGAAAAGATTTTTTAAAAATGCTGGAATTCAAAAAATTCCCATTTATTAAAATTGAATTCCCGGCCAATATTATTTCAATTATACAGTCGGCAACCGTGGATACAATCCCCATAAAGGTGGAAATAAGAAATATTTCCCAATCGGTTCCGTTGGCTATTCATCAATCACAAAAAAATGATTACCTGAAGGTAGATGGGACGGCAACTTTGAAACTAAGTGCATTTAAAATCAAACCAACTTTACATCTACTGGGATTAGTAAAAGTCAGGAACCGTCTCGACATCCATATTTTATTATATTTTAGTTCCAAAAAAAAATCAATCAATTAAACGGCTATGAAGGTTAATACATTGCAACAGTATGGGTTAAGAGCCATGATTGAAATTGCCATTCATGAGGGGGAAGGTGGCATATTTCAAAAAACAATTGCAAAAAACCAAAAGCTTTCATACCGGTATCTTGAGCATATTATTTCCCATTTAAAAACAGCCGGGTTGGTAAAAAACAAATCCGGGGGGAAAAGCGGGTATGTGCTTAGGCGTCCCGCAGAAGAAATTACTATTTTAGAGGTTCTTAACGCTTTTCAGCATAATATCGAATTGGTGGATTGTATTGATACAGGTCCCAATTGCGAAAAGACGGAAACCCGTGTGGTGGGTAAATTTTGGGGTGAATTAAGTGAATTGATCAAAGACTTTCTTAAAAGCCATACTTTAAAGGAACTTGCCGACAAGCAAAAAGAGGTTAACCAAAATGCCCAAAAATAAATAATGAAATCTGATATTGACTTCGGATATGGAATTACCCGGCGGGAGGATAATCATTGAGAGTGTTTAGGCAAACATTGATTTTTTCAGCTTCCTCCAATTGTCCATCAATCCAATGGATAACAATACCCCTTTTCTCCATACGTCGAAACCAGGTCATCTGCCGTTTGGAAAGCTGATGGATAGCCGTATTCAGTTTTGAGAACATTTCATTATAGCGTATCTCTCCTATAAGATATTGGGTTACAAAACGGTATTCCAAACCATAAAAAATCAATTGCTGCGTGGTCAGGCCTTTGTTAAGCAAATCCTGTACCTCTTCAATCATTCCGTTTTCAAGACGGGTTTTCAGCCTTTGGGTAATTCGCTGCCGCACAACATCGCGGGGAAAAGTAATACCGAAGTTCACCGAATCGATTTTTGGAAATTCCTCCTTAACAGGATGCACTTTTTCAAATTCATTTATTTCGATGGCACGAATCGTGCGTTTGCGATCGGTAATGTCTGTGGTGTTGTGCAACGCTCCGTAGCGCTTCAGCAATTCTATCAGTCCTAAATCCGATAATGTGTCAAGCTTTTCCCGCAAAATCGTGTTTTCCGGTACTTTTTGCAACCGGTAGCCGTTGAGAACGGCATCAAGATAAAGCCCTGAGCCGCCGCACAAAACCGGCAGATGTCCCCGTTTTTTAATATCGGCGTAAGTGTGAAGAAAATCGTGCTGAAAGGCATAGACATTATACTCCGTTCCCGGGTCGGCGACATTCACCAAATGCAAAGGAATCTGTTTGCCGTTTACGAAATAATCTTCCAAATCTTTTCCCGTTCCGATATCCATGCCGCGATAAACCTGACGCGAGTCGGCGCTGATAATCTCGCTACCGATATTCTCAGCCAGCAGAGCAGCAAGACGTGTTTTTCCGGTAGCCGTACTGCCCAGGATGGTAACCATATCCACCTTATTCCCCATCATTCTGCGAAAATAAACAATACCCCTGATATCTCTGTTTACCCGACCATCTAAATCCGGTTTTGGTTCGGCAGTATCCGGGCGGGTTAGGATGTTTATTTTCAGGCAATAACGACCACGACAAAATAACCAGGAGAAAGTTTCTCTTTTTCAACCATGAATGAAGCAATGATTTCATACTTTTGCTGTTATCATTAAATGAAATTGTTTAAAGTTAAACTAAGAATCTACGAAAAATATCTCATTTAACTATAGGGGACTTCTTATTTATTTTTATTCAAAATTTACCTGTTTATGGTGAGGATGGCATTGCCGGTTAAGAAAGTTACAGCAACCTGTATTATTAAATATATTCTGATCGGTCTTCTTTTCCTTTCGGGACAAAATATCTTCTCACAGCAAATGTTGGGTCTGGGTTTTGATAATTACAACGGTTCTGCCGGAGCCATACTGAATCCTGCCTTTCTGACCAACTCAAAAGTCAATCTTGATGTCAATCTGATGACTGCCGATTTTTTTACGGAAAATAACATCGGATACATCGGTAACAGCAGTACCGGCTTTTGGGATTTTGTGCGAATGGCCCGAAACAACGCTTCTCCAAATCCGAAAGTCTATTTAACCGCGTACGAAAATCACAATGCAAAGGATTTTGCCATCATATCCAGAGTTCAGGGGCCTTCCGTCATGATGCAGGCAGGCAGGCGTTTGCGTTGGGTGTTTCAATGCGATCCGTCAGTACCGGCATAAATATTCCCTATCAAATTGCAGCCTCCCATGGCAGACTTTCCGATCCCTTACTGCTGCACAAAAGGTTCAATGACAGTAACTTTAGCATCTCCTCCCTGAGCTGGGCAGAAATCAACCTCAACTATGCTTATGACCTCATCGACCGCGGGAACACAAAATTGTCCCTCGGTGTTGGAGTGAATTTCCTGTTTGGTGTGGCAGGAGGGTACGTTGCCACCAGAAATCTGCGTTTTTCCGTACCATATTCCCGAATACTTAACATCAAAAATTATAATGGAGACGTTGGGTTTGCACTGCCCGTAGATTACAACAACTATAACAAATCGAATTTTAACCCTGTTTTTAAAGGACACGGTTTGGGACTTGATGTGGGATTTCTATATACCCGTCTCAAAACTTTCACCAATCCGGGCGAAAAGAGGCTTTGTGCAAAACCGTATGCCGATTATGTTTACAAATTTGGTGTTTCTATCATGGACATCGGCGGAATCAGGTTTAAGAATCATACACAGACACACTGGTTTGACAATCGTTCAGCTAACTGGCAGGAATTTGATACCGTACAAAATTCAAGTATCAACAGTACCATACGAATGCTAAGTGATGTGTTTTATGGCAATCCGAATACTTCGCTAAAGGATACTACCCTGTATATGAGTCTGCCCACTACGCTCAGCATTCAGTATGACTATCACTTTGAAGGTAATTTCTATTTGGGAGCCTACTTTTTGCAGCCCTTACGCTTCCGGCTGAAATCGGTCAGGCAGCCACCGCTATTGGCGCTCATCCCGCGTTATGAAACGAGAATATTCGGAGCCAGCTTTCCTGTTACGGTTTACAATTATGAGAAAATACGGGTAGGAGCTACTTTGCGGTTTTATTCTGTAACTGTCGGGACGGAAAAGCTGGGGACTTTTTTGGGTATTGGCAACCTTACCGGAATGGACTTTTTTTTCTCGGTACGCTTCAACCTGGAAAAGGGAAACTGTATGAGTTATAAAAAGGGCGCGTGCTCTAATGCAAATTTCGGAAAGAGATAAGGGGACTTCTAATAATTACTTTGGAGCATATTGCGCAGGAAAACCGGAATTATTGGGAGATGTCTTTTCCCGTGCGAACCCGGCTTTCCCAAAGAAAAAACGTCTCGCGCAGGCGGAACAGCATTTTTAGCCCGGCTTTCTCAAATCCTTTTTCCTGCAACGCAGCCAAATCTGCATCAGAAACGGGAAAAGGAGAATGCTCCCGAATAAATGCTGTCAAAGGCAGAAGATTCTTACCGTCTCCGGAATAATTCCTTTTTAAAAACTGAAGAATCCGCAATCCATCGACTTTGCTTATGCAAGCCCGGACAAAATTCCGGCGGTCTTTATAATTATCCCGCAAAGGGCCCCAAACATTTGCCGTTTTGAAAGTCTCTTTTAAAAAATCGTCCATGGGTGTGGAAACATTATGATCAAAAAGCAGGGGAAACAGGTGAAAAGTCTCTGCAACAAGATCAAAAAGCCCGGAAGGGAAAAATGGATATGAGTCCCAATTGCCGGAACGCCCTTTTATCAATGCCGGACCGGTGCCGAAGTTTACGCGATCAGAAAAACGGGAAGAAGGATAAGCTGTTGTCGAAGTGAAATAACCGATAACACCGCTTTTAACCAGTTTTTGCAGAAAATAAAAGTCTTCGCCACTTAAAACGGGAGTGAGCCCTCCTACCCTGCGATACGCCCAAACCGGAAAAGCCATGGCCGACCCCAGCGCAGTAAAGCAATAGGGATTGCCGATACGTATCATGTTCAAAGCATGATAACGCATATACATTTCATAACGAATCATTAGCCGGTTATTCTCTTCATTTTGGGTTTGCACATGATAATAGGGCAGGGTGAGACCGAGATGAGATGGGTGTTTTAGGAAATACTCAGCGATAACGGCAAGGTAATCAGGTGGATAATCGGTATCCGCATCCATACTGACAATAATATCGCTGTCGTTGGCATCAGCGGCAATTGTATCCATAATTGTCTTTCGGGCACGCCCCACACCTCCTTTTTTGGGTTGCCATCCTTTGCCCGGCAAACTTTTATCAAGAATCGTTACTGGAAATCTTTGCGGTTGCCTCAGCAAAGCAAAACTTTTGCGATTATCCTCACATTGCACCCTTTTGGTAGTATCCAGCCACCAATCATTATACTGGTTAACACATGCAACCATATCGAAATGAAGAAACTTCTGACCACCTAACGACTGCAGGAACCGGGGAAGTTGCAACGATTCGTTCAGTACCGGAAGGGCGATATGGATGCGCGGTTGTTTCATTACAGTACCTTAGCTCTGCGGCCGGAGCTACCACAAAAAAATTCAGTAAAAGAGAACAGCCTCTCTGCACAGGAGGCTTCAGGGTAAAATATTATTTAGGCAATAAACGGCAGTATTATCTGGGTTGTCCCACCCATTTTCCGTTTTTGGATTCCCCCAGGATAATGACATCTTTAGTTTTAGAATAGTCTTTTATGGCTTTAAGCATCTCTTCTTTGCTATTCCGGACAATTTTAATCCCCGTTTTGGAACCTTTATTTCTCACTTCTATATAAAATCCGTCCCTTAATTTCTTTGGTCTCGTTGGCGGTCTTCCCATGTATTATTATTTTCATTAATTAGATGAGTAGCTACCTAAATATTACAGTAGCATTTTTGATTCTCAACAAACATACAAAATATTGTTCAATACTTAACATATAAAGTTTACTTGTTTTAAAAAAATTTACTAACAGGACGAGACAGCCCAACACCAGAGAAAAGTAAGAGTCTGATAAAGAATAAAAAAGGATAAATTAAGGTATGAAACCCGGGGAAAAGGAAGACAGGACATCTTCCTGTATAACCCGGCAAGAGACACGGTTGTTGCGCTGACAACAGACTCATCGGACGAACAACATCCGGTTTGGGTTATCGGAATTCAGCAGACAATGTTGGCTTTGCCTTTACCCCAGCCTCACGCGCGGGTCAAGAAGCGCATAAACGATATCAACCAGTATGTTGGTCAGGATGAGAATAACGGCAATAAACAGAACCGTTCCCATAATAACGGGCAGGTCGTATTTTTCCAGTGCATCTACAATCACCAGGCCGATACCTTTCCAGTCGAAGACATATTCTACAAATACAGCTCCCGCCAGCAGAGAAGCAAACCAACCGGTAATGGCTGTTATGACCGGATTCATGGCATTACGCATGGCATGACGAAAAATGACCCTGGCAGGGGTGAGACCTTTGGCATAAGCGGTACGGATGTAATCTTTTGAAAGCTCTTCGAGCAGAGCGCTCCGCGTGAGGCTTATCACGATGGCCAGCGGCCGGATACCAAGAGTAATGGCAGGTAAAATCAAATTTCTCAGACTAAGGTAAACCTCTCCGGTGTAACTGTCCACAGAATAAAGGCTGCCAAACATGGGCAGTCCGGTATACTTCTCCCACACAAACCCAAAAAGCCAGGCAAGGAGGATAGCGGCAAAAAACGAAGGTACCGACATTCCTAAAGAGGAAGAAACCATCATAAACCGGTCATAAAGACTGTCCTTATACAACGCCGCCGGAATCCCCAGCAAGATACCCAGGAACATGGCCATCAGTATGGCAGCGGTAGCAAGCAGTAAAGTTTTAGGAAAAGCTTCGGCAATAATGGCTGACACATCGCGCTTGCTTTGGTACGACCGCCGCAGGTACGGAGGTTTCAGCACCAATACATCGTGTTTAAACCGGATAAGAATGTGGGCAGAAGGATATTTAAGACGGCTTAAATACCAGTAACTCTTTGGGCTATCCGCATTATGCAAAGATACAGGAGAGAGGTCGTTGAGAAAATTAAAATATTGGATATAGAGCGGTTTATCCAGTCCGAGATCTTTTCTTATGGCCTCCACAGAAGATATATCTGCCCTTTGCCCCAGCAACATACGCGAGGCATCGCCAGGCAGGATGTTGAAAAGCAAAAACACCAGTGTTACCACCCCCCAAAGGACAAGAATGCCATAAAAAAGCCGCTTTAAGATGTAATGAAACATAATGTTATTGTGCCGGTGAAATTAAATATTTTTTCACTTCTTTTCCAACAGGAAAATCATAATAATACCATTTCTTAAGAACAACTCCGTGATGCAGCAAAAGCAACCCGGGATTGGAGCGAATCATAGCTTTCAGGTCTGTTTCGTCTGCCCGAAACGGAATACCCAGATCAAATCGTTTTTCAACCTGTGCTATGGTCCTGCCTTCTGTGGCTGTAATCAGCACTATCGAGATGCTTTTCTTCTTCAGAAACCGGTCCGAAGAAAATTCTGATAAAAGGCGCAAGACTGAAAAAGGCGTTCTTTGCTTTACACAAGCTCATCTTCGAGTAATATTTTTATCAGGGCAAAGACGGAATAATTGATAATGTCGTAATAACTGGCATCCAAGCCTTCGGATACAAGGGTTTTCCCCTCATTATTTTCAATTTGTTTAATCCGCAACAGCTTCATAAGAATAATATCTGTCAGCGAGGAGATACGCATGTTCCGCCAGGCTTCCCCGTAATCATGGTTTTTATTCATCATCAAATCGCGGGACTTTCCGATATATTTTTTAAAAAGCTTAATGGCAGTTTCGTTATCCAAATCGGGCTCCCCGGCCACACCTAACTCCAGCTGAATGAGCGCCATACACGAATAATTCACAATGGCAATAAACTCCGGCACAATGCCTTCGTCCACTTTCTGCACACCCTTTTGCTGGATACTCCGGATACGGTTGGCTTTAATATAGATTTGGTCGGTCAGACTGGACGTCCTTAGAATTCGCCAGGCCACGCCGTAATCTCTTAATTTATTCTCAAAGACCACACTACATTTCTTAATGATGGCTTCAAACTGCCGGGATGTTTTATCTCTCATGTGTCGCTGTTCTAATTATTCGTACCTTTGTTAAGTCTGCAAAAAAACAAAATTAATGGGCAATAAAGATACTTCTTTTCCAAAAATCAGGAGCATTTGGATAGGAGAAAAATTATTTGATTTTTCAAGGCCTAAAATCATGGGCGTTCTAAACCTGGCTCCCGATTCGTTTTATGACGGAGGAAAATACAACAAGGAAGAGTATTGGGTCGGGCACACCCGCAAAATGTTAGATGAAGGAGCTGATATTATCGATTTGGGAGCCGTTTCTACCCGACCCGGCGCCGAGCCAATTAGTGAAAATACGGAGTTGGAACGATTGCTTTCCCCGTTAAAAATACTGCTTGCAGAATTTCCGGAAGCCGTTTTTTCCATTGACACATATCATGCCGGGGTAGCCCGGCAATGTGTGGAAACAGGCGCACACCTGATAAACGACATCTCCGGCGGAGATTTTGATAAGAAAATGTTCCCGACCATAGCCGATTTAAAAGTTCCGTACGTACTGATGCACATCCATGGCTCACCGGAAAGTATGCAGGCACATCCTATTTCAGAAAATGTTGAGAATATCATCTGTCAATTTTTCAAAGAGAAAGTGGCCGCATTGAGATTGCTCGGTGTGGAAGATATCATCCTTGACCCGGGTTTCGGATTTGGGAAAACGTTGAAAAGCAATTACCGGCTTTTGTATAAAATAGCTTCTACCCGCATTGATAACCTGCCGATGCTCGCCGGGGTTTCACGTAAATCAATGATTAACAACGTTATCGGCGCAACACCTTCCGCGGCACTTAACGGGACAACAGTGGTCAACACACTGGCCCTGCTGAACGGAACCAACCTGTTGCGCGTTCATGATGTGAAAGAAGCACGCGAAGCCATTGACATTATCCAATATTACCGTAACTTTGGCCGGTTTTCCAAATAATATTATTTTTACTTTTGAAAAAAATCATTCAACTTGCTTACACTGTTTATTCATATCCGCGTCCTTGACCTGCTAGACATATTTTTTGTTGCAATTTTGCTTTTCACCCTTTACAAACTCCTGAAAGGAACGGCAGCCATAAACATTTTTCTGGGAATTGTGGCAATACTTCTTTTATGGAAAGTTACCGATCTGCTGAAGATGCAGTTGCTTTCAGATATTCTGGGCGCTTTCATTAGCGTGGGAATCATTGCGCTGATTGTCATCTTTCAACCTGAGATACGGCAATTCCTGCTGGCATTGGGAACCCCGACTTTTCTAAACAGATATGGCAGACGATTTGCTTTTCTAACAAATTGGTTTCAGGCAGCTTACGAAACGGACACAGACCCTGTGGTGGTTGCCTGCCAGCACATGAGCAATTTAAAGCAGGGAGCGCTCATTATCATCACGCGACAAAATGAGCTTCCGCAGATTGTCAAAACCGGCGTAGTTATTGATGCTGAGATCAGCAGTCCGATGGTCGAAAATATCTTCTTCAAAAACAGCCCGCTGCACGATGGGGCTATGCTTATTACCCAAAACAGGATAAAGGCTGCAGGTTGTGTTCTTCCCGTATCCAAAAAGAAACTTCCCCGCTATGCAGGTCTTCGCCACAGAGCCGCTATTGGTCTGACAGAAGTTTCCGATGCCATTGCTATTGTTATCTCTGAAGAAACAGGAAATATTTCCTATAGTACACACGGAAACATCCGACACAATATCGAACCGGCCACCTTACAACAAAAGTTGGCTTCGGACTTGGGTTTAGACCGCGAACCGAAAGAGAATATCCAAACCGTTAAAAAAGATTAAGGATGGGTTTTTGCCGTTTAGAATTTTATACATTTGCCTAATTAATAATCAATATAAATTATAGGACTATGAAAATTAACAGATATGTCGATATTTCAACCATCGACCGCGATGCAAAAAAAGATTACATCGATCGTCATTCTCCATTCATTCACTGTGCCAGGAGTACGAAAAAAGGCGAGAAATTTAAAGTAACTGTCAAATTGGGCGACGAGTATCCTCATCCCGACGATTTTGACCACTATATAGCCTGGGTTCAGTTGTGGAATGGAGAAAGCAATCTGGCACAAGCCACTTTTGTTGCCGGGGCTCTCGGCAACCAGGCGGGTCATGTAGAAGTCGATTTCTTTATTGTCCCCACACGCAACCTGAAACTCACCGCCATGGCTTTTTGCACAAAGCACGGACTGTGGCAAAGCGATGAAGTAGTGGTTGAAGTTACGGAGTAGCTTTCCCTGTTTTCAGAAACACAAAATCCCCGAAAACAATTGTTTTCGGGGATTTTGTATACCTGCAAAACGGAATCTGACAAAAATCAAAAAAGCCGGATTTTCTTCCGGCTTTTTGGTTTAAGCGGGTGGAAGATGGGATTTGAACCCACGACCCCTGGAACCACAATCCAGTGCTCTAACCAACTGAGCTACATCCACCATTTCAGGGGCGCAAAGATACAACTATTTTCAATTTTCCAAAGTTCCGAATTAAAAATTTCCAAAAAAATATGCAGCAAAAATCATAGAAAAAGTTTGTACAATCACTTTGTTTTTTACTTTTGAATCGATGTTCCCACGAAAGAAAAAAATTTATTCATCCGGTTCACTTTCACATCTTGCCTGGCAAAAATTCAGAAGAAATATCCAGGGGATGGTAGCACTGTTTGTGATTGGTCTGGCACTTCTCATTGGAATATTTGCTTATATCCTTATTCCCGACGCCTCACCCAACGCCAACCGGCAGAATCTGGAACTTGCCACCGAGAAACCCGGTTTTAAGGTAATTGTATTGAAAGTTCGGAAGAATAATGACAGGTTGCCAGCAGGATTTTTTCATAAAATGTTTCTTGGCAAAAAAGACCGCTATACCTATGTACCCATAACTTCATACCACTTCGAGAAAGGATTCATTACCGTAAAACTCTTTGATGAGGACAGCAGCGGACTGACAAAATCGTATTCTTTTGCCGATGTGGTTTTCTCCATCACCGGAAAACAAAAAACTGCGGGGAACGATATTGAATACCGGACTATACACGGAGAGAAACATTTGATACCCATAGAGCGATTAAAAGAGCGTATTTTACATCATCAGCTGATAAGCAAAACGTATTGGTTGGGCACCGACCAGTTTGGCAGGGATTTGCTAAGTCGTCTGCTGCTGGGAACAAGGATTAGTCTGTCGGTAGGGTTTATCTCCGTTGCTATTTCGCTGGTGGTGGGTATTTTGTTAGGTTCCATGGCCGGTTTTTACCGTGGAAAAGTTGATGAACTGATTATGTGGTTCATTAACGTTGTTTGGTCGATTCCCACCCTGCTGCTGGTAATTGCCATCACTTTTGCTCTCGGCAAAGGCTTTTGGCAGATTTTTGTGGCCGTCGGGCTGACCATGTGGGTTGAGGTGGCCCGTGTGGTGCGGGGACAAATGATGAGCGTCCGGGAATCGGAATATGTGGAAGCCGGATTTGCATTAGGCTACTCCAATTTTCGCATTATGATGCGCCACATCCTGCCCAATATTCTCAGTCCGGTTATCGTCATCTCGGCTGCTAATTTTGCAGCAGCAATTCTCATAGAAGCAGGCCTCAGTTTTTTGGGTATCGGCGTTCAGCCCCCCGTACCATCCTGGGGAAACATGATTAAGGAGTATTACAGCTATATCGTTCTTGACTCTGCTTACCTGGCCATTATCCCCGGGATAGCTATTGTGATACTCGTGCTGGCGTTTATGACACTCGGCAATAGTCTGCGCGACGCGTTAGATGTAAGAATAGAATCATAGATTAAGCAACATTGAATATAAATTAAAAATTATCTGATTGATTTTTGAACATTTTATAATATTAT
>BTTE01000038.1:0-25879 GCA_036244975.1 bacterium | reverse complement strand
ATGGTTCTCCTTTCAGGTCGGACAAGACCTGAAAGGTGGAATTAAAGTAAAATCATTACCAATCAATAAAATAGAAATGTATTCCGGTTTGTTTTCCCGACCTTTCAAGTCCTGATCGACTTGAAAGGACAACGGCCATTTTTACCTTTCAGGTGCTGGGCCACCTGAAAGGTTAACTGGAGCCCGTCTGCCTCTGGTGGGGACACGCCAAATATTAATTGCCTTACAAAGAAACAGTTTCGCTTTCTTTTGTTAATTTCGCAACTTGAAAATATTGAGACCTTTTGGACTGCTGATTATTGATTTTCAAAAAGATAACAAAAGAAAAGATTTTTAGAATATGGCATACAATCATCAGGAAATAGAGAAAAAGTGGCAACAGTACTGGCGCAAGCACAAGACTTTTAAAGCGGAAAACGATTTTGACCTGCCCAAGTACTATGTGCTTGACATGTTTCCTTATCCTTCGGGAGCCGGCCTGCATGTGGGCCATCCGTTGGGATACATTGCCTCGGATATTTACGCACGTTACAAAAGACATCAGGGCTTTAACGTGCTGCATCCCATGGGTTTCGACGCTTACGGACTTCCGGCAGAACAGTATGCCATCCAAACAGGAACACATCCGGAAATTACTACGGAGAAAAATATTAAACGCTACCGCGAACAGTTAGACCAAATTGGTTTTTCATTTGACTGGGACCGGGAGGTACGTACCTCCGATCCGGCTTACTACAAATGGACACAATGGACATTTATTCAGCTTTTTAAATCGTGGTACAATAAAAGTACGGACAAAGCCGAATCCCTTGCAGATTTGATAAAGCAATTTGAAACGGCTGGCAATACCGGTGTGGAAGCCGCTTGTAATGAGGTGGAAATGTTTACCGCTGCGCAATGGAAACAGATGGATGAAAAGCAGCAGCTGGAGATGCTGATGCATTACCGGCTGGCTTACCTCTCGGAAACCATGGTCAACTGGTGCCCGGCATTGGGAACGGTACTGGCCAACGATGAGGTGAAAGAGGGTTTGTCGGAACGTGGTGGTTACCCGGTGGAACGCAAGCTAATGAAACAGTGGTCGTTGCGTATTACTGCTTATGCCCAACGACTGCTTGACGGACTGAATGTTGTGGACTGGCCCGACTCGATGAGAGAGATGCAACGCAACTGGATCGGCCGGAGTGAAGGTGCTTCGCTGTCGTTTCAGCTGGCCGGAGAGGCTGCCCCTTTGGGAAGCATAGAGGTTTTTACCACCCGTCCGGACACGCTGTTTGGGGCTACCTATATGGTGCTGGCTCCCGAACACGAACTGGTGGAAAAAATCACCACTCCGGAGCACCAAGAGGAGGTAGAAGCCTATGTGAAACAAGCCAAAAACCGCTCGGAGCGTGAACGTATGGCGGAAGTAAAAAAAATTACCGGGAAATTTACCGGCGCTTATGCCGTCAACCCGTTGACAGGAAAAGAAATTCCGGTGTGGGTGGCCGATTATGTGTTGTCGGGTTACGGCGCGGGAGCCATCATGGCGGTTCCGGCACACGACAGCCGCGACTTTGCCTTTGCCCGTCATTTCGGACTTCCAATTGTTCAGGTTGTTTGTGCCGAAGGCGAAACTGCGTCAGACCCGGCTGATTGGGAAGAATCGTACGATGCCAAAGAGGGTGTTTTAATGCATTCGGGTTTCTTAAACGGACTTACGGTGAAACAAGCTATTCGTGCCGCTATTGACAAACTGGAAGAGATGGGAATCGGCACGGGAAAAGTTAATTACCGTCTGCGGGATGCTATTTTCAGCCGCCAGCGATACTGGGGCGAACCTTTCCCAATCTACTATAAAGACGATATGCCTTATCCGTTGCCGGAAGAAGAGCTTCCGTTGAAGCTTCCCCCGGTGGATAAATATTTGCCCACCGAAACAGGAGAACCGCCACTGGCACGTGCCAAAAACTGGAAGACCAAGGAGGGCTATCCACTTGAAACCAGCACAATGCCCGGTTTTGCCGGTTCCAGCGCCTATTACCTGCGCTATATGGATCCTCATAACGATAAGGAATATTTTTCCAAAGAGGCGAACCACTACTGGCGCAATGTGGATTTATATATCGGCGGAGACGAACATGCTGCCGGCCACCTTATCTATTCACGTTTCTGGAATAAATTTCTGTTCGATCTGGGACTAACCTGCGAGGATGAGCCGTTCCAAAAACTAATTAACCAGGGGAAAATTCAGGGACGCTCCGGTTTTGTGTACCGCATTCAGGGAACAAACCGGTTCGTGTCGTACAATTTGCGAAAGCAATATAAAACGCAGGCTCTGCATGTGGATATCAACATGGTGGATAATGATGTGCTGGATACGGAAGCTTTTAAAAAATGGCTCCCTGAATTTGCCAATGCCGAATTTATCCTCGAGGACGGAAAATACATCTGTGGCCATGAGGTGGAGAAGATGTCCAAATCGAAACACAACGTACAAAATCCGGATGATCTGATTGAGAAATATGGAGCCGATACACTTCGTTTGTACGAGATGTTTCTCGGTCCCATTGAGCAGGACAAGCCCTGGGATACCAAAGGTATCGAAGGGGTATTCCGCTTCCTTAAAAAGTTGTGGCGGCTCTACTTTTCTGATGAAAATCAATTGCAGATAACAGAAGACAAAGCCGGCGAAGCCGAACTGAAAGTACTACACAAAACCATCAAAAAAATCCGCAGCGACATTGAACGATTTTCCTTCAACACGGGCGTGAGCGCCTTTATGATTTGTGTAAACGAGTTGTCAGACCTGAAATGCCACAAACGTGAAATTCTAAAGCCGCTGGACATATTGCTGGAGCCTTATGCGCCACACCTTGCCGAAGAGTTGTGGCAAAAACTTGGGCATACGGAAAGTATCAGCCGGGTGGATTTCCCGGAATATGATGAAAAATATTTGAAGGAAGACCGCTTTGCTTATCCGGTATCGTTTAACGGAAAAATGCGCTTTAAATTAGACCTTCCGGTGGAGATGCCCAAAGAGGAGATAGAAAAAGCCGTATTGGCTGCCGAAGAGGCACAACGCTGGTTGGATGGCAAAACCGTCCGGAAAATCATTGTGGTGCCCGGACGTATTGTGAATGTGGTGGTGGGGTAACGACGGGCATGAAGCTTTCTGGCACGTACTATTTGGAGAATATGTCTTTAATTACATAGTCATTTGATATTCCAAACTTAAGTGCATTTGTCTGCTGATATCCACACTTTTGGAGGCCATACATGGCTTCAATAGTTCGCAGTATGTTAACATGCGTAATGCCTTTCCCTTCTGCATAATTACCGGGCTTAATATGGGCGCCGGCGAACAGAGTAGGTATTCTGTTTTGAATAGCAGGATTTTTTCTTGCCGGATCTGTAAAACCCCAGTAATGTGTCTTATCCGAATTTTCGTCAAAAGTGATGATTAAAAGACTGTTATGTGTCTTGGCCCATTGATAGTAGTCGTTCAGATTTTCTTTAAGCCACTCATCTCCGTCTTTTACACTTTTGGGCGGTCTTCCATTGTGCATGTCTTTAATGAGGTTTGGAACTACAAAACTTACTGTCGGTAGTTTATTAAAGTCTTTAGGGAATTGTTTAAACTGAAGATTGGAAGACGATTCAATCGTTTTGCCGTTTGGAATATTTGCAAAGCTTACCCACGGGACATGTTTTCTTGCATAATAACCGGCTCTGGAAATAGTATCCCCGATTGCCGGCAGGCTTTCAGAGTAACCTTTAAAGGTATAACCTTTCCTGATTAACTGTTCACCTAAATTGCAGGTTTTAAAAGGATAGTTCTTATTATTTTTTCTTGTCGGAATAATGTCTAAATGCCCCACTCCCTGGTCATTCCCGGAAAAGAGCCAGAAATAATTGCCTTCGCTATAATGCTCTTCGGCATACATGTTCGTAAAATTTGCTCCCTCTTTTCGCAAAACATTATTTATGTAAGGAGCAGCAGGATTTCCGATGATTTGGTCATAATCTTTATTCTCCTCAATGACAATGACGATATGACTATACACCGGAAGTTTTATTGATTGCTTATGCGAAGTGCTTTTTGGAGATAGCGTAAAGCCCAAAGAAAAAAGCAGCGTGAGCGTGGCCATTAAAATGTGTTTCATAATTTCCTTAATAAATGAATATTAAACTATTGAATGTCACAAGGTTGTATAGACAATACTTGTGAAATACTTTTGCTTCAAAAGTAGTAATTTTATTTTATCTTAAAAAACCACGTTCTTCGGGTGTGGTCATGTTCTTTTGGCTATGCCTTTGTATGCCGGGATAAATTGAATGATGAATATCGATCGCCACCGCTTCAGGCGTCCTCCTGAAGTGATACGATACGGTTCTCCTTTCAGGTTGAACAAAACCTGAAAGAAGACCGCTTTGCTTATCCGGTATCGTTTAACGGAAAAATGCGCTTTAAATTAGACCTTCCGGTGGAGATGCCCAAAGAGGAGATAGAAAAAGCCGTATTGGCCGCCGAAGAGGCACAACGCTGGTTGGATGGCAAAACCGTCCGGAAAATCATTGTGGTTCCCGGACGTATTGTGAATGTGGTGGTGGGGTGAAAAGAGTGACTAAAGTTTGAAGTATCTTAAAATGCCTAAGGTTTTACGTCATCTTTCGTGAAAAGACAAACGTATTACATCGGTTTCTCGTGAAAATCCAAACATGTTTTATTGAATTTTTGTGATTTTCCAAATATGTTTTGTATATTTGCCTGAAAAACAGCAACCATAATGAAACGACAAATTTACAATTATTTATTGCAATGGAAAGATAGTGTAAACAGAAAACCACTTATTGTAAGAGGAGCCAGACAGGTGGGCAAAACTTATACCATTGAAGAGTTTGGCAGGAATAACTTTGAAGTTTATGTAAAAGTCAATTTTGAAGAAACACCGGAGTTAAAAACTATTTTTCAGACAAACAATGTAGCTGAAATTATACAATCCATCGAACTTTATACCGGGAAAAAAATCCCGGCAGGGAGCGCTTTACTTTTCCTTGACGAAATTCAGGCCTGCCCCGAAGCGATAACCGTGTTGCGTTACTTTTACGAAAAAATGCCACTGCTTCATACCATTTCGGCAGGTTCTTTATTAGATCATCAGCTTAGCAACCTAAAGTATGCCATGCCCGTAGGCCGCGTTGAATTCGCCTATATGTACCCGATGAGTTTTTATGAATTTTTATCAGCCATTGATGAGGAACAGCTCGTTAATTACTTAGAAGATTTTTCATTGGAAAAGGAAATCTCATTACCCGTACACAACAAACTTTTGAGATTAATACGACTTTATTACTTTATCGGTGGTATGCCGGAGTCGGTAAAAGTATATCGTCAGACACAGAACTTATCCGATGTGGAAAAAGTTCATGAAAGCATTCTGAAATCATTGGAATTCGATTTTGGAAAATACGGCACCCGGCTCCAACAGAACCTGTTGATTAAAATATTGCGGTATATCCCAAAAGGAACGGGACAAAAGCTGAAATACGTGAATATTGACCCGGCGACACGTTCCGAATATCTTAAAGAAGGATTACAATTACTGGAAAAAAGCAGAATTGTTCACCTGATTAAAAGTACAAATGCAACACTCCCTCCATTGGAATACGGTGCAAATGAGAAGATATTTAAGCCGTTGTTTTTGGATATCGGTTTAGCCAATCATCTGTTAAAGCTTCGCCTTTTGGATATCGGGCAGTTGATTACAGCCAATGAGGGGAGCCTTGCCGAACAATTTACCGGACAACAGTTTCTGACATTTCCACCTTTTTACGTAGATAAACAACTGTTTTACTGGAACAGGGAAAAGCGAAACTCTGAAGCGGAAATTGATTATTTGGTTGAGGTAAATGGAGAGGCTGTACCCGTAGAAGTAAAAGCCGGGAAAACAGGTTCCTTAAAATCGTTACATATTTTTATGGCGGAAAAAGGAAAGCAGGTTGCATTGCGCGTGAATACGGGGTTGCCATCAACTGTTCGGGTTGATACCACTGTAAAAGTAAACAACAAATACCAAAAAGTTAATTACCGGTTGTTATCACTTCCCCTGTATTTGATAAACGAAAAGGTTCTTGCCAGAATCATTTCAGGCAGTTCAAGCTTTCGCTCACATTAGATACTTTTTCCTGAACCGGCGCACGAACGTTTGACATATCCTGATTATACCCTGAATGTCAAGCCAAGAATCCGACTGTCCAACAAGCATTATTTCCATATTTTTACTCATTTTGTGGTGTAATAGACAAAAATGAGGCTGTTTTTTTGTTCCCGGCAATCTTAAGCATTTTGTTCCCGGCACACCATAATAATAATTAGTCTGTCGAAGGATGGAAGCTATGCCTGTTGCGGCTGAGATACAGCCATCTCTGGCGTCTATTCTACTTTGGGGCCCGATTTGGCCTTTGCCAGCGCCTCCAGGCTGGGAAGGTCCACTTTGGCGATGCGGACGGCAGTGGGGAGCATCATCCCCAAAATCCAAGGGTAGTCTTTTCTGATATTGCTGGTGTAATAGCTGATAATCACCTGATATCCTTCCACCCCCACCCCCGCATAGGAAGTATCTCCGGCACTGGGGAGGTCGGAAAGACGCGTCAGTCCATCTTCTTCCACCAGAAAGAGAGACGTTCGTTTGCGGGCGAAAAGACTTCCCTGCCAGGTGAAGGGGCCTCCGTGATCAGGCTGATAGCGTCCCACGGCGTACACCCTGCCGTTGTAACGGAACAGGTTGGGCCCGTCCAGGCGGGTGACGGTGCTTCTGGCGGTGGGGGTCCATTTGTCAAAGGGAGGGTTGGAGACAGAGATTAGGGTGGAGCCTTTGGGATTTCCGAAGTAGCTGTCACTTACTTCCAGGCGAGCGGTGCTGATCAGTCGCCCATCGGGAAGAAACTCGATGTCTGTTTCGTCGTTGCGGTCACCATCGTGGATAATCGAAACTATCTCCCACTTGCGTCCGTGGGTGGATTTCAGCAGCGCAGATTTGCCGTGTTCGTGCCAATAGGCAGCGACGTAATAAGTGCCATCCTTTGCCTGCTGCGGACTCCAGAAGAGCCAACCCGACGGTTCAACGTCTGCAAACGGCGTCCACGTTTTACCATCTTTGCTAACTGCGTAAACGGTCTGATACGGTTTGACGGTGAACGCCACGTTTATCAGGGCGTATAGGAAGAGTTTGCCGTCGATGACTGCGAGTTTGGGGTCTCGAATATCTTTGCCGGCGGCGACGAGGCGGGCAATTTTTTCCCATTGATGCCCATCTTTGGAGCGCATCAGATACAACCGGGAATCGGAGCTGCCAAAGTGGTAGGGAGAAGAGACATAAACCAGATAAAGGGCACCATTCCACTTTATCATATTGGTGAAAGCATTGTGATTGCCGTCGTTCACTGCATCCCAGGTTTCCAGCTTAAGTGCCGGGTTTACCTCGGCGCGGTTGGGGCGCAACAGGGCTGTCCCCACCAGAATCGCAGCCAGCACGATTAGCGTTGCCAAGACAATTCCTGTCCATTTGAGAAATCTTTTGAACATAATTATCTTCCTTGGTGTGCGTTAAGAACAGCCCTTTTCCAAGTGAAACAGGGTGGCTCTATGGAACATATTATGATTCTAAATCTGTCAATAAAATTTGATATTTAGTCAATCAATATGCTAAAAATAAGTAAAAAACATAAAGGTCAATATTTTACAAATAAATTTACAAACAATTATGTGTTAATAATTTAGTTAACGCCAACAGAACAGAGTTTAGATTTAGTATTAAATTTATTCATGACCTTTGATTTGTTGCAAAGGTTATAACAACAACGGTTTTGAAGGATTTTAGCCTCCTTTTTGTCCATTAAGCCTCAATATCTGATAAAGCTCCCCTTTATTAGGTTTTAGTTGACTTTAAATCAGTCTTTTGTAGTTATTTTACCCTAATTAATAATAACTCAAAATTTATTAGAGAATATATCTTCGATTATCGTGCTGTTTGATATTCCGAACTTAAGCGCATTTGCCTGCTGATGTCCGCACATTTTTAAACCATACATTACTTCAATAGTATGCAGGATGTTAACATGCGTAATGCCTTTCCCTTCCGTATAATCACCGGGCTTAATATGGGCGCCGGCGAATATAGTAGGTATTCTGTTTCGGATAGAACGATTTTTGCTTGCCGGATCTGTAAACCCCCAGTAATGTGTCTTAGCCGAATTTTCGTCAAAAGTGATGATCAAAAGACTGTTATGAGTCTTTGCCCATTGATAATAATTATTCAGATTTTCTTTAAGCCACTCATCTCCTTCTTTAACACTTTTGGGCGGTCTTCCATTGTGCATGTCGTGAATGAGATTTGGAACTACAAAACTTACTGTCGGTAGTTTATTAAAGTCTTTAGGGAATTGTTTAAACTGAAGATTGGAAGACGATTCAATCGTTTTGCCGTTTGGAATATTTGCAAAGCTTACCCACGGGACATGTTTTCTTGCATAATAACCGGCTCTGGAAATAGTATCCCCGATTGCCGGCAGGCTTTCAGAGTAACCTTTAAAGGTATAACCTTTCCTGATTAACTGTTCACCTAAATTGCAGGTTTTAAAAGGATAGTTCTTATTATTTTTTCTTGTCGGAATAATATCTAAATGCCCTACGCCCTGGTCATTGCCGGAAAGAAGCCAGAAATAATTACCTTCACTAAAATGTTCTTCTGCATACATGCGCGTAAAGTTTGCGCCCTCTTTTTTCAAAACACCATTTATGTATGGTGCGGCAGGATTCCCGATAATTTGATCATAGTCTTTATTCTCTTCAATTACAATTACGATATGACTATACACGGGAAGTTTTATCGATTGCTTGTGCAATGTCTCTTTTGAAGATTGTGTTGCGCCCAAAGATAAAAGCAGGGTTAGTGTGGAAATTAAAATGTTTTTCATGATTTCTTCAAAAAAATGAATATTTAACGGTTAAGTTTCACAAGGTTATTTAGGAAAACCCGTGAAATACTTTTGCTTCAAAATTAACAATTTATTTTTAGAATCCGAAAGGTTTTGAATTAAAAAGACCTTGTTTTCATTCATGCCTTTTTCCCGAAGTATTAAAAGGAGTTTTTAACATTTAGTTCTTTTCTAACTACTCCGCATCTTCTAACGGGTTTTACAAGGCTTCAAAATTCCGTTCTTTCTTCAGAATAAATATAATGAGCCATTGCCACATTTCGACAACTTACGCAATATCATTATCAAAAGGATGTCACCGGATTAATCCGGAAAAGCCGTAAAAAAAGTCCGGCGAAAGCCGGACTTTTTTCTTCATTGCCCGTTCACATTTATGAAATCTTAATCTGTTTGGTCAGCTTGGCTTCTTCTTCTTTCTTCGGCAGGACAATGTCCAGAATACCGTTTCTGTAATCGGCTTTAATCTTATCAATGTCAATCGTCTTAGGCAAAGTGAACGAACGGCTGAAGCTGTTGTAAACAAATTCTCTGCGTGTGTAGCTGTCTTCTTTTTCTTTCTTCTCACTCTTGGTTTCAGCTGAAATGGTCAGCTGGTAGTTGTCCAGGTTAATTTTAAAATCCTCCTTTTTCATGCCCGGAGCAGCTAATTCCAGAACGAATTTGTCATTTTCTTCTTTGATGTTTACAGCAGGAATATCACCACTGGTTTCATCAACACGACCCAAAAAGTTTCTTTCAATGTTCTCGAGCAGGTCGGTAAATGTCGGATACTGATTAAATTTTACTAAGTTCATGGTTTTATCCTCCTTTCAATTTAATTCATACTATTTTATTATTAAACTTCATTTTTCGTTTTTCAAACCCTGTACCACTCTCGAAACAATCCGTAAATTGAATTTTTATGCGCCATTATGGCGGTAGTTTTTGTTATCGGCTGTCATTATGGCTGTTCTTTCTGTCCATTTTACTTTTGCGGGATAGATTACGTATCTTTGCGGGGTTAAATTACAGGAAATTGGATAAAATCATAAACAGCCTTCGCCCCTCACGTATTATTTTTCCCATTCTTATCGGAGTAGGGGTAAGTGGCTGGTTATTGTATCGCAATTTTAATGCGGAAGCCTTTTCTTTTATTGAGTTTACCTGGCACACGTTGCTTTTTCTCGTGATTGCTTTTTCAATGATGTTTGTACGCGATGTGGCTTATATGTATCGTCTCATTATCCTTACCGACAGTCGTCTGAGCTGGAAACAGGCCTTCAACGTCATTATGCTGTGGGAGTTTAGCTCTGCTGTTTCGCCATCGGTGGTGGGCGGTACTGCCCCGGCCATTTTCTTTCTTTACAAAGAAGGACTCAGCGGCGGCGAAAGTACGGCGGTTGTACTCACTGCTATTTTTCTCGATGAAGTCTTTTTTATACTTTCAGTACCAATAGTCTATATCTTTTACGGTAACAACATTTTCCCGCCCGAAGCACAGCATTACACGGAAATTATTTACGGGTTTTATATCGGTTTTGGCATCATTCTCGTTTACACTTTCTTCCTTGCTTATGCTTTGTTTGTGAACCCACATCTGTTCAAACTGTTTATCTCCTGGATTTTTCTTTTCCCGTTGTTGAAAAAATGGCGAACGGGCGCCCGTAAGTGGGCAAACCAACTCATCCAGACTTCCAGGGTTATTAAAAAAAAACCATTTATTTATTGGCTCAAAAGTGGTTTGGCCACAATTATTTCCTGGACAGGAAGATATTGGGTGGTGAACTTTCTTTTTATGGCTTTTTTTGAGCAATCCAAAAATTTTTACGACCAGTTTCTGATTTATGGCCGCCAGCTGAGCATGTGGATTATTTTGCTTGTGAGTCCGACACCCGGCGGCAGCGGTATTGCCGAATATATCTTCACCAACTTTCTTGGCGACCTCATCCCCAACAAAGTCTGGATTACCACACTCGCTATTTTCTGGCGGCTTATTTCGTACTATCCTTACCTGTTTGTCGGAGTTATTATTTTGCCCGTTTGGATACGGCATGTCTATAAAAAATCAAAAAAATATAAAGTGGTCAAATAATGCAATCGTTTGTGTAAAGTATTGAAGTCATGTTTTTTCTATACCCGCACGCATTTAAGCCAATTTAACGGAACAAGCAGTCAGAGGCTGTTTATTTTGTTAATTTTGTAAACAGAAATCAATCATAAAAACAGAAAATATTATGTCAGTAAAAATCTCAGACAAAATTAAACCCGGCGTAGTAACCGGCGACGATGTCCAATATATTTTTGAAATTGCCAAACAGGAAAAGTTTGCCATTCCTGCTGTCAATGTGGTGGGCTCCGACTCCATTAATGCGGCTATGGAAGCTGCAAAAGAGGTAAATTCTCCTATCATTATCCAGTTTTCCAATGGTGGCGGCGCTTTTTTTGCCGGGAAAGCCATTTCCAACGAAAATGAAAAAGCTGCCGTGGCCGGAAGTATTGCCGGGGCACAACAAGTTCATCAACTCGCTGAAATGTACGGCATTCCTGTCATTTTACATACCGACCATTGCGCCAAAAAGCTGCTGCCCTGGGTGGAAGGGCTGCTAGATGCCGGCGAAAAGTACTTTGAAAGTCATGGTAAACCGCTTTTCAGCTCCCACATGCTGGATTTGTCGGTAGAACCGTTAGAAGAGAATATTGCAACCTCCAAACGGTTTCTCGAAAGAATGTCGAAAATGGACATGACCCTCGAAATTGAGTTGGGCATCACCGGTGGTGAAGAAGATGGTGTGGACAATTCGGATATCGAAAATTCCAGACTTTACACGCAGCCCGAAGAGGTTAATCATGCTTATGAAGAACTGCTATCGGTTAGCCAGCGATTTACCATTGCCGCTGCGTTCGGAAATGTGCACGGCGTTTACAAACCCGGAAATGTGAAATTAGAACCTGTTATTTTGCACAATTCGCAAAAATACATTCAGGAAAAACATCATACGGAAGAAAATCCGGTGAATTTCGTTTTCCACGGCGGCTCGGGTTCGGAGCCCGAAAAAATTAAAGAAGCAGTTTCTTACGGCGTGATAAAAATGAACATCGACACGGATACGCAGTGGGCTTTCTGGGATGGTATTCGTGGTTACGAAGCCAAATATCACGACTACCTTCAGGCGCAGATTGGCAATCCCAAAGGTGCTGATGTTCCCAACAAAAAGTATTATGACCCGCGCAAATGGTTGCGTGCCGGCGAAGAATCGATGAAAGAAAGACTGGTTCGGGCTTTCACCGACCTGAACTGTCTGAACAGATATTAATATTATAAAACCGAAGAGGATGTCCAAAAAGGTCGCGTTTGATGGTTCACGCAAAAATCGCAAAGAAAACGTTAAGAATGCAAAACCCTTATTCTTAACAATTTAACCTTTGCGTGTTTTGCGTGAACTTTACTTTTTGGACATCCTCTTTTTTATTTAAAATGCTGAACTATCCGCCCAAAATATTGATGGCTTTCGGCGAAACTTTCACCGAGAAAGATGGCGCTTTTCTGCAATGGCTGTTACAAAACAGCTATCCGGAGCTGGCGGCGCTGAGCAGCGCTATTCGCGGAAGTTACGAGGCTGCCGACTGGCTTCTGAAAAACAATTTTCCACAATTTGCCGCTTTGGATGGGGCCATCGACAAACAGCCCAAAGCCTATGCCTGGCTTCGGGAATATCATTTTGACTTTCTCGTGATATTTGCCGATGCAGTAAACCAACGGCCGGAAGCGGAAAAATGGTTACGGAAAAATAATGTCCCGATTTTTCTTTTGCTGGCCAAAAAAATTCGGGATTTCCGTGACAGTCAGACTTTTAATTATCACAAATTGCACTTTTAACCTCTCTGTTGGCTGTTTCGGTCTTTACCCGCCCAGGAGGTAATGCAACTTATCCTGAATACCATGGAGATGAAAGGAATGCTTTAGTCCTGTTTCCACCCTTTCGCAATTAACCCCGTTCCGGTTGTGTGTTTTCCTTTTATATCGAAATAGTTTAAAATCAGCACAAAGGGAAAGGTCAACAGATAATAGAAAGGCAGAATAATAAAAAACAGATAGCTGGTATTGAGTATGATGATGGGATATTTCATGCTGAGCTTCCAGCCCAACTTTCCGGAGGGACCATACTGATAATACACTTCTGTTTTTGAAAAGCCGGCGTGTTTCATTTTGTCTGCAATTTCCCGAATACTGTAGCCATCGCGAACATGTTCATCGATAAATGAGTGCTCCCCTTTTTCTTCATGGTCATGCACGTCGGAGCCCCCCTGGTCGGAAGGTGTTGAAATGAGCAACATGCCGTCTTTTTTTATGGCGCGACAAAAGTTTTTCAACACTTTTTCATCCTCTTCGATATGCTCCATTACATCCACGCACAAGATTAGATCAAAAGTCTCTTCTTCATCAAAAGTGGTGAGGTCGGCTTCGGCAAACCGGACATTTTTCAAACCGATTTTATCGAAAAAAACGTTACAATCGGCAATCTGTTCCGGCTTTACATCAACACCTTTAATATGCCAGTTTTTATGACGCCGGGCCATGTAGTAATCGTATTGTCCGAATCCGGAACCGGCATCGAGAACCGATAGCGAAACCTTTTTTTCTTCTTCAATTTGCCGGAGCACTTTGCGGATATGCCACGAGCGTAACAAAAGCAAATCAAGCATCCTGTAAAAAAGTTTTCGGAAAGCAGGGGTCCTGTTAAAAATCACGCCCAGCTTTTTTTTTATAGGATCGTATCGCATAAGAAACTTCGTATTAAATTATTGGTCGTCTTTCAGCAACTCATCAATCCGGTCGATGTAGTCCAGCGAATCGTCTTTGAAGAATTGCAATTCGGGAACTACCCGCAGCTGATGCCGGATACGATCACCCAGCTTCTTTCTGATTTCTTTCGTACGTCGCCCGATTTGCTCCATAAGGACATCTTTATCCTTAACGGCAAAAAGGCTCAGATAGATGCGGGCAATACTTAAATCCGGGGTTACATAGACTTTGGTAACGGTTACCATGGCGTTTTTAGTTACATGGCCCAGCTCGCGCTGAAAAATCTCGCCGAGGTCGCGTTGCAGCAGTTTTTGAATCCGCTCTTGTCGTTTACTTTCCATGTTGCAAAAATAATATCTTTTAGGCGCTTTAATTTCCAAATTCAATGTTTTTTACTTCAACTCGTTTGTAGCAGGAATCAAAAACATTTATCTCAACGAAGCTTTTCTATCTGTTTTTCTCCTCTAATTTGGAATATTTTTTCAGATAGACCCGATGCATGATAGCTGCCGAAAATTTTGAAATGGCTTTGGCACCACCAAGAAATTCCGCTTCGATAAATGCTTTGCAGGCTTTTTCGAGTACCTGGCAAACGGCAAAAGCCTCTTCCTGATTGCGTCCGATACACACAGCGCCATGATTAGCAAGCAGGGTCGCCTGTCGTCCCCGGAGCGCTTTCACAGCCTGTTTGGCAAATTTTCGTGTTCCAGCCGGTGTGTATTTGGATACCCTGACGGTTGGCCCGATAATTTGAACCATATCATCGATGATGGGCGGCACTTCCCGCCGTGCTACCGCCACGATAGTAGCATTCATTTGATGTGTGTGAATCACCGCATTGATTTCGTTGCGCTGTTTATAAATTTCCGCATGCAAATGATATTCCGATGAGGGTTTGATTTTTCCTTCGTATTTCAGCGTGTGGTAGTTCATCAACACGATTTCTTCGGGTTTCAGGCTTTCATAAGTACGACCGCCTGGGGTAATCAGCATGTTTTTCTCATCTATTCGTACGCTGATGTTCCCCCAGCTGCGCGCCACCAGCCCCTCCCTCACCAATCGGAGCCCGTCTTCCACTATCTTTTTCCTTATCTCTTCCAACCCCATGTTTATAGTTTCTCAGTTTAACTTTAAACAACTTCATTTTATAAAATCTTCCGAAAGATAATAACTAATTTTCATAAAGCCAGCCAGTTCTTAATAATTTCCGAACCAAATTCAGTCATATACGACTCGGGGTGAAACTGCACGGCACGCAACTTATACTTTTTATGCCGGAAAGCCATAATCAGTCCGGTACTGTCTTTCATCAGGATTTCGGTTTCATCCGGGAAATCTTCCTCTTTGACGTACCACGAATGATAATGCCCGATCTGAAATTGCCGGGGAAGGTTTTGAAAAACCGGGTCATCACAAAGAATTGTTCCTTCATTTTGTATGCCGTGCATGGGTTCGGAAAGCAGGCGTGGCTTTGCGCCTAAAAATTCCAAAAGCGCTTCAAAGCCGAGGCAAATACCAAAAAATGATTTGCTTTGATAAAACTTTTCGATGAATTCGGGAAGCTGACCCGATTCGGAAGCAATGCCCGGGCCGGGAGAAATCAACACCTTCTCAAATTGAGCCGGTTTTAATGCCTTGAGCCGGTCGTTTTTCACCAAAAGGTAATCCTCCGCTCCGGCCTGCTCCACACACTGAACCAGGTTGTAGGTGAAAGAATCGTAATTGTCAATGATGAGTAATGGCATGGCTTTATTTGCAAAGATAAAAAAGGAGCGAAAAGTTGTTGTGGCCGGAAAACTTCTTTTACAGGCTAAAGCTCTCCGTTGCAAAGAGCCGAATTGTTTATTTTTGCTCTGCAAAAATGGTGCAATGAACAAAGTTTCCGGAAATTTCAGGGAGAAAATGAATCGATGGGGCAGGGAAGGCCGGCCTTTTCTGTTTCTGCTGGATTTTGCCTTACAGCAGCCGGTGGTCATGCCTTTGGATGAAATCAATCCTGACGACGTGCTTTACGACATCAACGGAACCAAAAACTTTGAAGAAAAAACCACTGACGACTCCCCTGTTTACTTTACCGCTGAACCTGCTTCGCGGGCACGCTATTGCCGTGCTTTTTCGCTGGTTCAGCAGCACCTTCGTCGTGGCGACACTTTTTTGCTGAACCTGACTTTGCCGAGCCGTATCGAAAGTAGCCTCAGCCTGAAAGAACTCTTTTTTCGCAGCAGAGCAAAGTATAAAATTTATTACAAAAACCGGTTTATCTGCTTCTCGCCGGAGATTTTTATACAAACCCGGGGCAATATTATTTGTTCTTTTCCCATGAAAGGCACCATCGATGCCCGGCAGGAACACGCCCGCGAAAAACTGCTTTCCAACAAAAAAGAACTGGCAGAACATTTTACCATTGTGGACCTCATTCGCAACGATTTGAGCATGGTAGCTCAAAAGGTGAAAGTTTCGCGCTTCCGTTATATCGAACATATCAAAACCAACAAAAACGAAATCCTGCAAATGAGTTCTGAAATCCGGGGAAAACTCCGGCCTGAATTTTTACATGCCCCGGGTGATATGCTGCAAAAAATGCTTCCCGCCGGTTCCATCTCAGGAGCGCCGAAAAAGAAAACCCTGGAAATTATCCGTGAAGCCGAAGGTTACGACCGTGGTTTTTATACCGGTGTTACCGGAATTTTTGATGGCGAAAACATCGACAGCGGTGTGCTGATACGTTTTATCGAAAATACGGATGCCGGACTAATCTATAAAAGCGGTGGTGGCATTACGGCACAAAGCCGTTGCGAAGAAGAATATAACGAACTAATTGAAAAGATTTATGTGCCGTTTGCTTGAGACCATACGTTACGAAAACGGCCGGTTTCATAACCTGAAATTCCACCGGCAAAGGATGAATCATGCACGTAAAATACTGTTTCATCTGACCGATGAAATTGACTTAGATAAAATATTACTGAAGGCAGCAAAAGAACAATTGCCGGACGAAAACTCCGGACTTTTCAAGTGTCGCGTAGTTTACGACAGCCGTATTCTGGAAATCCGGTTCTTGCCCTGTGTTTTACCTCAAATCCGGTCGCTGCGGCTGGTGAAAAGCGATGACATTGATTACACCTTTAAATATGAAAACCGCAGTAGTCTCAATCGCTTGTTTGCCCTGCGCGGTGCTGCCGATGACATTTTAATTGTAAAAAATGGCCTTGTAACCGATACCTCTTTTTGTAATATTTTGTTTTTCAACGAGAAGCAATGGCTCACTCCGGAACAGCCACTGCTCAGAGGAACCCGGCGCGCTACCCTGCTGGAACAGGAGCAGGTGGAAACTGCCGTTATCCGTGCTGACGATTTGCATCATTTCACAAAAGCCAGACTTATCAATGCCATAATACGTTTCGAAGACCGGTTGGACATTGCCATGGAGCGGATACGCTAACGGTTCCCCGTTCATCGCTTTTTGTTCATTCTACATTCTTCATTCCCATGTCTGTCTTTTTCAATATCTTTGAAAATCAAATAATAATCAGTAAGAAAACAATTTTTTGTCTTAAATTAATTCAATTATCCAATGGAACTGACGCATATTGAGCATATTGGTATTGCTGTGAAAGATTTACACAAGGCCATCGATTATTACGAAAAAATACTGGGTGTTCCCTGCTATGCCATCGAAGATGTGGAAGACCAGAAGGTGAAAACAGCCTTTTTTAAAGTGGGGCAGACCAAAATTGAGCTGCTGGAAAGCACCGACCCTGAAGGGCCCGTGGGAAAATTTATTGAGAAAAAAGGCGAGGGCATTCATCATTTGGCTTTTGCCGTGAAAAATATTGAGCATGCGCTCGAAGAGGTTGAAAACAAAGGTGTCAGGCTTATCGACCACAAGCCGCGCAAGGGAGCAGAAGGGTTGGATATCGGATTTTTACATCCTAAATCCACTTTCGGCGTACTCACGGAATTTTGTGAAAACAAAATCGAAAAAGGTTAATTGCTCCCGGCTTTTTATCTTTTTTGCAAAAAACTGGTTTAATTTTTATATTTTTGAATTGAAATTGTTGAAAATCCCATTTAACTTTCAACAACTTCATTAACAAAAACAACAATTTATGTTAATAATTGGTATTGCAGGCGGTAGTGGCTCGGGAAAGACCACGGTGGTAAATAAAATTGTTGAGGCTTTGCCCAAAGACTCCGTAGCGGTGGTGTCGCAGGATGCCTATTATTACGATAACGGCGATTTGAGTCTTGAAGAAAAAATGAAGATTAATTTTGATCATCCCAATTCCATTGAATGGCCGTTTCTGATTAAACATATTCAACAGTTGCAGCAGGGTAAGAATATTGAAATGCCCATCTATTCTTACGTAGCCTGTGCCCGTGCAAAAGAGACGCAGAAAATAAAACCAAGAGAGGTCATCATTGTAGAGGGAATCCTGATTCTGACCAATTCCAAACTTCGGAAACTACTTGATGTCAAGCTGTTTGTCTCTACCGACAGTGATGACCGCCTGATGCGAATTATCCGTCGTGACATTCAGGAAAGGGGCAGAAATTATGATGATGCGCTGACGCACTATTCCACTTTCGTGAAACCCATGCACCAGCAATTTATTGAGCCCACCAAACTTTTTGCTGATGTAATTATTCCGCAGGGAGGAAATAACAAGGTAGCCATCGACATGGTGGTTTCGCAGATTAAGCTTAACCTGAAAGAGTTAGAGCATGAAAAATAGGCTGAACCATATTGGTTTTAGTTTGGTTATCCTGTTGGCGGTGATGCTTTTGGCTGTCGTTTCGTGCAACAAAAATCCTGGTCCCGGGCCTTCTGAAAAATGGATTTATTACTCTTCTTCTAATTCCGGGCTGATTAACAATGAAATAACCTGCCTGACAAAGGATGCCAAAGGAAACATCTGGATTGGAACGAAATATGGCTTTTCTAAATTCGATGGAAAAAGTTTTACAAACTGGCAGGAGAACAGCGGATTGATTTACCATGATATTACGGCCATCGCTGTGGATAAATCGGGAAATGTATGGTTAGGGACATCTTATGGTGTTTCAAAATTTGATGGACAACACTTTACCAATTTTACCACCAAAAACGGATTAATCTCAAACAATGTCTATTCTATTGCTGTTGACAATCAAAATACTATTTGGATAGGTACCGGAAAGGGGGTCTCTGCCTTTGATGGCCAAAAGTGGACCTATTATGAAAAAACGGGTGGTAAATCACTGGTAAATAATTATGTGCGGTCGGTAATGGTGGACAAGCTTCAACACAAATGGTTTGGAACGGAATACGGAGTTTCGGAGTTTTATAACGGTGTGTGGACAACCTATCTTTCACAAAAAGCGTTGGCTAATTACATTTTTGTGGTTTTTGAAGATACGCAAAATGATGTCTGGTTTGGAACTATGGCCGGTGTCCTTCGCTACGACAGCTCCGGTAATCAAATGAGCCTTACCACAAAAGATGGGCTGATTTATAACCAGATTGAATCCATGGCAGAAGATGACAACGGCACTATGTGGTTCGGAACACAGTTTGGCGTTTCACGTTACAATAGTTCCTCCATAAAAACTTACACTACCGCCAACGGGCTGGCGGCTAACTGGACCACCGCCATACTGAAAGCCGATAACGGAGATATTTGGTTTGGCTCGGTGAACAAGGGTTTGTCTGTCCTGCATATTTCACAATAACCGACGTACAAAAGTTGCAAGTGCTGGCCAACGCCGAAAGCCGGCGCCGGACAAAAGATGAAAACAATTACGACCATTATGTCTAACAGAGGAAAGAACCTTCCGAAATCGGAAAGTTGCTCTCTGAATACAGCCAAAAAATTTCTTATTAAAGTCATTACTGCAATTACAAATAGTTGTGTAATAGCCTGTTGTAAAATTGTGCACAATAATTGCATAGGGTGGGTAACGAAATAAAAAAGTTATGCTCATTATAGCCATTGGAATTTATTTAATTATTACGTTTCTAGTGACCGTCATAGGCATTGAGTGGCACAGCGAAGGGCTGAAGATATTCTTACTAAGCCTCTTTCTTACGCCCCTTTACGGATTGTTCCTTTTGTTTAAAGTGAAGCACAAAGCGGTGAGAATTCATTATTATTATTGTGAGGAGTGCGAATACATTTACCCTGTCAAACTGAAGCATTGCCCGATATGTCAGGAGAAAGGGAAAAAAGTTAAATTGATAAAATTTGAAAACCCCCATAAGCTAACAAAACTCTATAAACGGCTATCCCTTGCTTAAAAAAATTGCCTCTAACGGGGCAATTTTTTTTGAGTTCTTTGCATCCTTCCTTTTCCGGACTAAATGATATTTTAAGATACTGAAAAAGAATATTTGTTTGATTTCAAAAGATTTATCATTCGCTAAAAATCCGCTAAAGGCAGATTTACAAAGTCATGAATTAATGTTGGTACTTCAAAATATTGGCTGTCCCCTTTCCCCGAATTCATTACTTTTGCTGTAAAATTAAAAACTCAGAATCATGATAAACAAAAATGTAGAAACGACACTTAACGAGCAAGCCCGGAAAGAGGAGTTCTCGGCTCGTTTATACCTTGCCATGGCTATCTGGTGTGAAGTGAATGGTTATCCCGGTGCTGCCACCTTTTTATACAACCACGCCAATGAAGAGCGGATGCATCAAATGAAAATAATTCATTACGTCAACGAGCGCGGTGGGAAAGCAGCTTTGTACAAGCTGGAAGCGCCTAAAGCTGAATTTAACACTCTCGAAGATGTTTTTACACAGGTTTTGGCCCACGAGGAGTTTGTTACCACATCCATTAACGAGCTTTACGGCCTGACAGTAGTGGAAAAAGATTATACCTCCGGTAATTTCCTTCAGTGGTACATCGCTGAGCAGCTGGAAGAAGAGAACACGATGCGTACCATTCTCGATAAAATAAAACTTGTCGGGAAAGACAAAGCGGGGATGTTCCACATCGATAAAGAGCTGGAAGCCATGGTGCAGAGTAACGCAGGTGGCAACGCCTGATGGAGCAAAGACATTATTGGGAGCAGTCGTTTTCGATGACTTGCTCCAGCTTTTGATACCATTTTTCTCCAAACTTCCTGATTAACGGGGTTTTCAGATATTTGTAAAGCGGCATACTGTCTTGTCTCCCTTTTAGCAGGGCGGTTTTGCAAATGTCCCAATGGTCGTAGTTAATCGCCGTGTGGCGGGTCAGTTTTGACAACCTGACCGGATAAAGGTGGCATGAGACGGGCTTTTGGAAATTTATCTTCCCTTCTAACCAGGCTTTTTCAATGGCACAATAGCTGATGCCGTTTTCAAACCGGACAAAAGCACATTCGCGGTCACTCACCAAAGGGGTAACATACCCGCCATCCACATCGTAATCGAAAATGCCGGTCGTCTCCACCACTTCGAGGCCGGCTTTTGCCATGTAAGGTTTTATCTCGTTGAGGCCGTCTTCCAAAATGGCAATCTCCTCTTCTTCCAACGGGGCACCGGCATCACCTTCCACACAGCAATTACCTTTGCATTGTGACAGGTTACAAGAAAAATAAATGTTTTTCAGGTCTTCCGAAATGAGCGTATCATCAACGATTATCATACTGCAAAAGTAAATAATCGGTAAACAAGCCGGCGTGGGAATTTTACCGGTTTATTCAGAAACTGAATCACCGGATTCGGATTCATGGCAACTTTATTGTCCATTAGCTTTAATGTTCCAACCCGCAAACACAGAGATATTTTGGATAAAATTCCGGGTATTATTACCTTGATTTGGTTACTACCCCGTTTCCGGCTTTTCGGACGGAAAGAGCGTTAAATTTGCTTTAAAAATAATTATTTAGAACATTTCTCATTAATTTTGCCGTCTTAAAAATATCTTTATGCAAACATATATTAACCTCGGAATAGTTACACTGATTACTTTTTTCTTTAACATACCCTGGGGTTACTGGCGGGCCTCGGTGAAAAAATTTTCGTGGCGGTGGTTTCTTGCGGTACATTTACCCATCCCTTTGATTATTTTTCTTCGTTTCCATTTTAAACTCGGTTTCCAGCTTTATACCTATCCTTTTTTGGTGGGGGCCTTCTTTTTGGGGCAGTATGCGGGGGCACGATATTATAAAAAGCGGAAAGCCGCTGTGAAAATGGAAGCAGAGCATTGATTTTATCGTTTCGGCTTTTTTATGTGTGTGAAAGAATCTTAAAGCTTCTTTAAAATTGTTGGTTTTACGGAAATTACCAATCTGAATTCCTGTGTATTCCTTAATTTTGCAGAAATTTTCGATCTATGAAAAAATTGCTACTTTGGTTATTTATTATTCTCGGAACCCTCACCGCCAAGGCACAGGATACCCTCACTTTTTTGCAATACAATCTTTTGAATTACGGAAACTTCCCCAGTTATTGTCCTTCAAGTATCAACAACGTAGCCCGTAAAACCGGATATGACGCTATTATTGTGCATTATGTCAAACCGGATATTATCTCGGTAAACGAAATGGCAACAAAACGCTCTTACCACGATTATCTGCTGAACAAAGGCCTGAATACTGATGGCGTGGATTATTATGCCAAAGCTTCCGATACGCTGTCGAATGGGTATCAGTACACCATGAACGTACTTTATTACAACAAAAACAAACTCGGAGAAGCCGGACACACCATTGCCCAAACTGATATTCGCGATATTGATATTTATAAACTGTATTATAAGTCAGCCAATCTGAATCAGGGAGATACCACTTTTATCTATAGTGTGGTAGCGCATCTGAAAGCCGGACGTGATTCCGGCGGAAGCACCACAAATCAGGATAAGCGGAATATTATGGCCAGAAACACCATGGCTTACATCGCCACACACCATCCTAATGAAAATTATTTAATGATGGGCGACTTTAATGTTTATACGGATACTGAGCCTGCTTTTCAGGTGTTTATAAACTACAAAGATACAGCCATCCGGTTTAACGATCCGGTAAACGAGGTGGGCGATTGGCACAACGATTCGACTTATGCCATGTACCAGACGCAAAGTACCCACACTTACAGTAATGGATGTTTCTCCACCGGCGGGCTGGACGACCGCTTCGATTTTATTTTGATTTCCAATAATGTAAAATCAGGGAATAAAAACGTAAAATATGTTCCGGGTAGTTTTCATGTGGTAGGACAAGATGGCAAACATTTTAATGAATCCCTTCTTCATACTCCGCCTGCCAATACATCCGTACCGGCAAACGTGCTGAATGCGCTTTATAATAATTCCGACCATCTTCCGGTTACCCTGAAAGTTACCGTAACCCAGCCTGTTGGCGTTCCGCAGATGTATTCTGATATTGATCAGTTGGATTTCACTAATCCGGTGAACAATGTACTGAATTTCAAGGTGGATGCTGCCAAAATAACTTCATTGAAAGTGGAAGTTTTCTCGCTGCTGGGCCAGAAGGTTATGCAACGGAAATTTTCCGTTTCCAAAGGACATTCACACCGAACCATAGATGTGAGCAGCCTGCTCAAAGGGCTTTACATCCTGCGCTTTACGGAATCCAACGGACATAGCTTTAGCCGTAAATTGCTGAAGTATTAATTTGAATTTTTCTTTTGTTTGAAGATTATCCGGAAGGTTAAGACTGGCCGGAAGTTAGAGCGTTTTATAGAAATAATCCGTACAAACTGTGGCTATCTGCAACGTTAGCCCTTAAGAAAACACAAAATTTCTTTGCAAGCCATTGGGACAATGTCTGTTCATTATTCACCATTCACGCAAACGGCACGTCTTCCGGCACAAACCGTAGTGTTAACACGTTCTGTGCTTTGAATCCAATCTTAACCTGGAAAATGCATGTATTTTCCAGGTTAATCTTCCTCGTTTTGTGAGGCTTCGTATTCTTTCAGCAGCTTTTCCTGAACATCAGCCGGAACCTGCTGATATTGGTCAAATGTCATAGAAAAAACACCTCTTCCCGAAGTGATGGAACTAAGTGTAGTAGCGTATCTGGACATTTCGGCACCCGGTACTTTGGCACGGATAACCTGGTTTTTACCTTTGCTGCCCATGCCCATGATCATTCCGCGACGACCTTGCAGGTCAGTCATCACAGCGCCCATCATGTCTTCCGGAACAATAATCTCCACGTCGTAAACAGGTTCCATGATTTTTGGAGAGGCGTCTTTAAAAGCCATGCTAAAAGCATTTCTTCCGGCCAGTTTGAAAGAAATTTCATTGGAATCGACCGGATGCATCTTGCCATCGTAAACATACACGATGATATCGCGGGCATACGAGCCTGTAAGAGGCCCTTCGGTCATACGTTCCATGATTCCTTTCATAATAGCCGGCATAAAACGGGCATCAATGGCGCCTCCGACAACACAATTGTTGAAAATAAGTTTACCACCCCAGGGAAGATCATGTTCTTCGGTGCCCCGAACCGGAAAATCGGTTGGCTTTTTATAACCCTCCACATAAGGCTGAATGCGCATGTACACTTCACCGAACTGTCCTGATCCACCTGATTGTTTTTTGTGTCTGTAACTGGCATCGGCAATTTTGGTAATGGTTTCGCGATAAGGGACTTTCGGAATAAAAATTTCCACTTCCAAGCCGTTGGCCTTGGTGAGATACCATTTTACGGTATTCACATGAAACTCACCCTGACTTTTTACGAGAAGCTGTTTCAGCTCACGTGAGAACTCAATACCAAGGCTGGGGTCGGTTTTATGCATTTCGTTAAGTAAGGCCCCCAGCTTTTCATCATCCGCCGAATTGACAGCTTTAATGGCTACGGTATATAACGGATTGGGCAGGGTGAAAGGTTCAAAACCGGCATCTGCTTTTTTAGGGTCAAGTAACGAGTCGCCTGTTTGAACATCTTTCAGCTTAATGGTCGTGGCGATGTCTCCGGCTTCTACTTTTCCCACTTTATCGCGGTTTTTCCCATTGAGGATAAACAACTGGGTAATCCGTTCCTTGTTTCCGGTGCGGGGATTGATCAGGTCCATGCCTTCGGAAATCTCTCCGCCATATACTTTAAAAAAGGAAACTTCGCCAAGATGTTGTTCAATGGAGGTTTTAAAGATAAACAGGGCAGCCGGGTCATCAGCACCGTAATGAAATTCTGTTCCGTCAGTTGTTTTTCTGCCCGGCATATCCTCAGGTGAGGGGCACGATTTGCTGATAAAGTCGAGCAGCCGGCTTACACCGATACTCTGTTTGGCTGAAGAGACCATGACCGGGAAAATAGCCCGTGTGATAAGCCCCAGACGCAGCCCTTCGCGCATTTCTTCGATGGTCAGTGTGTCGTTCTCAAAATATTTTTCCATGAGGGCCTCATCCCCTTCGGCAGCATTTTCGATAAGTTTTAAATGCAAATCTTCGGCTTTGGTCCTCTCGCTGTCCGGTATATCTGAAATTTCAGCTTCGCCGCCGCCGATTTTGTACTTCAACTGTTTCATTAATACCAGATCGATAATTGTATCAAAATTTTCGCCTGCGTTTACAGGATACTGGACAATGGTGGCTTTGTCGCCAAAATAATCTTTTACCGAATTTACGGCATCATCAAAATTGGAGGCATGGTGGTCCATCTGGTTCATAACAAAAACAACCGGACTGTTGGCAGCAACTGTTTGCCTCCAGGCTGTTTCGGTAGTAGCTTCTACTCCCGACTGGGTGTTAATCAGCAGAAAAGCCGTATCGGCAACGTTCAATGCGGCAATGGTTTCACCCACATAGTCGGCAAAGCCGGGCACATCAATCAGGTTAATCTTTTTATTATCGTACAGGGAGTGAAGCAGGGAGGAGTGAACCGAATGTTCTCTCTCCTGTTCTATGGTTTTATAGTCGGAAACCATATTTTTGTCTTCTATGGTACCTTTCCTGTTGATTACGTTTCCTTCCTGTAACATAGCTTCGGCCAGGGTCGTTTTTCCTGATTTGGCACCGCCAATAAGCGCTACATTCCTAATCTCACTTGTTTTGTATACCTTCATATGTTATTAATTTTTAATCGAATAGTATTATTGTTGTAAAATATTATTTCAAATTGTTCCATCCCTTGTTTTTAAGAAGTTTTGAAGTTTTTGCATTTCCCAAACCTAA
>BTTE01000037.1:0-27020 GCA_036244975.1 bacterium | reverse complement strand
GGCATGTGTCTCCATCGCCCGGCCCCAGCGCTCCAGGTTCTCCCATTTGGCGCATCAGCTCTACCGGCAACGGTTTGTGTTGCTGTGCATAGTCTTCAACAATTGGTTTGACATTCCGGTTTACCCACTCGCGCACCGCCGTACGTATCATTCTGTGTTCGTCCGTCAGCAACGCATCAATTTCGTAATAATCCGGGGGATGATACATAAGGTTCGTTTTTAAAATGTAAAAATAGAGAAGTTTCCGTTGTATTTAAACAGAACTCAGGCAACATGAATTTCAATTTTCTTCCCAATACAGATAATTCTTAATTTTACACTTTGCACAAATTTCATGATTTTGTGTAAAACAAATTGTGTCCGGGTATCTTGTTTTAATGATTATGTCCAAAAACGATAAATACTATTACCGGTGCAGCGATTGTGGTAAACAATATGCTGCCGATGGCGTTAAATACCTCTGCCCGGAATGTGCGGCTGCTAATACGCCCGAGTTGCCGCCGAAAGGTGTTTTGAAAACCATGTATCATTATGACTCCTTGCGGGTAAAAGGATTGGATTTTGCCCGGTTGAAAAAGAATGAATTTCTGGAACTACTTCCCGTTGAAAGCCGGGAGAGTCTGCCACCGTTAAAAGTGGGGAAAACACCGTTGTACAAAATTGAGACTCTGGAAAAAGAAACGTTGTCCTGTAACCTTTATCTGAAAGATGACTCCCAAAACCCGACTTTTTCGTTTAAAGACAGGGCTTCTTACATTGTTTCGGCTTATGCCAAAGAGCATGGTTTACAAACTATTGTAGCGGCCTCCACCGGAAATGCCGGCTCTTCGCTGGCCGGGATCTGTGCCTCGCAGCATCAGAAAGCCATTATCCTCGTTCCCGAAAGCGCGCCGCTGGCCAAAATTACACAGATTATCATGTATGGCGCGCAAATTGTTCCCGTGAGAGGCACCTATGACGATGCTTTCGACCTGAGTGTGAAAGCTACCGAAGCTTACGGTTGGTATAACCGCAACACGGCTTTCAACCCACTCACCATCGAAGGGAAGAAAACCGTTTCTTTTGAACTTTTCGACCAGTTGCGGGAGCAAATTCCCGACCGGATTTTCGTTCCTGTGGGCGATGGTGTGATTATCTCCGGTGTTTACAAAGGTTTTGAAGATTTGCTAAAGCTCGGAATCATTGATAAAATGCCTGTAATTGTAGCTGTTCAGTCCGAAGGTAGTGATAATCTCGTGCGAAACCTGAACAATGACGATTTTGAGATTCATCTCAGCCACACGCTTGCCGACTCCATATCCGTGGACATTCCCCGAAACTTTTACATGACACGCGGATTTCTTAAAAAATATAGCGGAGAACCGCTCACCGTTTCCGACGAACAGATTCTTGAAGCTTCTTCCGTGCTGGCAAAGAACACTGGTATCTTTTCGGAACCTGCTGCTGCAACGGCTTTTGCAGGCTTCCTTGCTTATAAAAACAGTGAGAAATTACCCGCCGGCACCAAAAATGTGGTACTGCTCACCGGCAGTGGCCTGAAAGACATCAAAACAGCAAGTGACCATTTGAAAATGCCTGCCGCCATTAAACCCCGGCTTAGCGAACTCAAAAATTTATTAGGATGATTACTTTTATTTTAAACGGAGAGAAACAGGTGTTTGCGGGAGACCCCAACCTGACACTTTTAAAATACCTGCGCAATGATAAGCATCTCACCTCCGTGAAAGATGGCTGCTCGGGTCAGGCTGCCTGCGGGGCCTGCACGGTCGATATCAACGGCAAAGCCATACTTTCGTGTGTTCAGAAAATGGGAACATTGCAGGATGCGGTTATTTTTACGCCCGAAGGATTTCCCGAATATGTAAAAGATACCATTGCCAAAGCTTTTGTCAACAACGGCGCCGTGCAATGCGGGTTTTGTACCCCCGGTTTTATCAGCCGTACCAAGGTGCTGTTAGAGAAAAATCCAAATCCGACCCTCGAAGAGGTGCGCAAAACCATCAAACCGCATTTGTGCCGCTGTACGGGTTACAAGAAAATTGAAGAAGCCATCTTGTATGCGGGGGAAGCGTTGCATGAGCATAAACACCTGGAAATTACCAAAACTTCCGGAAAAATTGGTGTTTCGCAACCCAAATACAGAGCTTACGAAACGGCCCTCGGCGAACGCAATTTTGTGGATGATTACTTTTTTGACGATATGCTGTATGCTGCATTGAAATTTAGCGATTATCCGTCGGCGAGAGTATTAAAAATCGATGTCTCCCGTGCGGAAAAACTACCCGGTGTTCACCGGGTTTTTACGGCTAAAGATATCCCCGGACAACATAAAATCGGGTTGATTATTTCCGACTGGCCGGTTCTGGTAGGCGAAGGTGAAATGACGCATTATATCGGAGATGTGGTGGCCGGTGTGGTGGCCGGGTCGGATGACATTGCCCGCAAAGCCATAAGCCTTATCAAGGTGCAATATGAAGTACACGAACCGGTTACGGATGTTTTTAAAGCCATCGATGCCCCCCCCATTCATGCGGAAAGACCTAACCATTTCAATTCAACACGTTTTCGTATCGGGAATCCGGAAGAAAAGCTGAAAAATGCCAAATATATTTCCAAAGGACATTTTGAAACCCAGCGTGTCGAACATGCTTTTCTTGAAAAAGAAGCAGCCATAGCCATGCCTGATGGCGATGGGATAAAATTTTACAGCCAGGGTCAGGGTGTTTACGAAGACCGGCGGCAGGTAGCACAGATTTTGGGATTGTCCGAAGAACAGGTGCGGGTGATTCTTGTGCCTAATGGTGGTGGTTTTGGCGGGAAAGAAGATTTGAGTATTCAGGGACAAACCAGCATATTCTCTTTTCTGATGCAAAAGCCGGTGAAACTGACGCTTACACGTGAAGAGTCTATTCGTCTGCACCCCAAGCGGCATCCGGTTTTCATGGATATGGAAGTAGCTGCTGATGAAAACGGGAAACTGCTGGTACTGAAGCTTCGTGCCGTTGGCGACACGGGTGCTTATGCTTCGGTGGGTGACAAAGTGCTGGAGCGAGTGGCGGGTCATGCTTCGGGAGGTTATTTTATCCCAAATATCGACATTGAAGCCAAAACCGTTTACACCAACAACATTCCCAGCGGTGCCATGCGTGGCTTCGGCGCCAACCAGGTAACTTTTGCGCTGGAGAGTTGTGTTGATGACATTTGCGAGCAGGGAGGCTTTGACCGCTGGCAGTTTCGCTATGACAATGCTCTCGTGGACGGCCTCACCACCAGCACCGGTCAACGTTTGCAGGGCGTAGGCATTCGTGCCTGCCTCGATGCGGTGAAAGAGGAGTTTTACAAAGCCAAATATGCAGGACTGGCCTGCGGGATTAAAAATTCCGGTGTCGGCAACGGCATGGTGGACGACTCCACGGTGAAGATTGAAATCCTTTCGGAGAAAAAAGTACGCCTTCATCACGGCTGGACCGAAATGGGACAGGGGGTGCACAACATGGCTTTACAAACGTTGTGTGAGGAGACCGGTCTTGACCCGGATATCATTGAAGTAGTGGTAGATACCGATGCACAGATAAAAACAGGCATGACGACAGCTTCGCGGGCAACGGCGCTGGTCGGACTGGCGGTGATAGAAGCCGCCAAAGGATTGAAAAAAGATTTGGAAACCAAATCGCTGGCCGATCTGACCGGAAAGGTTTACAGCGGGAAATTTGTCTGCGACTGGACCACCAAACCCGGCAGCGATGTGAAAGAACAAATCACGCATTATTCCTACGGTTATGCCGCTCAGCTTTGTATTTTGAACGAAAAGGGCAATATCAAAAAATTTGTGGCAGCACACGATGCCGGAAAAATTATGAATCCCATGCTTTTTGAAGGACAGATCCAGGGGGCCGTGCACATGGGGCTGGGTTATGCACTGACGGAAGACCTGCCCATGAAAGATGGCTATCTTGTAAGCGACCGCATGCGTGATTTGAAAATTCTGCGTGCCCACGAAACGCCCGACATTAAAGTCATTGGCGTGGAGGTAAAAGATCCGGTTGGCCCTTACGGGGCCAAAGGCATCGGCGAAATCGGACTGGTTCCCACGGCCGGAGCGGTAGCCAACGCGCTGTTTGCTTACGATGGCATCCGCAGAACAAAACTGCCCATGAGACGGAAGTAACCATCGGAAAAAATCAGGTTGCCCTGACTTTGTTACAAGAAATGAACAAAATCACCCTGACTTTGTTACAAATGTTTCGTATATTTGCCCTGACTTTGTTACAAAACGATAAATATTATGCTTACTTTTAAACGGCAGATATCCGATTATCTGAAAGAATGGAAGCAAAGAAACGATCGTAAACCGCTTCTTTTGCGGGGTGCACGACAAGTTGGGAAAACAACATTTGTTGAACAGTTTGCCCGTAATAATTACAAACACTATATATTCCTTAATCTTGAGAAACCGGAAGACCGTTTTTATTTTGATGAGTATGGTAACGTGAAAATCATTCTCGAATCACTTTTTTTGAAATACAACATTACCACAAAGGAAATTGATGAGACATTATTATTTCTTGATGAAATTCAGGAATCACCAAGAGCTATACAATTACTTCGGTATTTTTATGAGGATTTTCCAGGGTTACATGTGATTGCAGCAGGTTCGTTATTGGAATTTGCCATGAAAAAGGTAAAAAGTTTTCCTGTGGGCAGGGTTGAATATTTATACATGCATCCTTTAAATTTTGTGGAATATCTTGAAGCTTTTCATCGTACTGAATTTTTAAAACAATTGAATAATATACCCATAAAGCCATTTGCTCATTCCGGATTACTCGGGATGTTTAACCGCTATGCCATCATTGGTGGGATGCCGGAGGTTTTGAGTACATACCTGAAAAATGAAAATATTGCAGATTTGCCTAAGATTTATGAAAGTATTTGGGGTACATATCAAAATGATGTCGAAAAATACGCTGCGAATGATACGGAGCGGAAAGTGATTAAACACATTATTTCAACGGCACATTTACATCTTGACAAACGAATTAAATTTCAGAATTTTGGAAGGTCTAACTATCGCTCACGAGAGGTGAGTGAAGCTTTTCAATGTTTGGATCAGGCGAAGATAATACGGTTGATTTATCCCACAACAGATGTGGAAGTTCCGGTAATTACCGACCTGAGGAAGTCGCCGCGATTACAATTTCTTGATACCGGAATATTGAATTACATCAATGGAATACAAATGGATATGCTACCCGTAAATGATTTAAGTCCGATATACAAAGGAAATTTGGTGGCTCATATCATCACCCAGGAGCTGATTTCACTCAATACAATGAACGACAAAAAACCTAATTTCTGGGTAAGAGAAAAAAAACAATCTTCCGCAGAAGTCGACTTGGTTTTTTCTTATGGGGATAAAGTCATTCCCATTGAGGTAAAATCGGGGAAAACGGGGACGTTAAAGTCGCTGCATCGATTTGTTGAGCAAGCACCACATCCCTATGCCGTGCGTATGTATGCCGGCAGATTTTCTGTTGAAAGAACCAAAACTCCAGGGGGCATGCCTTTTTTACTTATGAACCTGCCTTATTATCTTGGCACCAAAATTCCGGAATACATTGATTACTTTATTTCAAATTACAAACTTTAATAACAATTTGTTCTCCCGAAGAATTTATAAAAGCACCGTCCTTTTTAGGGATGAATGATTAATTTTAACGCTTAAAAAAATCGTGTAGATGACACTTATTTTAAAAGACGCCCATTATATCGACTGGAAAACGCTCTCTTTTACAAAAACGCATTTGTTGATAGAAGACGGGAAAGAGGGAAAAATTCATTTTTTGGATGCGCCGGAGAAATTTCCCGCAGGGGAGGAAGTTTTGGATGCCCATGGCGGGTTTGTTACCAAAGCGTTTGCTGTGGGTCATCATCATGCTTATTCGGCACTGTCGCGCGGCATGCCGGCGCCCCGCCACACGCCGCATAATTTTTATGAAATACTGAAATACATCTGGTGGACACTGGACAAAGCGCTGGACAAGGACATGGTAGAAGCCGGTGCGCTGGCGACGGCTATGGCTTGCGCCAAAGCGGGTTCATCCTTTGTGATTGACCATCATGCTTCGCCAAATTTTATTGAAGGTTCGTTGGAGATTATGGCCAAAGCTTTTGAAAAAGTGGGCGTGAGTCATTTGCTTTGCTACGAAATAACCGACCGCGACGGGCCGGACAAAGCACGGCAGGGATTGGATGAAACAGCCGCCTGGCTTGAAAACCATCAGGGACTAATCGGGCTGCATGCTTCTTTTACGGTGGGCGACGAAACCATGAAACAAGCTGCCGGCCTGATGGAAAAATATCAATCGGGATTTCATATCCATGTGGCGGAAGATCCGTATGATGAGAATGACAGTCTGGAGAAATACGGAAAACGCGTGGTGGAAAGACTGCATGATTTTGGTGCGCTTGACACGGAGAAAACCATTCTCGGACACTGCCTGCATGTGGATGAAAACGAACGGGCGCTGATAAAAAACGGCAAAGCCTGGGTGGTACAAAACACGGAGAGCAATTTGAATAACAACGTGGGGTTTTTCCGTTCGGAAGGGCTGGGCGATCGACTGATGCTCGGTACCGACGGTATGCACAGCGACATGCTGCGCAGTGCACAGGCCGCCTATTTTGCCGGACAGCATTTTGATGATATTGATTTTCAGGAAGCTTACCGGCGTTTTAGAAACGTGCATAATTATCTGAGCAAGAATCATTTTCAAGGTGATGGCGAAAACAATATTGTGGTTCTCGATTATGATGCACCAACGGAGATGAATGCAGATAATTTTCCCGGGCATTTTCTTTTCGGGCTGAGGGCATCGCATGTGAAACACGTTATTTCCGATGGGGAAATCATTGTGAAAGACCGGAAACTGCAAAAGGTTAATGAGGAAGAAATCCTTGCTTTTACCCGTGAACAGGGTAAGCGGCTTTGGAGCCGGTTATGACTTATTAAAGATGTTGGTCTGGCGCTGGATAGATTCCTTGTGAATCAGATTCAGGATTTTTCTCAGAAACGTTTCATCCAATCCCAGATTGGTGCCAATGGAAAGCCGGTCAGTGATAATGCCTGCCCAGCGTTTCATTTGCAGAATGGTGATGTTGTTGTCGCGTTTGTAATCACCTATTTCATCAATAATTTCCAGTCTTTTAGCAAGAATCTGAAGCAATTCTCCATCTAATTTGTCAATTTCGGTGCGCAGGGATTCCAGCCGGCTTTCAAAATCGGGATTTCCGGTACGTTTTCTCAGAATCAGGTTTTGCAGCAAAACATGCAGGGTCTCAGGCGTAATTTGTTGTGTCGCATCGGTAAGAGCAGCCTTTGGATTTTCGTGGACTTCGAGCATGAGGCCGTCCATTTCGAGGTCAACGGCTTTTTGGGAAATATCCTGTAACAGGTTGCGGCGACCGCAAATATGACTGGGGTCAACAATAATGGGAAGTTCCGGCGCCAGCCTTTTGAGTTCGATGGGTATCTCCCACATGGGCGCATTGCGGAAAGGCGAATTCTCGAAATAATGAAAGCCGCGGTGAACAGCAAGCAACCGTGTAATGCCAGCGGCATAAACCCGTTCCAGCGCGCCGAGCCACAGTTTCAGATCGGGAATGATGGGATTTTTCACCATGACCGTAACGGGCACGCCTTTCATGGCTTCAGCCAGCTCCTGAACCACAAACGGGTTTACAACCGTGCGGGCGCCGAGCCACAGGATATCCACACCGTGTTTCAGTGCAAGTTCCACATGTTCCGGACGGGCCACTTCCACGGTGGTCATCAACCCGGTTTCGGCTTTTACTTTTTCCAGCCACTGTAATCCTTTTTCTCCTACGCCTTCAAATGCTCCCGGCCGGGTACGCGGTTTCCACAGACCTGAACGAAAGACTTTTACTTCGGGAATCTCAGCAAGTTGATGGGCAGTCCGTAGCATCTGCTTTTCGCTTTCGGCGCTGCACGGCCCGGCAATGACGAGCGGAAACTCTTCCGGATTCCAAAGGTCGCCGTGACCGGATATGTCCATGTTTGTACTCATGTTGCAAAAGTAAACATTTGGCAAATGGGAAAACGTAAGGCGGGCTCCCCTTTAGAGGTTGGGGGTAGCGCGGGCAAGACCGAATAAACAAAACTCTGAACGTGGACGCTCAAAACGGGGATGGGGAAAGAATCTATCGAATGGTAAAAAACGTATCAACCTGCTGTCGCGAATAAATCATACAGTAGCAATAGTTTCGTATCTTTGCGGGCGAAAAATCCCAAATAATACGATAGAATTTTCATGAAATTTCAAGAATTAAAATTATCTGATACCCTGCTGGAAGCCATTTCTTTTATGGGATATGAGGAGGCAACGCCAATTCAGGAAAAGGCTATTCCGGCGATTATGGAGCATAAAGACCTGATTGCCAGCGCGCAAACCGGAACAGGAAAAACAGCCGCTTTTATTTTGCCTGTTTTGAATGAGCTGGCCAACGACCACCGGCATGAAACCAAAGTGCTGGTGATTGTGCCGACACGTGAACTGGCACTGCAAATTGACCAGCAGATACAAGGGTTTTCCTATTTCACACCGGTGGAATCCATTGCTATTTATGGAGGCGGCAGTGGCTCGGAATGGGACCAGCAGAAGAGAGCGCTCACCTCCGGAACGGAAATTATTGTAGCAACGCCGGGGAAACTTATCTCGCATCTAAACATGGGTTATGTGAAGTTTGAGCACCTGCGCTATCTCATCCTTGATGAAGCTGACCGTATGCTGGATATGGGCTTTTACGAGGACATTCAAAAAATAATTACGTATTTGCCCAAAGAGCGGCAAACACTGATGTTCAGCGCTACCATGCCGCCAAAAATAAAGCAACTCGCTGCCAAAACACTAAAAAATCCGGTGGAGATATTCATTGGCCTTTCCAAACCGGCAGAAGGTGTTTTACAGGCAGCTTATCTCACCCGTGAAAGCCAGAAAACGCCGTTAATCAATGATTTAATTACCGACAAACCGGATGTAAAAAGCGTGTTGATTTTTAGCTCTACAAAGAAAAAGGTAAGTGATATTGTCCGTGGTTTGCATGGACATGGTTCTGAGGTACGGGGTATATCTTCCGATCTGGAACAAAGCAAACGTGAAGAGGTGTTACGCGATTTCCGTTCAAAACACACACGGGTGCTGGTGGCTACCGACGTGCTGAGCCGCGGTATTGACATCAAAGATATCGACATTGTCATTAATTACGATGTGCCGGGCGACGCCGAAGATTATGTACATCGTGTGGGACGCACAGCCCGTGCCGCTTCCTCCGGCCTGGCCATCACGCTGATTAATGAAAGAGATATGATGAGTTTCCGGCAGATTGAAGAGCTTATCGGCTATGAAGTGATGAAACTTCCATTGCCGGCAGGTCTGGGCGAAGGTCCCAAATGGAACCCGAAAAAGATCCGGCGTCCTTACCGCGGAAAAGGCAATTTTCATGGAAAAGGCAGACGGGAAAAACGGTAAGACGTTTTATGAATTTTCCGTATCTCATTGTTACTTTCTGTTATCTTACACTTTTCTTTTCTCCCTGCTCACCATTTTGGTTTTCGGTGCGATTCCGGGTTGGCTGAAAACCGGAATTCCTCCGCTTCAGACATCCACGCCTGGAAAGACACCGGTTTTATTGTTAATTTTTTACAGCAAGCAACATCGCTTCACAGGAATCTGTACTTTTGCCAAAACACCATTTAAAAGAAACGAATATGAATAAAAATAATTCTTTAAATGACAACAAACATTCTTTTCCTGTTATCATTAACTTGTCGCTATGAAAACAACGTGGGATGAGCGTTATGCACAGGAAGGTTACCTTTATGGTACCGAACCTAACGGGTTTTTGAAGGAAAATTTCCAACAAATTCCTAAAGGAAAAGTTCTATTTCTGGCTGAAGGCGAAGGTCGCAATGCCGTATTTCTTTCCAAACAGGGCTATACAGTCTCTGCCATGGACAGCTCGTCTGTCGCCATCGAAAAAGCCGGGAAGCTGGCCCGTAAAAACGGCGTGTCCATCACTACCCATATTGCCGATTTAAATGATTTTGACCTGGGACAGGAACAGTGGGACGGCATCGTTTCCATCTTTTGCCACCTGCCGCCGGTGTTGCGACAGGCCGTCTATGCAAAGATTGTCAGAGCATTGAAAACCGGCGGCGTATTTCTCGCGGAGGCCTATACGCCGAAGCAGCTTGAATTTAAAACCGGCGGACCACCCGTAAAAGAACTACTTGTTGACCTGTCAATGCTGAGAAAAGAGTTGAAAGGGCTCCGGTTTATTCACGCCCTTGAAACGGAAAGGATAATACATGAAGGAAAATTTCATTTTGGTAAAGGAGCTGTAGTACAGGTTATTGCCGTGAAAGATTAAAAAATCAGGCCTTATGGAGACAAAAGAAAAGTTGTGCAGACGACTTATCGGTTTCCGGCACTTTTGAAAAGATGGGAATAGAAGTGAAATATTGGGGCGTTCCTCTGACGAAAATCCTTCGGTCGGAAGCAAAATTAATCACTGTTTAAGACCCACACCATGAATCATTTACCGCAAATCAACCCCTATAATTTCCATCTCAGGATAAATGAATTGTGGAAAAACCAATGGCTTTTGCTGACGGTCGGGGATTTGGAGAAAGGCGATTTCAACACCATGACCGTAGCCTGGGGATCGATGGGCATCATGTGGCGCAAGCCCTTTGTCATGGTGGTGGTACGTCCTACCCGTTACACTTTCGGCTTTATGAACCGCTACCCCGATTTTACCCTTTCCACTTTCCCCAAAGAGTACCACAAAGACCTCTCCCTTTTGGGAAAGAAATCCGGTCGCGATGGGGACAAAATTGCCGAAACCCGGCTTCATCCCATTGCTTCCGAAACAATAGAATCACCTGCTTTCGCAGAAGCCGAACTGATTTTGGAGTGTAAAAAAATCTATTGGGAGGATTTAAATCCCGGTCATTTTCTGGATCCCTCCATTGAGAAAAACTACAAAAATCATGATGAACACCGGATGTATTTTGGCGAAATACTAAGAATTAAAGGAACAGAGAAATATATCGTCAAAAAGAGCTGAAAAAACAAAAAAGTTTTTGAAAAATTAACGAACAGTTTTCCAATATAAGTATTACTTTTGCCCCCGGTTTATAATTATTCTTCGGGGCAGGGTGAAATTCCCGACCGGCGGTAAAAGTCCGCGACTCTCGCCTGAGGCGGGACTGATTTGGTGAAACTCCAAAACCGACAGTAAAGTCTGGATGAAAGAAGAGTAAGAGACCGGTATTAAAATATGCACGCGTTGGCGGGTATGTTTTGAATATTGCCTCACGTTGGATATGCCCTGAAGTTTGTAAAATTTGAGGGCTTTTTTTATGTCTGAAAATAAAGTTAGCGACGTAAGATTTGATCGAAAAATAATGCGTCATACGCTTCACCTCGCGAAGAAAGGAAGGGGTTTTACAGCGCCGAATCCCATGGTTGGGGCGACCATCGTAAAAGATGGAAAAATTATCGGGGAAGGATGGCATGAGCTATTTGGAGGCCCGCATGCCGAAATCAATGCTATGCGTAAAGCCGTGGAACCGGTTCGGGATGCAACCCTCTACGTTAGCCTCGAACCCTGCTCCTATTATGGAAAAACACCGGCCTGTTCTCCGGAAATTATCAAACAGGGTTTTAAAAAAGTCGTTGTTGCCATCCTTGACCCCAATCCTCTTGTTGCCGGACGAGGTGTTGAATTGCTGCGTCATGCCGGAATTGAAGTCAAAACTGGCTTGCTGGAAGCAGAAGCCCGGCAACTGAATGAGCGTTTTTTCAAATTTATTCAAACCCAAATTCCTTTTGTTGCCGTTAAAACCGCTGCCAGCCTGGATGGTAAAATTGCCACCTCCACCGGCGATTCAAAATGGATTACCAACGAACTTTCACGCAGGTTTGTCCATCAACTCCGCAACGATTACATGGCCGTTATGGTTGGCGTTAATACAGTTCTAAAAGACAACCCTCTTCTTACCAGCAGAATCAGATCGAAAAAAACGAAACAACCCATCCGGATAATTGTGGACAGCCAATTGAAGACTCCGGAAAATGCTCCGGTATTGGACACCCGGGTGGCTCCGGCATGGATGGCTGTTACCGCCCGTTCCGACAAACAGAAAAGAGCATTTTTACAACAAAAAGGAATAGAAATTATTCTTTGTCCCGAAAAAGACGGCCATGTTGATATGGCTTTTCTTATGGCAGAGATTGGAAAAAAGGGAATCGACAGTGTTCTGGTTGAAGGAGGAGGCACCTTGAACTTTTCCCTGTTTCAGCAGCAACAGGCAGATAAAGTTTATGCTTTCATAGCTCCAAAGATTATAGGAGGCAAAGAAGCCATCACCCCCGTCGAAGGAGCCGGTTTTAAGGAAATAGCGCAGGTGCCCGAATTGAAACAGGTAAACTGTAGGCGCTTTGGTAACGATGTATTAATAGAAGCATATTTATAAAATGTTTACAGGATTAATAGAAGAAACAGGAGAGGTTAGGGCTATCCGAAAAGGAGAAGTCTCTTTTCAAATCACCATTGCCGCGAGTAAAATTATGGAGGAGTTGCGGTTGGGCGACAGTGTGTGTACAAGCGGCGCTTGTTTAACCGTGGTAAACCTTACAAAAGATAGTTTTACGGTGGATATTATGGCCGAAACAGTGAAGCATACTAATTTTAAGGATATGAAAACCGGTAACCGGGTAAATCTGGAACGGGCCATGCGGCTGTCGGACCGCGTAGCCGGTCATTTGGTTGCGGGACATGTGGATGGCGTTGGAGAAATCACCCGGATACAGAAAGACGGAATTGCGACACTGATGACCATCAAAACACCAAAAAACCTTGCCGCCCAAATGGTGGATAAAGGCTCTGTTGCTGTTGATGGGATTTCTCTGACAATTACAAAGACAGGAAGTGATAATTTTCAGGTTTCCATAATTCCTCATACGGCCCGGGAGACAACTTTATTGACAAAAAAAACAGGAGAAAAAGTAAATATCGAAACCGATATGATAGGAAAATATGTCAGAAATTTTTTAACCCAATCACAGGAAAGTCAAAATGCCAAACGAGAGATTGACACGCGCTTTCTATCTGAGAATGGGTTTCTATAACATGTTTAATCACATAGAAAATTATAAAGAAAATGAGTTTAAAAGAATATTTCAATACGGTTGAAGAAGGATTGGAAGACATCAAAGCCGGGAAAATGGTTCTTGTTGTGGATGATGAGAACCGGGAGAATGAAGGAGACCTCGTGATGGCTGCAGAAAAAGTAAGTCCCGAAGCCATTAACTTTATGACCAAATTCGGGAGAGGATTGATTTGTATGCCCATGACAGGCGAGAGGCTCCGGTTTTTGCAAATAGGTAAAATGGTGAATCATAATTCAGACCATCATCAAACCGCCTTTACCGTTTCCGTTGACGCCGAAAAAACCAAAACCGGTATTTCTGCTTTCGAGCGGTCGTTTACCATTCAGCAGCTTTTAAATCCGGCTGCAACGGCGAATGATTTCTCACGGCCGGGACATATATTTCCCCTGCAAGCCAAAGACGAAGGCGTTCTGTCCCGGCCCGGGCATACGGAAGCCGCTGTTGATTTGGCCAAACTTGCCGGGCTAAAGCCCGCCGGGGTCATTTGTGAGGTTTTGAACGAGGATGGAAGTATGGCCCGTCTCCCTGACCTTATCAAATACAGGGAGAAACATAAGCTGAAACTCATAAGTATTGCCTCGCTTATTGAATACCGGAGAAGAACGGAAAGTATAGCCCGTTATGTTACGGAAGCCAAACTACCCACCAAACATGGTATTTTTAAAGTAATTGGCTTCGAACATAAAATAACGGGAAAAGAACATGTTGCCCTGGTGATGGGAGATATAAATGACCCGGAACCCTGCCTGGTACGGGTTCATTCGGAATGTCTTACAGGCGACGTTTTCGGTTCTCTCCGGTGCGATTGCGGAGACCAGCTAAATGAAGCCATGCGACGAATAGCAGAGGAAGGCCGCGGGGTATTGATATATCTGCGACAGGAAGGCCGGGGCATTGGCTTATTAAATAAACTGAAAGCCTATCAGTTGCAGGAAAAAGGTCTTGACACGGTAGAAGCGAACGAAGCCCTCGGTTTTGCCCCTGACCTTAGAGAATATGAAACAGGAGCGGAAATGTTAGCTTACCTTGGAATTAAAAAAATCAAACTTATGACAAATAATCCGGATAAAATAGAACAACTGGAGCGCCATGGAATTGAAATATCGGAACGCATACCCATAGAAATGAATCATAACGAAAGAAATTTATTTTACATGACCACCAAAGCGGAGAAAATGGGGCATGTTCTCACACATATTATGGAGTACAAATAAAAACACAAGTATATTTAAACAAGGTATCATGAAAAAAACAGAAGGAAAATTAATTGGCGGTGATTTTAAGTTCGGAATTGTTGTTGGAAGATTTAATGAGTTTATCGGAAGCAAGCTCCTCGATGGAGCATTGGATGCTTTAAGGCGGCACGAAGTGAAGGAAGAGAATATTGAAGTAACCTGGTCACCGGGAGCTTTTGAAATTCCCCTCGTGGCTAAGCTTATGGCAAAAAGCAGGAAATATGATGCGGTAATCTGTCTCGGTGCCGTAATCCGGGGTGCAACGCCGCATTTTGATTATGTCTCGGCAGAAGTGTCCAAAGGCATCGCTTCTGTTTCGTTGGATACGGAAATGCCGGTTATTTTCGGTATCCTGACCACCGACAGTATTGAGCAAGCCATTGAACGTGCCGGAACGAAAGCCGGAAATAAAGGTTTTGATGCGGCAGTTACGGCTATTGAAATGGCAAATTTACTTCCGAAAATTACCGGGTAAACATTCCGTTCCTGCGCTGCACATTTCCGGGTACTACTTTTACCGGAAATCCCCGGTCTTATTTATGCTTGCATTTAGCGGCAGAATGTATTAATTTTGCATAAATATAAAGGAAAAGGAGGGAGGTTAAGATGAATCCTAAAATAGTTGTTCAGTCTCTATTGGATCAGGCGGGCATCACACTAAACGGCAACAATCCATGGGATGTGCAGGTTCAGGATGAACGTGTGTATAAACGTTGGATTACGGAAACCGAACTGGGCATTGGCGAGTCGTACATGGACGGCTGGTGGGATGTTGAAGCATTAGATGAATTTTTTAATAAAATTCTCCTGGCCCGTTTGGAACAAAAGATAAAACGGGATTGGAAAACCCTGCTCTTTATTTTGTCCACCAAATTGTTCAACCAACAAACAAAGAAAAAGTCCAAACGCGTAGGCCGTGAACATTACGACCTGGGAAACGATTTATTCCGGAAAATGCTGGGTAAAAGAATGATATATTCCTGTGCCTATTGGAAAAATGCCAAAAACTTAGACGAAGCCCAGGAAGCCAAATTAGACATGATATGTAGAAAGCTGGAGCTGAAACCCGGAATGAAAGTGCTCGATATCGGTTGCGGATGGGGCGGTTTTGCCAAATACGCCACTGAGAAATACGACGTCGAAGTGGTGGGCGTGAGTATCTCCAAGAAACAAATAGAACTGGGACAGGAGCTCTGCCGGGATTTGCCGGTTGAATTACGGTTTCAGGACTACCGCGAGGTGAAGGGTAAATTCGATGCCGTACTTTCCATTGGGTTTTTCGAGCACGTGGGTTATAAAAATTACCGGACTTATATGGAAGTGGTGGACCGTTGCCTTACGGAAGATGGGATTTCCCTGATTCACACCATTGGGAATAATACCAGTATGTCTTATGTAAACAAGTGGACTAACAAATACATCTTCCCCAATGGCATGATCCCCTCTGTGTCACAAGTTGCCAAAGCTGCCGAAGGTCTGTTTCTAATTGAGGACGTTCATAACTTTGGCCCCGATTACGACAAAACACTTATGGCCTGGTATGCCAACTTTGAAAAAGCCTGGCAGCAGCTAAAAGATACTTACGATGACCGTTTCTACCGCATGTGGTGCTTTTTTCTATTAAGCAGTGCCGGAGGATTCCGCTCACGTTTCAATCAGTTGTGGCAGTTTGTAATGACCAAACCCGGCCGGGCTTTGCCGCTCTGCCGTATTGGATAGTAAAGCGACGAAAAGAAGAACAAGTCTGTCTCACACATTAATTTCCCTGTCGCGGAAACCAAGCAGATACAGAATGGTGTCAAGGCCGTTGACGGAGATGGCATGTTGTGCGGAGGCTTTTACCGTGGGTTTGGCATGAAAAGCAATGCCTAATCCCGCTTTTTCCAACATGGGAAGGTCATTAGCGCCATCACCCACCGCAATAACCTGTTCCAGATGAATGTCTTCTTTAAAAGCCAGCAATTCCAGTAACTCGGCTTTTCGTTTTCCATCCACAATTTCATGTAAATGCCGTCCGGTAAGTTTCCCGTTTTTTATTTCCAGCTCGTTAGCAAAAACATAATCAATGCCCAGCCTGTTTTTCAGGTAATTTCCGAAATAGGTAAACCCTCCCGAAAGAATGGCCGTACGATAGCCATACTGTTTTAGTGTGCGCAAAAGCCGCTCGGCGCCTTCGGTAACAGGCAGATTTTCGGCAATTTCTTTTAAAACCGATTCGTTTAGGCCTTTTAAAAGGGCTATTCTCTGCCTAAAACTCTCTTTAAAATCAATTTCGCCTCGCATGGCTCTCGTAGTGATTTTTTTCACCTCTGTGCCAACTCCTGCTTTTTCGGCCAGCTCATTGATTACTTCCGTTTGTATCAGGGTTGAGTCCATATCGAAACAAACCAACCGCCGGCTTCGACGGTAAACATTGTCTTCCTGAAAAGCAATATCAAAATCGCTGCCGGAGGCAATATTCAACAAGGCCTGCTTCATGGCAGCAATGTCCACCGGCGTTCCGCGGACGGAAAATTCAACCACCGCTTTGGTGATTTTATCCTTCTTCCTTAAAGATTTCCTGCCCGATAAACGGGAAATAGTATCGATGTTCAATTGCTGCCCGACAATAACCTTTGCCACTTGTGATAAATTAGAGGCCGTAAGCCTGGGCGCCAGTACGGTAATAATGTAACGTTCTTTGCCCTGCTTGCCCACCCATTCTTCGTACCTGTCAATGGGGATGGGGGTAAATTTAATATGAGTGTCCAGCTCATAAGCTTTAAAAAGCAGGTCTTTTAAGATACTTGATGACTTTGACTCTTTCGGCACTTCAAACAAAATACCCAGACCAAGATCCTGGTGAATCACCGACTGACCCATATCCAGAATATTTACATTATATTGCGCGAGGACGTCCATAAGCGAAGCCGTTAAGCCGGGCTTGTCTTTTCCCGAAATGTTGAGGAGAATAATTTCTTTGCTGATATCTGCCATGACTTTGGTAAATTTTGAAAAAGCAAAATTAAAATATATCTATGAAGAGACCCGCTTTTTTCACCAAATTATCACCGGAAAACAAAATTTCCTGTAAGAACACTGCTTTTTTTGCGGAGAGGAGAGATTTCTGTTATAAAAATCGTTTGCAGAACCTGACTTTAGCAAAAATCTCTGTTTAACCCTTGTTTTTATTTATCCATTACTTTTTTCAACAGCAATATCTATATAAGATTCAGTAAATAAATAAATTAAAAATTAGTTTCAACCCGGATGGTGCAAAAAAACGTATGGATTAGCTGTACCTTTAAGGAGCTGAAATTTACTAAAACCGGTTTATTTCTTTACTTTTGGAGTAATTCTCAAGCAAAACACTTGTTTCCCTTCATTCATGGGAACATTGTCACAAAAAGGCTTTGAGTCCATAATCGTTGAGGGGAATTTGTTTTGTTTGTATGGATTTATTTGGTAAGAAAAACAGTTTCTTTACCGAAGGAAAACGGAATAACAAAGGCCACGCTATGTTAGCCAGTTATAAACCGGAAATGTAAAATACTAATAAAATTTTTGAACAATGGTGATGGGATTTCCACAGAAGGAAGGGATGTATAACCCGGAAAATGAGCATGACAATTGCGGGATTGGTTTTGTAACCCATATCAAAGGGGAGCCTTCACATGCTATCGTTGAAAGGGGGTTTGAAGTCCTGCAAAACCTGGATCACCGCGGAGCAAGAGGTGCCGACGATGCCAGTGGCGATGGTGCAGGTATTTTAATGCAAATACCACACGAATTTATCAAAGAGATATTAAAAGTTGAGGTGCCTGAAAAAGGGGGATATGGAACCGGTTTGATATTTTTACCGGGAATTGAAAAGGAAGCCAAAGCCTGTTTGGAAATTCTAACCAATACCATAAAAGAAGAGGGACTGGATTTGGTAGCTTTTCGCGATGTGCCTGTCAATTCATCCGTACTGGGAGAAATTTCCAAAACTACCGAGCCGTCGATAAAACAGGTTTTTGTAAAGGCGGCACTGGAACAGGACGAGCTGGAACGCAAACTCTATATGGTGCGGAAACTGACCGAAAAAAGGGTCCATACTTTAGAAATATCTCAAAAAGAGGTTTTCTATATCCTTAGCCTGTCTTCCAAAACCATCATTTACAAAGGGATGTTCACCCCCCATCAGCTTCGGGCCTATTATCCAGACCTTCAACACCCGCAATTTAAATCAGCCATTGCGCTGGTACATTCCCGCTTTAGTACCAATACCTTTCCCACCTGGGCGTTGGCTCAGCCGTTTCGCCTGCTGGCACACAACGGAGAGATAAATACCATCAAAGGAAACCGGCTGTGGACCCATGCACGTGAGGGCTTGTTGAAATCGGACGTATTCGGAGAAGATTTGGAGAAGATTTTACCGGTCATAGAAGAGGGGAAATCGGATTCAGCCTCTTTTGACAATGTGCTGGAGTTTTTGCACATGACCGGTCGTTCGCTTGACCACGCCATGTGTATGATGATCCCAGAATCGTTCAATGAAAAAAATCCCATCCCCGAAAGTCTGAAAGCCTTTTACGAATACCATTCTACCATTATGGAGCCCTGGGATGGCCCGGCAGCCATGGTTTTTTCCGATGGCCGGTACATAGGCGGAACGCTCGACAGAAACGGATTAAGACCTTCGCGTTATGTTATAACCAAAAACGATTTAATGATTATGGCTTCGGAGGTGGGTGTTCAACATTTTGCCCCGGAAGAGATTATAGAAAAAGGAAGACTCCGACCGGGCAAAATCCTGTTGGTGGACACCCAACTGGGAACAATTATTCCCGATAAGGAGGTGAAAGACCAACTCAGCCGCCGTAACCCTTACTCCATGTGGCTGAAGGAAAACCGTTTGATGATGAAGGATATCAAAGTGAAAAAACGGGTTCCTTCTGCCATAGAAAATTTTCACACCTTTGCCAGGGCCTTTTCTTACACAAAAGAAGAAATGGAATGGCTGATACAAACCATGGCAAGCACCGGAGTGGAACCGATTGGCTCCATGGGAAATGATACGCCAACAGCGGTTTTTTCACGACAGCCCCAGCGCTTATTTAATTATTTCAAACAAATTTTTGCTCAGGTTACCAACCCGGCCATCGATCCCATCCGGGAAAGTCTCGTGATGTCACTAACCAATTACATAGGTTCTCTCAACTCCAATATTTTATCGGAAAGTCCCGATCACTGCCGGCTGATTAAGTTTCTCGATCCTATTTTGATCAATACCGATTTGGGTAAAATAAAAGACCTGAAAGACGAAATGTTCACACATGCAACTATCCCCATGCTTTTTCCTGCAAACCGGGGAATGGCAGGTTTTAAGAAAGCTTTTGACGGGATGCTGAAAGCAGCTGAAGATGCCGTGGATGACAAAAAAAACTTTATTATCCTGTCCGACAGAGCCCTAAACAACGAAATGGCTCCGTTCCCTTCCCTGCTATCCGTTGCTGCCGTACATCACCATCTCATTCAAAAGAAAAAAAGAATGCAGGTGGGAATTATTGTTGAAACAGGCGAAGTGAGAGAGGTGAACCATTTTGCCCTGCTCCTCGGCTTCGGTGCCAGTGTCGTTAATCCCTACCTCGCCTTTGCAGCCATCGACCGGTTGGTAAAAGAGAAGAAAATAGACATGGAATATTATGCAGCCCGTGAAAATTATATCCGGGCTGTTAACAAAGGATTATTAAAGATATTTTCAAAGATGGGAATATCTACCATCCGTAGTTATCATGGCGCACAAATTTTTGAAGCCATTGGCATTAGCCGTGAGCTGGCTGAGAAATATTTTACAGGAACAGCATCTCCTCTTGGTGGAATAGGGATGGAAGAAATTTTCAGGGAATACAGTCAGTTCCATAAAGATGCTTTTCAGGTTAAAGACCCGAAACAAAAGTTTCTCTTTAGTAATACGGGAATCTATTCCTGGCGAAAAGAGGGAGAAGATCATGCCTGGAATCCGGAAACCATTGGGCTGTTACAATGGGCGACAAGAACCAATAACTATACTAAATATAAAGAATACAGCACTTTGGTAAACAAGTATAACCGAAAACCCTCCTTTATCAGAGGGTGTTTAAAGGTGAAGCGGAACCCGATACCCCTTGACGAGGTTGAGCCTGCCGAAAATATCATGAAACGGTTTGTAACAGGAGCCATGTCTTACGGATCTATCAGTAAAGAAACGCATGAGGCCATTGCCATTGCCATGAATACCATTGGCGGGAGAAGCAATACAGGCGAAGGAGGAGAAGACCCCGCGCGTTTTGATACGCTGAAACAAAGTGCCGTAAAACAGATTGCCTCCGGACGTTTCGGCGTTACCAATAATTACCTTACCCATGCCGATGAACTTCAGATAAAAATAGCCCAGGGGGCCAAACCCGGCGAGGGCGGACAATTGCCCGGTTATAAGGTGAATAAAATTATTGCAAAAACAAGGAAGTCAACGCCCGGCATCACTTTGATCTCACCACCCCCCCATCACGACATTTATTCCATCGAAGATCTGGCTCAGTTGATATACGACTTAAAAGTTACCAATCCCAAAGCCAGAGTCTCCGTAAAACTTGTTTCCGAAGGAGGTGTCGGTACCATCGCTGCCGGTGTGGCAAAGGCCCGTGCCGACCTGATCATTATTTCCGGTGGCGAGGGCGGAACAGGCGCCAGTCCGGTAAGCTCCATCAAACATGTAGGCCTGCCTGTTGAGTTGGGTATTGCAGAAACCCAGCAGACACTGGTGATGAATAAGCTTCGGGGCCGTGTAAAGTTACAGGTTGACGGGCAACTGAAAAACGCACAGGATATTGTGAAAATGGCCTGTCTCGGTGCCGAAGAATTTGGCTTTGCCACATCGGTACTGATTGTCCTGGGCTGTGTGATGATGCGCAAATGCCACATGAACACCTGCCCCATGGGCATTGCAACACAGGATAAAGAACTTAGAAAACGGGCTATTGGAAAATCGGAATATGTGATAAACTTTTTCCGTTTTCTGGCTGAAGAGGTGCGCGAACAGCTTGCCGAAATGGGTTATTCCAAATTTGAGGATATTGTCGGGCGAGCGGATTTACTGGAAGAAGACCGGGAGGTGTTTGGCTGGAAAATGAAAAATATTGATTTCTCCGCCTTGCTCTCTATGCCGAAAAAGGATGAAAAAGTTGTCAGACGGAATACCCTGTCAATTAATGGCAGATTTATTGAGGAACATTTAGACTTCAAATTGATAAAAGAGGCCAACAAAGCTATTAAAGGGAAGGAGAAAGTGTGGCTGTTTCATCCCATTTTTAATACGGATCGTACTACAGGGGCCATGCTGTCGGGAGAAATATCAAAGAGATATGGTGAAAAAGGACTCCCTCGTGATACCATAAGTGCTTCGTTCGCCGGAACAGCAGGCCAAAGTTTTGGCGCTTTTCTCGTAAAGGGGATTACGTTTCGTTTGGAGGGCGATGCCAACGATTATATCGGCAAAGGCCTTTCAGGAGGAAAAATTATTGTGGTGCCGCCACAAAGTTCTGCTTTTAAGCCCGAAGAGAATATTATTATCGGCAACTCTACCTTTTATGGTGCCACCCGTGGCGAAGCTTATATTCGTGGTATTGCCGGCGAACGGTTTTGTGTCAGAAATTCAGGAGCCATAGCCGTGGTGGAAGGAACCGGAGATCATTGTTGTGAATATATGACCGGAGGACGTGTGGTGGTGTTGGGTAAGACCGGCCGGAACTTCGCTGCCGGGATGAGCGGTGGGATTGCTTACGTGCTGGATGAAGCAGGAGATTTCGATTACTATTGTAATAAAGGACTGGTGGATTTGATAAAGGTAGAGGATAAAACAGATATGGATGAGTTACAAGAGTTGATCAATAAACATCTGCTGTTTACCCAAAGCCACCTTGCCGCAAAAATCCTGACCAACTGGGACGAATATCTTCCAAAATTTGTGAAAGTCATTCCCTTTGAATATAGAAAGGTTCTTGAGGAGATGAAAATCAGGGAGTTGGAACGGAAACTGAAATTGACGGAAGACAACCCGTCACATCTCGAATAAAAGGAAAAACTGAAAAACAAAAGTGTTATGGGTGATCCAAAAGGATTTATGACTGTCGGTAGAAAAGAAGGAGGCTACCGGCCGGTAAAGGAAAGAATTTATGATTTTGGTGAAGTGGAACAGACACTTAACAACGAGGACAGGAAATTACAGGCCTCGCGATGTATGGATTGCGGGGTGCCTTTTTGCCATTGGGCTTGCCCGGTAGGAAGTAAAATACCTGAATGGCAGGACTCCTTATATCACGGAAACGTGGAGGAAGCTTATAAAATACTTCATTCGACCAACAGCTTTCCCGAAATCACCGGAAGGGTATGTCCGGCGCTCTGTGAGAAATCCTGTGTGCTGGCCATTCATGAAGAAGCGGTTACCGTCCGCGAAAACGAATGTGCCACGGTTGAAAGCGCTTTCGACCTGGGTTTTATCAAACCCGACCCGCCACAGACAAGAACGGGGAAAACAGTGGCCGTGATCGGTTCCGGTCCCGCAGGCTTATCAGCAGCAGACCTGTTGAATCGTGCCGGACACCAGATTACGGTTTTTGAGAAAAATGATGCCATCGGCGGGCTGTTGCGATATGGAATCCCTGATTTTAAATTGAATAAAACAGTCATCGACCGGCGACTGTCACTTTTTAAGGAAGAAGGGATTGTCTTTAAAACCAATGTATTGGTTGGCAGGGATATTACCGGGGAGGAATTGCTTAAAGATTATGATGCGGTTGTACTTGCTCCCGGCGTCGAACAACCGCGCGACCTTGCCGTTGAAGGTCGTAACCTGAAAGGGGTTCATTTTGCCATGGATTTTCTAACGCAGAGCAACCGTAGCGTAGCAGGGGAAAAGATACCGGCTGACGAAATTATCGATGCCGGCGGAAAACATGTATTGGTTGTTGGCGGTGGTGATACCGGGTCTGACTGTGTAGGAACAGCCATCCGTCAGAAAGCAGCCGGCGTAACACAGATAGAAATACTTCCCAGGCCACCGGAAAAAAGGGATGAGAATAATCCGTGGCCTTTCTGGCCCAACGTGTTGCGGACAACAAGCTCTCACCAGGAAGGTTGCGAACGGAAATGGAGCCTGCTTACCAAAAGAATTTTGGGTGATAACGGCGTTGTAAAACAGGTGGAAGTGATTGATTTGGAATGGACCAAAGACGCCTCGGGACAATGGAAAATGAATGAAAAAGGAAAACCAAAACTTCTACAAGCCGACCTGGTACTGCTTGCCATGGGGTTCACCCAACCTGTTCACCGGGGTTTGCTGGATAGTCTCGGAGTAGAATATGACGCGAGGGGAAATGTAAAAGTAAGCGAAAACAAACAAACCTCTGTCGAAAAAGTTTTTGCCGCCGGCGATGTGGAACGCGGAGCCAGCCTCGTGGTCCATGCCATTCAGGGAGGGAAAACAGCAGCAGCGTATGTGGACGATTTCCTGACAAAGAAATAGGATGTCCGGACCACGGCTCCCGAGGCACAGGTCTCGCCAATACACAGATCTGCACGAAAAGACACGTGGAAGATCTTCCGGGACAAAATAAGAGACCTGCTGTTTTCTGAAAATCGGATTTATTCGTTGGTTCCGGTGATTCCTATAGATAGAGAGAAACTACCTATCTGTTACTAACCTGAGCTCGATATAGCAAACGGAACATATATTATTGAAAATGAAAAATAGTGTTTGAATGCAACGTATAAGCCTTCGCAGATTGAAGGAAAAGGCCTAACTTTGTAAACCATGAAAACCCCGCTTCTATATCAAATCGGCATAACGCTTATCCCGGGTATCGGCGATGTAAACGGAAAAAAGCTTATCAACTGGTGTGGCAGCGCCGAAGCTGTTTTTAAATCTACAGCGAGGACACTGCTCGCTATTCCCGGTATCGGGCACACCGTTGTGAATAATATTCTGAACCATAAGGTGCTGGCACGTGCAGAGCAGGAGGTTGAATTTATCGAAAAGCATCACATTAAAGCCCTTTTTTTTCAGGATGAGGCCTATCCCCAGCGGCTGCTGAACTGTTACGACCATCCGCTTATGCTATACTGTCGCGGTGAAGCAGACCTGAATCACCGGCACATAATTGCCTTTGTGGGAACACGGCGCGCTACGGACTACGGGCGTGCCCGCTGCCGCGAAATTATTGAGGGATTGCAGGAAAAGGATGTGCTCGTGGTGAGCGGACTGGCTTATGGTATTGATGGTTGTGCACATCGCCACGCCGTGGAGCTAAATATTCCAACCGTGGGTGTTTTGGGGCATGGCCTTGATAGGCTTTACCCTGCGCCACACCGGAAACTGGCTGATGATATGGTGGCCGGCGGTGGCGGACTAATAACAGAGTTTCTGTCAAAGACCACTCCCGACCGCGAGAACTTTCCCCGGCGCAACCGCATTGTGGCAGGGATGGTGGACGCCGTGGTGGTGGTGGAATCGGACCGGAAAGGCGGCGCACTGATTACCGCCGAGCTGGCCAACTCGTACAACCGCGATGTGTTTGCCGTGCCCGGCAGGCTTACCGACCGCTTTTCAACAGGTTGTAATTTTCTGATTAAAATCAATAAGGCTGCGCTGTTACAAAGTGCGGGAGATATCGGCTACCTCATGGGGTGGGACGACCGTAAGACCCCCGGAAATCAACAAACGGCCCTTTTCGTGGATATGTCCGAAGAAGAAAAAATCCTTTACACCCTTATCCGTGAAGCCGCCGGCACCCTGAGCATTGATAAGCTCGTTATTCAATCGGGGATGAATCCTTCACATGTGGCTGCCGCTTTGCTGAACATGGAGTTTAACGGTTTGGTGCAAAGCCTTCCCGGAAAACAGTACCGCGTGGAATGAAAAGCAAATCCGGGGTACGTAAATTTCTTCAGGGCGGCTTCGGTTCCCACGCACCTGCCTGCGCAAACCTCACCGGGCTGTCCGCTATATCTTTGTTTCGGGAAGCCGTGTTCCGTAATACCAAAACAGGTGCTCCCGTGTCGCACTGCCCTGGCAACTCCACATCGGCTTCCGAAAACAAAGGATGTCGCTTTCATCCCTGCCGCATCGGAATGATGAATGTAAAATGAATGGAGAATGTTGAATAAAGGGAAAAAGATGGTTCATGCGTCCCTGGACCAGGAACAACCTTTTTCTCCGGTTGAAGCAATCTCACCGCGTAAAGCCGGACATTCTGGCAAAAAAGTGAAGCCGAATAAACCCCCGGATCATAAAAATAATCAATCCTAACCGGTTACAGCATAAACCCTAACCAGCCCTCACCCCTGATTTCATAAAAATTTTTTGGCAAAATTACTGGCAGAAACAGTTTTTTTCTACATTTGCCCTTGACAAAACCAAATTATTGAGTACTTTTGTTACTCAAATAGTGAATAGTTATTAGTGAATGGTGAGTGGTTCCAGCCAAACCCCGAAAACACTCCACTTTAATTATCCACATACGGTTATAAAAACCAATCACCCATGAATCACAAAGATTTGGATGTATGGAAGTCAGCGATGCTACTGGCGGAGAAAGCTTACAGAGAAACTGTTGATTTCCCAAAACACGAACATCCTGGGATAACTTCCCAGCTCCGCAAGGCTGCTGTGTCAGTTCCTGCCAACATTGCCGAAGGCTCCGCCCGGAAAGGGAATAAGGAGTTAATTCAATTCCCGTGTATTTCATTAGGCTCACTTGCCGAACAGGAAACGCTCATCATTTTACCAAATAAAGTTGGGTATTTTAACGACGAGAAACAAGATAATCTGCCGGCGTTGCTTACTCAATGCTCAAAATTCACATACGGTTTAATTAAACATGTAAAAAAACAACCCTTTTAACCATTCATCAATCCCATCATGCTCGAAGCGTTAATCACATCGAAAACCCGTCTGAAACTGCTGCTCAAATTTTTTCTGAACAGCGATACCACAGGCTATCTGCGCTCGCTGGAACCGGAGTTTGATGAATCGACCAACGCCATCCGGCAGGAGCTGAACCGTTTTGAGGAAGCCGGATTGCTGACAGCCGACAAGAAGGGGAATAAAAAAGTATATCACGCCAATACCGGGCATCCGCTTTTCCCTGAAATCAACAGTCTGCTCATGAAATACGTAGGCATCGACCAGGTTATTGAAAAGGTGGTGAAGAAACTGGGGAAACTGAATGCTGTTTACCTTGTGGGTGAGCTGGCCAAAGGAAAAGACTCTCCCATCATCGACCTTTGGTTTGTGGGAGAAACGATTGATAAGAATTACTTGCTCGAACTGGTGGAAAAAGTGGAGGATGCCCTCGAACGCAAACTCCGCTACATCATCATCAACAGCAAAGAACTTCAGAATTTTCTGAAGACTAAAAATAAAAACGAGCTGCTTTTGCTCTGGGAAAAGTAGTTCGTAGTAATTGCATAAAAAACTAATAAGCAGTTCGTTCGCCATTGGCGAATGGGACTTAGGAGGCGGAAGCGTGCC
>BTTE01000036.1:0-27569 GCA_036244975.1 bacterium | reverse complement strand
CTTACCGGGGTGAGTGTTGTGGCAAAAGTCTGGGATGAAACCGCTGCAAATTATAGCGATATTCCCGCCGGGGGCATTATTCCTTCTACCAATGGCTTTTTCATTCAGGTTATTTCCGGAACCAACTCCCTAACCATTCCGGCTGCTGACCGTATTCATGATGCCACGAATAATTTCAAAAGCACTTCGGCAGCAAACCCAAAAGAGACGCTTAAATTTAAGGTTACCGACGATGCCAATGGCTATTACGATGTAAACACACTGGGTTTCAAAGCCAATGCCACCGAAGATTTGGATATCGCTTTTGATTCGCACAAACTGTTTGGCTTTATCAAGACAGCTCCGCAATTGTGGACGGTAAGCAGGGATCAGCAATTCTCGACCAACTATTTGCCTGAAGTAACCACGGCTTATGATGTGCCGTTGGATTTCAGAGCAGGTGTCAATACCGTTTATCATTTGAGCGTTACGGGAGTAAATAGTTTTGAAAACACAAACCTGGTGCTGGAAGACCTTCAAACCGGACAAATGATTGATTTAAATCAGCAAAACAGTTATGATTTTTCTGCCACAACGGATGATGACGAAAGCCGCTTTGTGTTGCATATCAACGGTGTTACAGCGGTTCCCTCGTTGAGCAAAACCGATGGTATTCAGGTTTTCTCTTACGCCAAAACCGTTTACCTGCAGGCTCCGGGACAAAAAAGCCTGAATGGGAAAGTTTCGATTTTCAACATGCTTGGCCGGCAGGTTTACTCCGGCAGCCTGAACGGGATGAAGTCGCAAAAGATCAGCCTGAACCGGAAAACAGGTATCTATTTTGTACGGGTTGAAGACGGTAACAAGCTGGTAACAAGAAAAGTATTTATTAAATAACGCAATAAAAAAATAATCGAAAATGAAAAAATATATTATTCTGTTCGTATTGATGTTTTCTCTCCTGTTTTGGACCAACGAAACTTTTGCACAAAGTAACCCCCCTGCTGACCATGGGGCAGCTGGAAACCTGGCCGGCGGCGGTGCGCCCATTGGCGGCGGGTTGTTTATCCTGCTGGGTCTTGGTGCCGCTTATGGTGGAAAAAAATGGTACGACCACAGGAAATCCTCTTTGGAGGAGTAGCACTCTGTCTTTTAAAAGTACTACCCCCGGAAAGTCAATCGGTCATCCCCCGAAGCAATCTTCTATTTCTTTCAGGATTTCCGCTACAGCCACCAGTGTTTGGGCTTCCATGAGTCGGATGCGGAAGGGTTTAAATCCGGGAAGGCCTTTGAAGTAAGCCGGCCAATGCTTGCGAATTTCCATGATGCCGCGGCGTTCGCCTTTCCAGCTTACAGACCGGTTGAGATGCAGCAGGCTGATGCGCACACGCTCGGCAACATTGGCCGGGGGCAGTAACTCCCCGGTAGTGAAATAGTGTTTTATCCCCCTGAATATCCAAGGATTACCGTAAACAGCCCGGCCAATCATAAGGCCATCTACGCCATATGTCTCTTTGAAATGTTTTGCCGAAACAGGATCCTTTACATCACCGTTGCCAAAGATGGGGATGTGCATACGCGGGTTGTTTTTCACTTCACCAATCAGCGTCCAGTCTGCCGGCATAGAATATCGGGTTGTCCGGGTGCGGCCATGGATGGAAAGTGCCTGAATGCCCGTATCCTGCAACCGTTCGGCAATATCCACAATCTCTTTGTGCTCTTCATCGTAACCGAGGCGGGTTTTGACTGTTACAGGAATGTTGACAGCTTTCACCACGGCAGCTGTCATTTTCACCATTTTTGGAATATCATTCAAAATGCCGGAACCGGCTCCTTTGGCCACAACTTTTTTTACCGGACAGCCGAAATTTATATCGATGAGGTCGGGATGGGCTTTTTCGGCATAACGGGCAGCTGCCGTCATAGCATCGATGTCGTAACCGAAAATCTGTACGCCAATGGGACGTTCGGCATCTTCAAAATCCAGCTTCTTCACACTTTTATCCGCATCGCGAATCAGCCCTTCCGAAGAGATAAACTCGGTGTACATCAGGTCGGCGCCAAACATTTTGCATACATAGCGGAAGGGAGGATCGGTAACATCCTCCATGGGAGCCAGCAGCAGCGGGAACTCTCCGAGACTGATATTTCCTATTTTAACCACAGGCTATTTTTTTTATGACAAACTCCTTTTACAAAAGAGAGTAACGGTGAGGCAAAAATATTAATTTTGTGCGTTCTAATCGCTTGTTTATGAAACGCAGGATTTTTTTTCCGGATACCAAACCGGGCATCAAACTTTTTTGGTTACTTTTTCTGGTGGTTTTGTCGGCTTCGATATTTTCCATCCTCGGGTTAGTGGCCGGAAAGTTAATTTTTCACCGCAACCTCGCTTCGCTGGTGGGGATGCTGTCGCAACCGGAAAGCGAAACAGCCAAATCGTTTCTCTATATCTTCCAGTTAATAAACCAGATAGGAGTCTTTATTCTGCCACCGTTGTTGTTTGCTTATCTTTTCAGCACCAACAGCAGCCGTTATCTGAAAATTAGGTTGATGCCTTCGCTGAGGTTGCTTTTGCTGGCAGGGATAAGTATTTACACCATTCTGCCTTTTATCAACTGGTTGACTGAAATCAATGCGCACATGACCTTTCCGGCGGCGCTGACGGGCATCGGCGATTGGATGAAGGCCAAAGAAGCGCAGGCAGATATGCTTACGCAGATATTTTTAAGTGTGAAAAGTCCGGGAGGGTTGGTGCTGAATTTACTGGTAATTACACTGATTCCGGCAGTGGGCGAAGAGCTGCTTTTCAGAGGATTGCTGCAACGTCTGCTGGATGAATGGACCAGAAACATACATGCAGGAGTTATCCTGACGGCTTTTGTCTTCAGTGCCATACATTTACAGTTTTTTGGCTTTCTGCCACGGTTTTTGCTGGGATTGATGCTGGGCTATCTGTTGGAGATAACACAAAACTTGTGGATTCCGATTTTTGCTCACTTTGTAAATAATGCCACGTTAGTGATTCTTTTCTACCTGCATTACAACGGTTTCATTACTATAAAGATGGAGGATTTTGGTAGCTCACATAATTATTTTGTCATTATTTTCAGCCTGTTAGCAACGGTGGGATTGTTTTATGGTGTGAAGAGAGGCTCTGCTGTGGACAGTAGGAGCACAGGTAGGCACTTGTGATAGTTATAGAGTTACAGAGCAAGTCTTGTTGATACCTGAATAGCGTTGACATTTTCAGGTTTATCCGGGTTAGGGTTTGACAAACTTGTTGCAGGTCTATTAGTACAGGAAATTGTTATAAGGATAGCGCACAGCATGCACTGCGCGGATATGGTCGTACAGTAGTTTTTTTAATTCGGGATAGTTTTCCTTTGTTTTGGCAGAAAGGAAAATGCAAGGCTGGTTTTCGCGCGACATCCATGTGGCTTTCATCTCGTCAAGACTCATGTTTTCGCGGATGGGTTCCGTCAGGTCATCTTCCTCTTTGCGGACAAACCGGAAAGCATCAATTTTATTAAAAACCATAATGACATCTTTGTCGCCGGCGCCAATTTCCGTCAGCGTCTCGTTGACAGTTTTTATCTGGTCTTCAAATTCGGGATGCGAAATGTCAATCACATGAATTAAAATGTCCGACTCGCGCACTTCATCCAACGTGGATTTAAACGATTCCACCAGTCCGGTGGGTAGTTTTCGGATAAAACCCACGGTATCCGACAAAAGAAACGGAAGGTTTTCGATGACCACCTTACGTACGGTAGTATCGAGTGTGGCAAAAAGTTTGTTTTCCGCCAGAATATCCGACTTACTCAGCAGGTTCATCAATGTCGACTTCCCAACATTGGTATAACCTACCAGCGCTACCCGCATAAATTTTCCACGGTTCTTCCGTTGGGTAGCTTTTTGTTTGTCAATCTCCAGCAGCCGTTTTTTTAATAAGCTGATTTTATCGCGGATGATACGCCGGTCTGTCTCAATTTCCGACTCTCCGGGACCGCGCAGGCCGATGCCACCGCGTTGCCGTTCCAGATGCGTCCACATGCGGGTCAGACGTGGCAAAAGGTATTGGTATTGGGCCAGTTCGACCTGTACTTTGGCGTGTGCCGTCTGTGCCCTCCTGGCAAAGATGTCGAGAATCAGGTTGGTGCGGTCAAGGATTTTACATTCCAGCACTTTCTCTAAATTCCGCAGTTGCGAAGGTCCCAGTTCATCATCAAAAACCACCAAATCAATATCTTCTGCCTTCACATACTGAAAAATCTCTTCTAACTTTCCAGAACCTACATATGTCTGCGGATTGGGATAGTTCAGTTTTTGAACAAAGCGTTTTACAACCACTCCGCCGGCAGTCTCCACCAGAAAATCCAGCTCATTGAGGTATTCCTCAACTTTCTTTTTGTTTTGCGCCGGTGTTACCAGCCCAATCAGCGCCGCTCTTTCCGTTCGGTCATCCGGCTTTTTTTCTTTTTCTACCATAAGTCATTGTATCGCCGTGCAAAGATAAACTTTTGAGATAGTCGTTAATCCTTTTTCAGTGTAAACGAGAAAGTTGTTCCCTTTTCAGGTTTACTGCGCACAGTGATGCTTTGCCGGTGGGCCTCGATGATATGTTTTACAATGGCGAGTCCCAAACCGGTGCCGCCTTTTTCGCGGGAACGGCTTTTGTCAACGCGATAAAAACGTTCAAAAATACGAGGGAGACTTTTTTCCGAAATACCAATGCCGTTGTCGCTCACTTCAATAAGGATGTTGTCATGAAAATCGTAAAAAGAGATGACTATCCGCCCGCCTTCCGTTCGGCCGTAATGGATAGCGTTGTCCACCAGGTTAATAAGTACCTGACGAATGCGTGTTTTGTCCGCACGCACATTGATACGGCTGTTCTCAGCCTCTTTAATAATAATCTGTGTATTGTTTTTATCAGCTTTAACTTCCAGAAACTCACGCACTTCACGACAGAGTTCATTGATGTTAAAAACCGTTTCATTCAGGTTCATTACACCCGATTCAAATTTTGAAATCTCTTCGAGGTCCTGTACAATAACAATCATTCTGTCCACACTCTTTGCCGACTTTTCCAGAAACTTTTTGTTAATTTTTTTATCCTTCAAACCACCATCAAGCAATGTGAGAATGTATCCCTGAATATTGAAAATCGGTGTCTTTAGTTCATGCGAAACGTTGCCAAGAAACTCGCGACGATAGTCAGCCATTTTTTGTAATTCATCAATCTTTTGTTGTTGTTCGTCGTGCCATTCCAAAACAACCTGGTTCACCATACTCAAAATATCATTCGACTTTCTGTCTGCGTGTTGTCCCTGTTTTATTTCGTTCCATTTCCCGATAGTTTTGTAAATAACTTTCAGCCGGTTATAAATAAACCGGTTCAGTGAATAGTAAACCGTTACATAAGAAGCAATAAAAATCAGTATACTACCGACAGCAAACGAGGCCATCCGAAAAGGCGTACCGAAATAGACCATCCCGAAGTAAACGGCCACAAAAGCCAGCATTATGATGCCGGCATTCAGCAAAGCCACATTGCGGGGAGCATGTTTCATGGGTTGGTTATTCTACAAATTTATAGCCGACACCTTTGATAGTTGTGATATTGTCCAGACCGATTTTCTCACGAATTTTTCGGATGTGTACATCAATGGTACGACTACCTACAATGACATCGTCGCCCCATATTTCGTGAAAGATTTCTTCGCGGCTAAAAACTTTATTGGGTTTGGAAGCCAGCAGATATAGTACACTAAATTCTTTTCTCGGCAGAGAGATGGTCTTGTCTCCTTTGTCAACCACATAACGCAGCGGGTCAATAATGATGTTTCCTCTTTGGATGGGGGTGTTCTTTTGGTCTGTTTTTTTTGAGCGCCGCAAAAGAGCCATAATACGTTTTACTAATACCCGCGGCTTGACAGGTTTGGTAACATAATCGTCAGCTCCGGATTCAAATCCGGCAATTTGTGAGTAATCTTCCGAGCGGGCAGTAAGAAAAACAATGAGTGTGTTATCCAGTTTCGGGATTTTTCTGATTTGCTCCACAGCTGTCATCCCATCCATTTTCGGCATCATAATGTCCATCAAAATCAGATGAGGGAGTTCTTTTTTTGCTTTTCTGACTGCTTCCTCACCATCGAAAGCCGCCATTACCTGGAAACCTTCTTTTTTTAGGTTATAAGAAAGAAATTCAATGATATCTTCCTCATCGTCAACGAGAAGTATCTTATATTCGCTGTTGTCTGTTGTTTCCTTTTCCATTATTCAGTAGAGCTGCGAAGATGGGCAATAATTGTAAATTCTTAAAAAAGAGAATATTAAGTTTTAGTTAATTTTTATCGAAGCGAAGATACAACAAAACCGGGAAACCTGCTGAGCATACACGATGGTAAACCGGTTTTATATGTTGCCTCTTGTAAAAAGCCATTCCGCAAAGAAACATAAAATATCCGTAAAGAAACATAAGGAGAGATAGTTAGGAAGCTTAATCAGAATGGTAGTATTGGCTTATTCCTTTCCCCCGGAAGACAAAAAATCGATATTCCTGCACAGGCCTTTAAAAGCGGTGCGCTCCACGGCGGTACCTTTAAAAAGTTTTCTAAAAGCCGGTTTGTCAAGATTTTCCCAGTCGGTTTTTTGCATTTTAATAAGAAGTTCCGAAGGTTCGAATGCCGGCTCATTACGTGGCTGTACATTCCGGTTCCACGGGCAGACATCCTGACAAATATCGCAACCGAAAATCCATTGTTTCCATTTTCCCTGAAATTCGTCCGGGATTTTTTCTCCGCGGTACTCGATGGTCAGGTACGAAATACATTTGCGGGCGTCCAACTCGAAAGCTGACAAAGCGCCGGTAGGACAGGCATCAATACATTGTGTGCAGCTGCCGCAATAGTTTGCTACGGTTTTCGCGTCCGGCGTAAGCGCCAAATCCAATATGATATGGCCGATAAAGAAAAACGAACCGCCTTTGCGACTGATAAGCATGGTGTTTTTTCCGATAAATCCCAGTCCTGCCTGCCACGCGGCAGCACGGTCGAGCACCGGTGCCGAATCTACAAAAATACGGGCTTCCCGCTTTCCTGTCAGAATTTCAATTTTTTCAAGCAACAACGCCAGCTTTTGTTTGATGATATAATGATAATCTTTGCCATAAGCGTATTTTGAGATTTTGTAATAGCCCCTTTCGGGAAGTTCGTCCAATGGGAAATAATTAAAAAGTACCGAGATTACCGATTGGGCATTTTCTACCAGTTTGGAAGCATCGTAACGTTTTTCGCGGTTTCGTTCCAGATATTGCATGTCGCCCTGCATACCTTTTTTGAGCCAGTTTTCCACGTGTTCTGCATCCTCATTCAGGAAGCCGGCTTTGGAAATGCCACAGGCAAAAAATCCCAGCTTTTTCGCTTCCGTTTTTATCCGGTCATTCAGTTGTTCTTTTTGCAGCGTGTGGATGGGCATGGGCTAAAATTTAAGTAAATACATTTTCTAATAATGCTTATCAGAAAAATCATATATGTGAGTTGTCAGTTTGCCTTTTGAGCAATAATACCGCTACCGATACAGGTTTTTTCGTCCCGGTCGTAAATCACGGCAAACTGTCCCGGTGCAATGCCCGAAATCTTTTTACCGGAATTAATCCGCAATCCTTTTTCACCGCGCAACAACATTCCTTCGGTAAATTCCGGCTGATGCCTGATTTTAAATTTTATCTCTTTTAATGCGGAATAGTCGTGGTTGGGATTCAAAAAGTGGAGATTTTCCAGCCAGACCGTGTCTTCATACTGGCTTATGGGGTCGTAACCATTGGAGACGTAAATGATATTTTTTTTCGTATCCTTTTTCACTACAAACCAGGGGCCGCCGCCGAGTCGCAAACCGCGCCGCTGTCCGATGGTATGAAACCAGAAACCTTTGTGTTCACCCAGCACTTTTCCGGTTTCCAGCTCAATAATTTCGCCCGGTTGCTCACCCACATATTTCCGGATAAAATCGGTGTAATTGATTTTTCCCAGAAAGCAGATTCCCTGGCTATCCGGACGATGTGCGCTGGGAAGTTTCATCTCTTCGGCAATCCGACGCACCTCTTTTTTCTGCAGATGGCCAATGGGAAACATGGCTTTTTCCAACTGGTCATGCGAAATTTGTCCAAGAAAATAGGTCTGGTCTTTCACACGGTCAGCTGCAGTGCCCAAAAAGGCACCTTCTTCCGTTTCGTAACGGGTGGCGTAATGACCGGTAGCAATCCGGGCGAAGTCTTTACCATGCCGGTCGTTGAAAGCGCCGAATTTTATAAGCAGGTTGCACATCACATCCGGGTTAGGCGTAAGTCCCTGTTTCACACTCTCCATAGTGTATTTTACCACCGTTGACCAGTATTCCTTTTGCAAATCCACCACGTCAAACCGGCAGCCGTATTTTTTGGCAATCCAGGTGGTAATTTCAATATCTTCTTCTGCCGGGCAGTCCGTAAAAGCCGGCTCATCCTCCATGCCGATACGGATATAAAAAATGTGCGGATCATAGCCCTGCTCTTTCAGCAAAGGAACACAAACCGAACTGTCCACACCACCCGAAACCAGCGCTGCAATTTTCATCGTTTCTCTCTATTCTTTTCTTTTAAATCTGACTGCAAAAGTCGGTAAAAAAGAAACAAGTGTTGTTGACCTGTTTATTTCCGGCGGTAGATTCTGACAATTTTCTATTTTTGATTTTCTTATGGAAAAATTATCTGCCGTCATAATTGCATTGAATGAAGAGAAGAATCTCGCCAAAAGTTTACCGCCGCTAAAGCATGTGGCTGACGAAGTTGTAGTGATTGATTCTTTTTCGACAGACAAAACTGAAGAAATATGCCGACAGTTTGGAGTCCGTGTGGTGCAGCATGTTTTTGAGGATTATGTCCAGCAACACTGTTTTGCCGATACACAGGCTGAAAATAATTTAATTCTTTCTATTGATGCCGACGAAGTTTTGTCTGAAGAGTTGATAAACGCCATAATAAAGGTGAAAACAGATCGACAGTATGATGGTTATTTTATGAATCGGCGGGCTAACTATTGTGGAAGATGGATTCGTTATTCGGGATGGTATCCCGACCGTAAACTGCGGCTTTATGACAGGAGAAAAGGCAGTTGGCAGGGAATAATAATTCATGAGTATTTTCAGTTAACTCCCGAAGCCGAAACCGGTTTCCTGATGGGGGATTTACTGCATTATTCCTATTATTCTATTGAACAGCATCGGCGGCGGGTGGAACGGTTTACCTCTTTGATGGCGAAGTCGTATTTTGAACAGGGTGTTAAAGCACCGGTTTTAAGAGTCTGGCTGAGTCCGGCGACAACATTTGTCCGGAGTTACTTTTTTAAATTGGGCTTTCTCGATGGGAGAGCAGGATGGCAGATTTGTACCATTTCGGCAGAAGCCACCTACAAAAAGTACCGGAAACTGAGAAAACTTTACAAACAAAAACGGCAGAACCGGTGAAAAAACCCCGAATCATAATTATCAGCCGTACCGACAGTATCGGTGATGTGGTGCTGACACTTCCCATGGCCGGCGTACTTAAAAAAATGTTTCCCGGTGTGCGGATTTTATTTCTGGGACGGTCTTATACTGAGGCGGTTGTGGCCTGTTCGGAACATGTGGATGCTTTTCTGAATTGGGATGAGATAGAAAAGATGCCTGAAATTGCGCAAAAAGTATTTGCTTTCAAACAGCTGGCAGCAGATGTTATTATCCATGTTTTCCCTCAGGCTGAAATTGCCCTGCTGGCAAAAAAAACAGAAATTCCTTTACGGATAGGAACTTTCGGGCGTTTTATTCATTTGACTACCTGCAATAAAAAAGTCCATTTTTCTCGAAAAAAGTCATCCCTGCACGAAGCACAGTTAAATCTGAAACTATTGAAACCATTGGGTTTTAAAAAAGTTCCAAATATAGGTTATCTAACTGATAATATGGGATTTACAAAAATTCCTAATGCGGACAAATCGTTCCAAAAACTGTTGGCAAAAGATAAAATTAATCTGATTTTACACCCAAAATCAAAAGGTAATGGCCGCGAGTGGGGGCTGACAAATTTTGAGGCATTAATAAAATTATTATCCGAAGAAAAATATCAACTCTTTATCTCGGGAACGGAAGAGGAGGGCAGGCTTTTCAGAGCACATCTTCCGCTGGACAGAAAAAATGTTACCGATATCAGCGGAAGCATGGATTTAAGGACTTTTATAGCGTTTATTGCCCGCAGTGACGGGCTGATTGCTGCCGGCACCGGACCTTTGCACATAGCGGCTGCTCTAAGAAAATTTGCTTTGGGTATTTTTCCGCCTATTCGTCCTGTACATCCCGGCAGATGGGCTCCCATTGGGGAAAATGCAACTTACCTGGTTCGTGAGGAACCTTGTAACGATTGCCGCGACGGAGGAGCGTGTCATTGCATGATGGAAATTACTCCCCATCAGGTGAAATCAAAAATAGAGGAGTATTTTTCAAACAGGAAAAAATAAAAGCAGTCAAAATGACTTTTTCAAAAAATTTTGAGCCTATTTGGGCGGACATGGACCCCAATCAGCACATGCGTCATACAGCTTACAACAATTATGCAGCACAGGTACGGGTAGATTTTTTTCATAGTATAGGAATGGGGTACCGGGAGATGGAAACAAGGCGCCTCGGGGCAGTACTATTCCGGGAAGATACACACTTTGTCCGCGAAATACGTTTGGGCGACAAAATACGTATTGATCTGGAAATTTCAGGATTATCCGCAGATGGCCGGTTTTGGAATCTGACACATCATATTTATAAAAATGAGGATAAACTCTCTGCTGTGATTTATATCGAAGGGGGTTGGATTCACATGGACAAACGGAAAATTATTACCCCTCCGGAAGAAATACTCAAAAAGTTGCAGGCGCTTCCAAGATCGAATGATTTCCGGGAAATTGTGAAAAACAAAAGTTAAGTTAGTCCGTAAAATTTATTTTTTTATGAGATCACTGTGATGCTGTTTTCTTAGTTTTTCCCTGATTTTTTCCAGCATGGTGGCTGTTATTTTTTCCAGATTGTAGGTCGTTTTCAGACCCCAGTCTTTCCGCGCAATACTGTCGTCAATGCTGGCAGGCCAGCTATCGGCAATCGTCTGACGGAAATCTGGTTTGTACGAAATGATAAAATCGGGGATATATTTTTGAATTTCGACTGCGAGCTGTTTCGGGTCAAACGAGATGCCGGCCATGTTGTAAGACGATCTCAGCGAAAGCTGTCTTGAGTCGGCCTGCATAAGTTTGATGGTGTTGGCGATAGCATCATCCATAAACATCATTGGCAGTGCAGTGTCTTCTTTCAAAAAGCATTCGTAGCGACCTTTTTTAATGGCATCGAAGAAAATTTCCACGGCATAATCGGTAGTGCCGCCGCCGGGCTCTGTTTTGTAGCTGATGAGTCCCGGGTAACGCACACTGCGGAAATCAACACCGTAACGTTTTTGATAATATTCGCCCCAGCGCTCGCCGGCCAGCTTAGAAATACCATAAACCGTATTGGGTTCCATGACAGTGATTTGCGGGGTATTGTAACGTGGGGTGGTCGGACCGAAAACGGCAATGGAGCTGGGCCAGAAGAGCTTATTGGCCCCCGACTCACGAGCAGCTTCCAATGTATTCATCAGCGCTTTCATGTTGATGTCCCATGCCTGCAACGGAATTTTCTCCGCATTGCCCGAAAGCACAGCTGCGAGATTGTAAATCTCGGTGATATTGAAACGCACGAGAAAATGAAGCAGGTTGTTGAAATCAAGCACATCCAGAATTTGAAAAGGACCGCTTTTCCTTACCTCTTTGGTGGGTTGTTTAATGTCGGTGGCAAACACATGGTCGTTGCCGTAAATTTCGCGAAGCTTCATCACCAGTTCCGAGCCGATCTGACCTGAGCTTCCGATAACGAGAATATTATTGTCCATATTAATTTTTTTTATCGAAATAAGCGCAGCAAAAGTATGAAAACAATTGCAAAAGAGGAATGAAGAGAGATGTTGTCTGAATATTATTTTGAGATAGTGACTTCAATGGCAAACCAATAATTTTTTATGCTTGTTTATCAGGCTTTACTAATTTTGCAGTCCAAAATCATTGTGTTATGGAAAACAAACTCAAAATATACAATACGCTGACGCGGAAAAAAGAACTCTTCAAACCCATCAATCCACCGCATGTGGGCATGTATGTGTGCGGGCCTACGGTTTACGGGGATGCCCATTTGGGTCATGCCCGTCCGGGAATTACTTTTGACATTGTTTTCCGTTATCTGCAGCACCTCGGTTACAAGGTTCGTTATGTACGCAATATCACCGATGTGGGCCATCTTGTAAATGATGCCGATAACGGAGAAGATAAGATACAGAAAGAAGCCAGGCTGGAGCAACTGGAGCCTATGGAGGTGGTGAAATATTACACCGACCGCTACCATGAAAATATGGACCGGCTGAATACCTTGCGCCCGAGCATCGAACCCACTGCTTCGGGACATATCATCGAACAGATCGAATTAGTAAAAAAGATTCTAAAACGCGGCTATGCTTACGAAACGGATGGTTCCCTCTATTTTGATGTGGAAAAATATAACAAAGATTATCACTACGGTAAACTTTCAGGCCGGCGTATCGGGGAACTCATGCAAAACACACGGGAGCTGGCCGGTCAGGAAGAAAAACGGAATGCTTTCGATTTTGCCCTTTGGAAAAAGACCGATCCTAAACACATTATGCACTGGCCATCGCCCTGGAGCGAAGGTTATCCCGGCTGGCATCTGGAGTGCTCGGCTATGGGTGCCAAATATCTCGGCGAGACATTTGACATTCATGGCGGCGGAATGGATTTGCTTTTCCCACATCACGAATCGGAAATTGCCCAGTCCAATGCGGCCACCGGCCACGACCCCGTAAAATACTGGATGCACAACAACATGATTACCATTAACGGACAGAAAATGGGAAAATCCCTCAATAATTTTATCACCCTGAACGAATTTTTTACCGGTAATCACAAAGTGCTTGACCAGGCTTACCATCCCATGACCATCCGGTTTTTTATTCTACAGGCACACTATCGCAGTACACTCGATTTCTCAACCGATGCGTTGAAAGCCGCCAAAAAAGGTATGCGGAAACTTTTTGATGCTTTTTACCTGCTCGATGAGTTAGAACCTTTCGCTACCTCTACCGTGGACATAAAAGCCATCGAAACGAAATGCTATGAGGCGATGAACGATGATTTCAATACGCCAACGGCGATAGCTCATCTTTTTGATTTGGCCCACAACATCAACCAGGTAAAGATTGGCCGGGAAACTCTTTCTCAGGCTGATATTGACTATACAAAAAAGTTTTTCTCCATCTTTTTATCCGACCTGCTCGGATTGAAAGATGAAAAAGAAAAAGATAACAGTGAGCTGATCGATCATCTGATGAAAACCATTCTAAAAATCCGGCAGGAGGCCAAAAACAAGAAAGATTATGCTACTGCCGATTTGATACGTAACGAGCTGACTAAGATGAGTATTCAAATCAAAGATACCAAAGAGGGCGCTAAATGGAGCTTTAAGTAGGGAATGGTGAATGGTGAATGGGTGTTGATTGTCGATGCCTGAATAAGGTTGACCGTTTTTACTTTTGTGTGCTGATTTTCAATGTGTCAGGAAAAATGTTTAAATATGAAAAAGATTTTACTTTTTACGTTGGTGTTGCTGAGTCTGAGCGTTCAGGCACAGTTTGGAAAATATTTCTATAACAAAACGCTGCGGATGGACTACTACCACAGTGGTAACGACACCAGCGAGTTTTATACTTTTGATGAGCTGATTGCAGAGCCGTATTGGGGCGGGTCACATGTCAATTTGGTGGACACCATGAATTATGGCAATTACTATGTGAAGGTTTTCGATGTAAAAAATGATTCACTACTTTACTCACGGGGTTATTCTACCCTTTTCAGGGAATGGCAAACGACGAAGGAAGCAAAAAAAACCAACCGTACTTTTTCGGAAACGGTAGTTATTCCTTCTCCGAAAGAAAATGTCCGTATTGAGCTTTACAGCCGGGACTGGAACGGCATTTTTCATAAAAAGTTTTCTTACGAAGTGGACACGAATAACTATTTTATCAAGCATGACCGCAGGTTGGTTTACCCCGATTTTGATGTGCGCGTTACCGGCGATCCGGCCAAAAAGGTGGACATTGTTATTTTGCCGGAAGGTTACACCGAGGCCGAAATGGGAGAATTTATTGCAGACAGCCGGAAGTTTGTGAAGGATTTCTTCACCTTTGCCCCTTACACGAAAAACAAAGAAAAGTTTAATTTCAGAGCTGTTCTGGCGCCTTCCAAAGATTCGGGTGCCGATATTCCGGCCAAAGGCATCTGGGAAAATACGATCTTAAACACCAGTTATTACACCTTCAACAGCGAGCGTTATCTCATGTCAACGGATGACAAAAGTGTACGCGACCTCGCGGCCAACGCTCCTTACGACCAGATTTATATTTTGGTGAACAGTAAAAAATACGGTGGCGGTGCCATTTTCAATTATTATAGTGTGGCTGTTAACAGCAATGCTCAGGCAGCCAAAATTCTGATTCACGAGTTCGGTCATGGTTTTGCCGGACTGGCCGACGAATATTACAACGACACTACCGCTTATGGAAAGTTTTACAACCTGAAAATTGAACCCTGGGAACCTAACATTACCACGCTGAAACACTTTGATAAAAAGTGGAAGTATATGGTAAAACCCGGCACCCCCATTCCTACACCGGCAACAAAAAAATACCGCAACACCGTGGGTGCTTTTGAAGGCGGAGGTTACGAGCCGAAAGGAATGTACCGGCCCATGCAGGATTGCCTGATGAAATCTTTCAGGGGCGATAAATTCGGCCCGGTCTGCCGGGAAGCCACTCAGAAAATGATTGATTTTTATACGAAATAATACACCGGGGTACAAGCCAACTACATTCAATACCAGTGCAAATAGCATCCTTTTTTGATATAAAAACCGGACAAATCGAGCACAATGCTACCTGATCTGTCTGATATTTTTATTATATTTGTGCCATGATTCAACGAAAACTAAAAGAAAAGCTTCTGGGACTGGCCAACTTCTTCCCGGTGGTAAGTCTCACCGGGCCACGTCAATCCGGGAAAACAACTCTTGTAAAAGCGGCTTTCCCTGATTATTACTATGTTACACTCGAAGACCCTGACATCTTTCAAATGGCTTTGGACGATCCGCGAAAGTTCCTGCAACATCACGCGAGAGGGATGATTATTGATGAAGCACAAAAAGCGCCGGAGCTTTTTTCCTATATTCAGGGGATTGTCGATCAGTCAAACACTGCCGGAGAGTTTATCCTGACCGGGTCACAGAATTTTTTATTGCTTGAAAAAATTTCCCAATCACTTGCCGGCAGGGTTGCCGTTTTAAAATTATTACCTTTTAGTATTGGAGAATTACAGGATGCAGGTATTGATTATGACGATCCCGATAAATTGATATTTCAGGGAATGTATCCGAGATTATACGACAAAAAGATAAATCCTGCCGACTTTTATCCTTATTACATTCAAACCTATGTTGAACGCGATGTAAAACTCATTAAAAACATTGTCAATCAAAGTGTCTTTATCAAATTTTTAAAAATGTGTGCCGGACGTACAGGGCAGCTCCTCAATATTACCGAGCTGGCCAATTCGTGTGGAATTACGCAAAAAACAGTCAACTCCTGGCTTTCTATACTTCAGGCGAGTTATATTATTTATTTGCTTCCGCCTCATCACAAAAACTTCAACAAAAGGCTGATAAAAATGCCCAAACTCTATTTTTACGATACGGGTCTGACCTGTTCTTTATTGGGAATTAAAAAACGGGAACAGCTGCCCATGCATTTTATTTACGGAAGTCTGTTTGAAAATTTTATCATCAACGAGTTTTTTAAAACGACTTTCAACAAAGGCGAAGCAGCCGAATACTATTTTTGGCGTGATAAGTCGGGTAAAGAGATTGACTTGATGGTGGAAACGGGAAGCCATCTTTTTCCCATTGAAATAAAAGCAGGGGAAACCTCTTCCAAAGATTTTTTTAAAAACCTTATGTATTGGAGTAAACTCTCGGAAAATAGTGCTGAAAACAATTATGTGATTTACGGAGGGGACAAAAGTTTTACTTTGACTCAGGGTAATATTATCAGCTGGAAAGAACTTGACCGGATTCTGAGCAGGGTGTAAAAACTGATGTTTAACTTTCCGGAGGCCATTGAAAAGTAGTTGCTCCGGGAAATAATTTTATCAGTTCTGCTCTGAGAAGGAAAAGAAGAGTGATGAAAGGCGCTATACTTTTTTTTTCGGGGTTTAATGTTTTGTACAACACGTTCCATGCGCCCATCGATCGGTCTATCCCTGTCAGTGCCACCATAGCCGAGCCTTCAGAATCTTTCGGCAATCCTTCGAAAAATCCCCCATCTGTTTCTTCTTCATAGGCGCTTGTAAATGCCCGTTGGATTTTAATGTCCATCTGAATTTGATACCACCGGATAACATCGATGGCATCAGACAATTGCTTTAATATTAGTTCTTTCTCTATACCTGGATATTGAACGCCGGTTTTTTTCGTGTTACGGTCATATTCAATTTGTAGTTTGTTTTTTCTTTCGGCAAACCATTTAGTAACTGCTTTTTCGTATTTGAATGCTGCTCTTGAAAGCGGGTTATTTTCTGCTTTCCTGTAATTCACATTCATTAAATCATTATATTTACGAGCTAAAACTTGTTTTTATGGAAAACCGTTGGGTAGTAAAGGAAGGAGCTGACAGGCAGATAGTTGAGCGCTTGGGAAAGGAGCTGAACATTAGCCCGCAGCTAACGAATTTACTGGTTCAGCGAGGGGTAACCACTTACGAGGAGGCCAAATCTTTTTTTCGGCCTTCGCTGGATGAGTTGCCTGATCCTTTTTTGATGAAGGATATGGACAAAGCCGTAGAAAGAATATTGCAGGCCATCGATAATAATGAAAGCATCATGATTTACGGTGATTATGATGTGGATGGCACCACTGCTGTTTCGCTGGTTTATTCTTTTTTGAAAAATATTCACAAGAAAATTGAGTTTTACATCCCCGACCGTTACCTCGAAGGTTATGGTATTTCCTGTAAAGGAATAGATACGGCTTATGAACACGGTGTAAAATTGATTGTTGCTCTTGACTGTGGTATCAAAGCCATTGATAAAGTAGAATATGCTACCGGAAAGGGTATTGATTTCATTATCGGCGACCATCACAGGCCGGGCGACAGGATTCCCTCTGCTGTGGCGGTACTTGATCCCAAACGAAATGACTGCTTTTATCCTTTTAAAGAACTTTCGGGCGCTGGTGTGAGTTTTAAGCTGATACAAGCCCTGGCCCGGAAGCTAAAAATCAGTGATAAGAAAACATTTGAAAGCCTGGATTTACTGGCCATAAGTATTGCTGCCGATATTGTACCCATAACGGGAGAGAACCGTATTCTGACCTATTACGGCCTGAAACAGATCAATTGCTCACCGCGCCCCGGGGTCTGTTCTATTCTGAAATCGTCGGGGTTTGAAAGAGTAGCAGAGAACGGAAAAAGCAAGTTTGTTTTCACACGTGAAATTACCGTCAGCGATTTGGTTTTTGTTGTGGGGCCGCGTATTAATGCCGCCGGACGTATTAAAGATGCTACCGATTCGGTAAGACTTCTCATCAGTAGCCAGGACGAATATGCCGAAAAGCTGGGTGGGGAAATCAACATTTTAAATACGACCCGTCGCAATTTGGATACCAGCATTACGCAGGAAGCCATCGACCTAATTAACGCCAGTGAAGAGCTGAAGAAGAAAAAAACAACGGTACTTTTCAAAGAAGAATGGCACAAAGGCGTTATCGGCATTGTGGCTTCGCGGCTGATTGAACATTTTTACAAACCGACCATCGTGCTGACCCTGTCGGATGGACTGGTAACCGGTTCGGCACGTTCGGTTAAAGATTTTGATATTTATGATGCCATCGACTCGTGCAGCCGTTTGCTTGCACATTTCGGAGGACACACTTATGCGGCCGGGTTGGCCATGAAACCGGAAAATCTCGATCTGTTTTTGAAAGAATTTGAGGCTTACGCCGAAAAACATCTCACCGAAGAGATGCTGGTACCGGAGATTGAAATTGATGAAGAGCTTTATCTCAGTGATATCAACACCAAATTTTATCGTATCCTGAAACAGTTTGCCCCGTTTGGACCGGGAAATATGTCGCCGTTGTTTGTGTCAAGACATTTGATTGATACGGGTTATGCCAAAGCGGTGGGCAAAAACGGAGATCCGCGTCATCTGAAATTTGAAGCCGTACACAAAGCCCACTCGGGAAACCCTTTGAAAGCCATCGCTTTTAATATGGGAGAACATTATAACAAAATGAAACAGGGAAAAGCCTTCAGTCTTTGCTATCATCTGGATGAGAATTGCTGGCAGGGAAATACCTCTTTGCAATTACGGGTGAAAGACATCAGATTTGAAGATTAATATTATACTTTTGTGAGAGAAATCGTTTCATAGCTGAAGATTCTTGTTCTCTTCACTTTTTGACAAAAAATTTTTTAAACACATGAAAATTTTCAACCGTATTTTAATTGCCTTTGCCGGCATGCTGATCGCTGGATCGGTTTTTGCGCAGTCCGCCAAGCGGTCGTTTCAACTTAATGACCTGCGAAAATTAGTCAGAATTTCGTCGCCACGTATTTCGCCCAATGGCAAGCAAGTAGCCCTCATTACTACACGTCCCGACTGGAAAAATGACAAAACCAAACAGGAAATCGATCTGGTTCAGGTGGCAGATGGTGCATTGCGTAAACTCACTTTTCAGCGGAAAGGTTTGTCAACGCTGCGCTGGTCACCAGATGGAAAACAGCTTGCTTTCCTTGCCAAAGACCCGAAATCCAAAAAAGCACAACTTTACATCATGCCTATGAACGGCGGCGATGCGGTTAAAATTACAAACTCCAAAACAGGTGTAGATACTTATGCATGGAGCCCGGATGGGAAGCAATTCGCTTACATTGCGCAGGATACGGTTCCCAATCCCAAAGCCATCAAACATCACGAAGATGCTTTCCGGGTAACCGACAACAACTACATGGCCCGTGCCGAAGTGCAACCCTGGCATTTGTGGGTGGTTTCGACCTCCGGCGGAAAGGCTAAACAGCTTACCAAAGGCAACCGGAGTCTGGGTACCGATCAGGGCTCTATGTCGGCGCCGGCCTGGACAGCCGATGGAAAATCCATTGTTTTCTGTAAATATCCCAATGTGTGGGAAGGCAACGCCTGGCATTCGGTGCTGTCGTCCGTTGTGGTGCGTACCGGAAAAATCCAAACGGTAGTTTCTGACCAGGGTGCTATCGAACCCGTTTTTGCTCCCGGTGGAAAAATACTGGCTTTCAGGCGGCCGCGCAACGGCGATCAAAACAACGGATTTGCGGTTTATGTGCGTAAAAACGGGAAAATCAGCGATGCTACTGCTGCGCTGGCGCGAAATATCAACAACTTTATATGGCTGCCCGATGGAAAATCCATGCTTTTAATGGCCGAAAAAGGAACCCGTGAGGTTATGTGGAACCAGCCCTTACAAGGGAAAGCCAAATTATTGAATACCGGCGATGTACTCCACGGCAGGAGAGGTGTTTCCGTTTCCAAAGCGGGCGCTATTGCTTTTACCGGCAGCACAGCAACGCATCCCACTGAGCTGTATGTGATGAAGTCTGTCAACGACCGGCCGCACCGGTTAACTAATTTCAATGCTTTTGTTGATTCTTTGGCCATAGCAAAAAACGAAGGCATCAACTGGAAACTGGATGGTTTTCAGGAAGATGGTGTACTGACTTATCCCGTTAATTTTGAAAAAGGAAAGAAATACCCGCTGGTACTGGTGATTCACGGTGGCCCCGAAGGCGCTTCCACCGTGCGTTTTTCGCCGCTGGTGCAGCTGCTGGCCGCACAGGGATTTCTGGTGTTCCAACCCAACTATCGTGGCAGCATCAACCTCGGCGATACCTACCAACATGCCATTTACCGAAATACCGGAAAAGGTCCGGGCGAAGATGTAATGGCCGGATTGAAAAAGGTGGAAGAAAAAGGTTTTGTTGATAAGTCGAATATTGGTGTTACCGGCTGGTCTTATGGTGGTTACATGACTTCATGGCTCATTGGAAACTATCCTGAAGTGTGGAAAGCTGCGGTTTCGGGTGCTGCGCTCAACGACTGGGTGATGGATTACACCATTGCTTATTATCAAAAAGGCGATTTGTACTTTTTCGGCGGTTCACCGTGGGTGAAAAAATACTGGAAAATCTGGCGTGAACAGTCGCCTATTGCTTATGCCCGTAATATTAAAACGCCTACTTTAATTATGGGCGATGCCGGTGACGGCAATGTGCCCATCGTCAACAGCTATGAGATGTTTCATGCTTTGCGCGACAATAACATTCCGGTTGAATTTTATGTCTATCCTGCAAATACTCATTTTCCGCATGACATTGTGCGCACCACTGATATATATCGTCGCTGGGTGGACTGGATGGTGAAATATCTGAAATAGGGAGGCCGGTTCAACCAGACGGCTTCTTTGCAAACAGTTTTATTTTCCTGACTGGTTGAAGAAATTCTTCATCTTCATGGCAAGGATTATCAGAATAGCACCAACTACAATCGCCAGAATCCCTGTCAGTACGAGAACAAATACGGCTATTTGGAAAGGGTTGAAAAAACAGAACTATTCCGAAAAATCAAACTTAGCCCGCCGTTGATTAACAATGTGCTTTTGCCATGCAGTCCGGGGTCTGATCTAAAAGCGATGAAAAGTTGCATCAATCACATCACGTAAAACTTTGGCTTTCCCTTTCTCCCGATAATTTTGCCTGGACTTTCCCCAAAAACTTTGTTGCTGCGGTAACTTCTTTTCATTTTGATAGTTTTCTTCCTTTCCATTCAAATGGAAACAACCCCCGAATGGCGACATAAGTGATGTAAAGCGGGTAAACAGCTTCAAAGGGAAGCACAAAAGGAAGCAGCTTTCGTTTTCCGGCAAAACGGCTAAAAGCGTAAAGCAACGGCAAATCAACGAAGAATTTAAGCAACACAAACAGTACATAAATAATTAGAAACCAGGGAATAAACAGGCTGGAAATCAAAATGGCAGTCAGCAGAAAGTTAAAGATAAAAATGGCAAAAGACACCAGCAGCGCCCATGGTTGTGTGTAAGCTCTCGCCTTTGAGCCCCACCGGATACGTTGAGCAAGGAAAGCCTTCAGCGTAGTCGGAGGTGGTGTGCGCACAATGGTCTCTTCGTTTTTGATGAAAGCAATGGCTTTTCTGCCAAATCTCCGTTTGACATAATGAATCAGGAAAACATCATCGCCCGATGCAAAACCGATTTTCATGGTATTGGCTTCTGCCTCAAGATAAATCTGCTTTTCAAAAGTGAGGTTAGCCGCATTACCTATAAAAGGAAGTCCTACACCGGCGGAGCCTGCACCCGAGGCCACAAGGCTGATAAAATCAAGAGAGAAGAGCTTCTGTAATAAAGAAGTTTCGTTTTCGTAAACCACAGGTCCCAGAATAAGCCTGGGTTGTTTCTCTTCATATAAAGCCACTAGTCCGGATAACCAGCTTTTGTGCGGGTGGCAGTCGGCATCGGTGGTTACGATAAGTGTTCCGGCAGCAGCAATTATTCCCTCCCGTAAAGCTGCTTTTTTCCCTTTTCCGGCGGAGTCAATCAGCCGAATGTTTTGCGCTTTATTTTCCGCAATAATTTTTTTAACAATTGTCTTACTGTCATCTTCCGAATGGTCATTGACAAGTATAATTTCCAATAATTCAGCCGGATAAGTTTGTCGCAAAAGAGCCTCCAACAAAGTTTTTAATACGAAAGCTTCATTCCTGAAAGAGACAACCACACTAAGCGGAGTGTACTGATGCCTGTGCGATAACGAAAAACTTTTTAGCTGATGCCAGCCTGACGTGAAAACAAGGATAATCAGCAGGTAAAGCACAGCCGAAAAGGAAAGTATGAAGAGTATAATTCTGTTACTCATGATTTTTATTGTTGCGGAAAAACCGGAGCTTAAAGATAAAAAATAATCCTGACAATGCGGGAAGTGCAAGATTGAGCAGCCACAGAGCGGAAGAAGCGGCAACTATTGTACGGCTCAACCCCTCTGACAGGGTAACGCCAAAAAACAGGCCGAAAGCATAAAGACTTACCGAGCCGCGAACGCCAATTTCGGAAAGCGCAATGGTCGGGATAATACTCATTAGCAAATAAATAAATCCAATCACCATCATGGCGTGCAGGTAACCGATGTGTATTTGAAAAATCCTTAGCAGCAGAAAAAATTGTAGCGAGAAAACAAGATAACGGATAATACTGATCAGAAAGACATAAAACAGTTCTCTAACGCTGTACCAGGAGAATACTTCCGCATAACGGGCTATTTTTTTGTATGCGCGGCCACTGATGCTTTTCAACAGCACAGAAAAGACACTGAAATTCAGGTAGGCAAAAACCAGAACAGCCGAAACAACGAAGATACTGAAAAGCACTCCTGCAAAGGCCCACCGGTTCAAGGAACTGTCCGGACTTATCCAACGGGGTAAAAAAAATGCCACTGCGGTTAATCCAAACAGGATGGTCGTAAGCAGTTGCGCCATGCTTCCCAGAATGGTAGCGAGAGTGGCCTGCAAACGGTTGGCCTTTTTCAGGATAAAAACCCGTCCGAGGTAGTCACCCACACGGTTGGGAAGAAAAACACTGACCGAAATTCCAGCCAGAATAGCTTTAAAAGCTCCTGCCATGGTAACTCTTTCTAATTTTTGCATCAGGTATTGCCATTTGAGACTTTCCAGCAGCAGATTCACGGGTAACAATAAAGCCACAATAATCGACAGCATTCCAAAGTTCTCAGACCGGGTTACCACTTCGATATTTTTCATAAAAGAGGATAAATCATGCTTGTAAAAAAGCTGCTCGTACAAAAAATAAAAGGTGAACACCAAAATGGCGAACCGGATAAGAATGTTGTATGTTTTGTTTAATTTTGCCATAAACGTTTTAATTGGCCAAAGAAAGAATAATATTAGGCATTGACCCCGGTACCAACATTATGGGTTACGGGCTCATCCATCAGTCGGGCAACGACATCCGGATGATCACCATGGGTATTCTCAAATTGTCGCAGTATAAAAACCATGCGCTAAAATTAAAAAAGATTTTTGAACGAACGCTTGCCATGGTGGAGGAATATCATCCGGATGAACTGGCCATCGAAGCGCCGTTTTACGGAAAAAATGTTCAGTCGATGCTAAAACTAGGTCGGGCACAGGGCGTTGCCATGGCGGCAGCTTTGTATAAAGGACTTCCGATTTTTGAATATTCACCAAAGAAAATTAAACAGGCCATCACCGGAAATGGTAATGCTTCCAAAGAACAGGTCGCCGGAATGCTCAGGACAATTTTAAAGTTTCAGGAAATGCCGGCAAAGCTGGATGCTACCGATGGTCTCGCTGCTGCTGTTTGCCATTTTTTTCAGGGAAATACAACAGCCGTATCCGAAAATTACAACAGTTGGTCAGGATTTTTAAAAGACCATCCGGAAAGATTGAAAAAGTAAGGCTCTGCTTGCCGGGTCAAAAGAGATATTACATGAGCTTCTGTTGTAACTTCCACCACCGGTCGGGGATTTCCTGTTGCAGGGCCTGTTGATAGTCGGCATACGAGCAGGGCGTATAGGGATTCTTCAATTGTTTTTTGCCGGTTTTGTTTTTTACGGGAATCTCAATCCACCAACGGTCGGTTTTTTTACTTTTCAAAAAGAAAAGTTCTTCTTTGTAATTTTCCAGAAAAACCCGGTAACGGATAAAATCTTTACTGTTTTTTCCAGGAATATCGTGTTGCCGGTTGTCGAAACCATCCAGAAAATACCAAATCATTTGTGCTGTCAGCAGTGCGGTTTGGTTGCGGATGTCGTATCGGGGATTAAATTCATAAAATCCTATGCTGGTGAGTTTGTCATTCATGCCGGCATATCGGCAAATGCGGCAGGCTTCTTCGCCGTTCAACCCGTTGGGGCCGGCATAATAGCTTCCGGGAGCATCCGCCGCACGAATGGCGGCCATGTCGAAAGTAAGCATATCGGCATTGCGCACCATAGGCTCTGTTTCGGCAATGTTTGTACGGATGTTTCCCAACCGGTTGATATCGAAAAAGAGATTTTTCATCAGTTGCGTTGCATCCTGATTTACAAAATAGCTTTGGTATCCAATGTTGGTATAATTAAAAAGAAAATTGGGCTGATGCACGATGATGCGACTGAGATAGGAATGCGCATTGAGGTCCTCCTCGTCTTGTCCAAGGTCGAAAACCGGATCAACGGCAGCAATATTAATGACGCGACCAATATTTTCATAGGCAAGGTAGTTGGCATAGGTTAAGTCCTGACTGCCACCGATAATGATGGGTAAAACACCCTTTTTTATGAGTACGGACAGCACATCTTTTACCGCAAAATAGGTATCATCGATGGTGTTTCCCTGCTTGATGTTTCCCAAATCGGCTATTTTAACATTGTTCCAGTGGGAAAAGAGCGGATAAAGCTGTTCGCGCACTTTATCGGGACCATCGGCGCAACCGGTATTCTCTAATGATTTTCTGTCTTCGTTTACACCTATCAATGCGATTTTAATGCCTTCCAAATCGGGAAAATGCCCGGATTTCACAAAAGGTTCAATCAGGTTTCCCACAAAAAAATCCTCGGTTTGTTCTGCGTATGCGGAAAGGTCAAGGCTTATCGGCTCAAAATAAATCTCTATGTCCATAATTCACTCATGCTTATGCGGGACTAAAATAGCAATTAATCCGGTGCCGGCAAGTCGTGAAAAGAATATTTTAGCAAAAAGACAGCTTTTGCAAAAAGTGTTGTTAAAAGCTTACTTTTTCTTTTTTACATACCGTTTTTTCGGCATGTTTTTCGGGTCTTTGGCAATGGCATAGCAATCTTCGAGTGTCAAAGAGGCGGCCTCCATATCTTTGGGGATCTTGTAATTTTGTTTCTTAATAACAAGATATGGTCCCCAGCGGCCGTTCAGTACTTGCACATCGGGGTCTTTGTCGTAGCTTTTGATAAGTTTTTCTTTTTCCGCTTTCCGTTTGTCTTCAATAATCTGAATGGCGTCTTCCAGTGTAACCGAAGCAGGGTTGTATTCTTTTTTAATGGAATAAAAAAGCTTGTTGTGTTTTACATAAGGGCCGAAACGGCCAATAGCCACAGTAACTTCTGCTTCTTCGTATTCACCAATACTGCGGGGAAATTCAAAAAGTTTCAGTGCTTCTTCCAGTGTAATTGTTTCCAGGCTCTGTCCTTTTTGTAATCCGGCAAAGCGTGGTTTTTCTTCCGAATCGGTATCGCCAATCTGAGCAATGGCGCCATAACGTCCGATTTTAACATATACATTTTTCCCGGTTTTGGGATCCTGTCCAAGCAGTTTCTCGCCGCTGAATTTTCCGGAATTTTTCAGGGTCTCCTGAACTTTTTTGTGAAAAGGACCATAAAATTCTTTGATGATATTGTTCCACGTTTTTTTACCTTCGGCGATCTCATCAAATTCCTTTTCCACATTGGATGTAAAATTGTAGTTGATGATGTCATCGAAATGCTGAAGCAAAAACTGGTTCACCAAAGTACCAATATCCGTAGGAAAAAGTTTGGCTTTTTCGTTGCCGGTATTTTCTTTGGTGATTTTTTCTTCCACCTGTCCGTTTTTCAGAATAATGTTTCTGATGTCTCTTTTTTCACCGGGTCGGCTTTCTTTCACCACATACTCGCGTTTTTGGATAGTGGAAATAGTTGGTGCATAAGTAGATGGCCGCCCAATCCCCAATTCTTCCATTTTTCGTACGAGGCTTGCCTCGGTATAACGGGGAGGATGTTTGGTAAAAGTCTCCACCGATTTCATCTCCGGCAAGAACAGTAGATTTCCTTTGGCCATGGGTGGTAACAGAGAAACATCTTGTTTTTCATCACCGTTTTCTTCGACGCTTTCGCGATATACTTTCAGAAAGCCATCGAATTTGATGACTTCTCCGTTAGCCACAAACATTTTGTCAGCACCGGAAGATTTGATTTTTACGTTGGTTTTTTCCAGAATGGCATCGCTCATTTGCGAGGCAACGGTTCTTTTCCAGATAAGTTCATAGAGCCGTTGCTCTTCGCGCGTACCACTGATGGAAGTTCGGTTCAGATAAGTCGGGCGTATGGCTTCGTGTGCTTCCTGGGCGCCTTTGCTTCGTGTGGTATATTTGCGAACCTTTACGTACTCGTTACCAAAAAGCGATTCGATTTCGGCTTTGGCCGCTCCGATGGCCAGACCGGATAAATTCACAGAATCGGTTCTCATGTAAGTTATGCGGCCCGATTCGTAAAGCCGCTGTGCCACACGCATGGTGTTGGCAACAGAAAATCCCAGTTTTCGGGAAGCTTCCTGCTGCAGTGTGGAGGTGGTGAAAGGTGGTGCAGGCGTTTTTCTGCCGGGTTTTTTTTCCACGGCATCAACCTGGAAAGTGGCATCAACCTGTTTTTCAATGAAACTTTTGGCTTCTTCAAAAGTTTTGAAACGTTCGGCATACTCCGCAGTAAAACGGGTAGTATCTTTTCCGTCGCTTAACCGGAACCCGGCAAGTGTACGAAAAGCCGAAGAGGTTTTGAAATTTTTAATCTCTTCTTCTCTTTCCACAATCAGCCGGACAGCCACCGACTGTACCCGGCCGGCAGAAAGCGAAGGTTTTACTTTTCGCCACAACAGGGGAGAAAGCTCGTAACCTACGAGGCGATCCAGCACCCTGCGTGCCTGCTGTGCCGAAACAAGATTCTTGTCAATACTCCTCGGATTTTCAATGGCATTCAGAATGGCAGATTTGGTGATTTCATGGAAGACAATGCGTTTACTCTTTTGTTCATTGAGTTTGAGTGCATTGAAAAGGTGCCACGAAATGGCCTCACCCTCACGGTCTTCATCAGAAGCAAGCCAGACTGTTTCCGCTGCCTTGGCCATTTTTTTCAACTCGCTTACAAGTTTTTTCTTGTCAGGGCTAATTTCATACTGTGGTTCAAAATCGTTTTCCACATCTACGCTGAGCTTTTTGGAGTTTAAATCCATCACGTGCCCCAGGCTGGATTTAACGGTATAATCTTTTCCGAGAAAACCCTCGATAGTTTTGGCTTTGGCGGGGGACTCGACAATCACAAGGTTTTTGGCCATATTCAAAAATTTTATGTATTCACATTTTTAAAAAATGCGCTGCAAAAGTAATATATTTAAACAATACGAATAATCCGGGTTTCTTTTTTCCGGAAAAATCATTCGGATACCGGTGGAATGAATTCTGAGACAAGGATTCCGCAGTAATCACATTAAAGCCCACACCTCAATGGATGTCCTTGGAAAAACACAAAGCCGGTTTAA
>BTTE01000035.1:0-29660 GCA_036244975.1 bacterium | reverse complement strand
AAAGTTATAACGCCCTCCTAATCCCATAAATAAAGTGAAAATCTTTACCATGAATCTTTTTCTTGCTTTATTTTGTTTACCAATTTTTTCTATTATTGCATTCACAAGAGTCTTACTCTTGTTGAAAGCATCTTGTTTGTTTATTTTCATGTAACAAAACAGATGCTTTCTTTTTTTCCTTTGTAACGACTTTTGAAAAAGTTTTCAAATGCCAGTTGTTAATTTTTTACCGGAGTATTGACGAATATATCTGTTGTATATTGAAAATGGAAGAATATGGATTCAGATTCCATATTTCTCCATAAAAAAACGCCCATAGAGAACTACGGGCGCTGAGATTCCTATAAGGAAAAATTAAACAAATCCTTCTCTTTTAATCCACTCGCGTGGTTCAGCCATAGTTTTTTCCACCTCGGCAATGGTCTTCGGAATGGGTTTTCCCAATACACGGCAACCCTCTTTGGTAACCAGAATATCATCTTCGATGCGGATGCCGCCAAAATCCTTGTATGTTTCCAGTTTGTCGTAATTAACAAAGTCAAAGTACTTGCCTTCGCTGCGGAATTTATCTATCAAATCAGGAATAAAATAAATGCCCGGCTCAACAGTCAGTACAAAGCCCGGTTTCAACTTTTTGGCAAGACGCAGGTAAGCTGTACCAAATTCTGTGGAACGGCTGACGGTTTCGTCATAGCCCACGAAATCTTCGCCAAGTCCTTCCATGTCGTGTACATCCAGTCCCATCATGTGGCCCAGTCCGTGAGGCAAAAACAAAGTGTGCGCACCGGCCTGTACGGCAGCTTCGGTATCGCCTTTCATCAGCCCGGCTGCTTTCAGCCCATCCACAATGGTGCGGGCGGCAAGGAAATGAATATCCTTGTAAGGCACACCCGGCTTTATGGCATTGACGGCATTCATGTTAGCATCCAGAACGATTTGGTAAATTTCGGCCTGCCGTGCATTGAATTTTCCGCCCACGGGAACTGTCCGGGTAATGTCGCTGGCATAATGCAACGCTGTTTCGGAGCCGGCATCGGTAACCATCATCCTGCCCTCTTCCAGCACGTTGTGATGGCTGTGGTTGTGCAACGTCTGTCCGTCAACACTCAAAATTACAGGAAACGAAGCGGGACCGGTCAGCGCCAGCGAAATACCTTCGATGGTGCCGGCGATATCCTGCTCCAACACACCCGGCATGGCCATTTTCATGGAGGTGGTGTGCATATAATAAGCTGTCAGAAGCGCCTTTTCTATTTCGGCAATTTCGTTATCGTCTTTAATCTCCCGCAACCTGACTACCGCTTTGATTAAATCAACCGAAGCAGCAGCTTTTACTTCCGCATTGGGAATATGGAGAAGAGCCGACAGTTCTATAACCGTTTCCCCGCGATAGGGAGGCAAAAAATGAATGCTCCGCCCTTCACCGATGGCCTTTCTTATGAAGCCTGCAAGATCGTTGTATGGAAAACTATTTTCAACGCCCACCTGAGCAGCGAGGTCTTTTACCAGCGGCAGAACTCCCATCCAGATAATGTCATCAATATCCACATCATTTCCGAAAATATAGTCTTTGTCGTTGTCCACATCTATCACGCCGGCAAATCCGGGGTTATCAAGACCGAAGAAATAGGAAAAACTACTGTCCTGACGAAAATGATATTGGTTGGCCGGATAGTTAAAAGCGGCATCCACATTTCCCGGAAGCAGGGCAATTCCCGATTTCAGCTCTTTTTTCAGACGGTCGCGCCTGCCGGGATAAACTAATTTATCAAACATAGTTTTTAATTTTTAAATTGTTATTATGGGGGTAAAATTACGGAATTTTCCGGCTTTTGTTTCCTAAAGAATCTAAAAAAGGGAAAAGGAAGCTCCCTCTGTTCCGTTTATCTCCGAGTCAATTGGCGAGAGCTGGCGGTTTGGGAATTGACGTGGGAGTCCGTGGGTTAGCCTACTGGCAGAGCGAAGAAGCAATCTCATTTAAATAAGGACTGGTTATCACAGAGATTGTTTCCTGTTATTTATAATTTCTGAAAATCCTGTCCATTTCAGCAAGCAACTCCGGATACAGTTCCCTGGTTTTTAAAAGCATGGCATCTTTACTAAGGCTTCTTTTCAGATAGCGCCATCCCAGGATAAACCGGTGGAAAAGTTTGGCATAATTCCATGCTATGGCCGCCGACAGAGGAAGACTCACAAAATAGGTCAGCGTTAACCATGGCTGATGAAACAGCAGAAAAACCACAAGCGTTTGTATCAGATAAAAAAGCGGAAAAGAGAGAGAGCTTAGAGCAAACTTGACAGAGCTGCGAAACTGCGGATCCTTGATTTTTCCGGGATAGAGCGTGGCAATGTACCAGGGAAAAAGATTATTGACATAACCGTATAAAAACAATGGAGACGCAACCAGCAGCAGCAACTTCTTACCCAACAGGGAGAAAACTGAAACAGGTTTCGTATCCTGTAACTTCATTTTTTTCAATAGGTTATCGTATTCTTTAACACCGGCAGCCAGCCTCTCCATGGCTTCGGGTTCTTTTGTTTCAAACCGTTTCAATCGCGCAATAATGTCCTTTTCCGCCTTAAACCGGTCATACAAGGCAAGTGGGTTTAGTTGCATCTGCCGGCAGGCCTCGTTGCGATAAGCTTTTCTCAAAAAATCATAAACATCATAAAAAGGACTATTGATGTGAACCATTAGTGGTTTCAACCGCTCGGAAAGTTTTGCCTTAATCAGGTTATAAGCTTTTGCCGGGTGGGCCTGATAAACTTCATAAAACTCTGAAACAGAAAAAGCATCGCCAAAAACCACCAGAAGGTCAGAACGAATATTCTCATAATTGCTGTAATTTATTCCAACGGGAACAATCTTTATATCCAGCGAAAATCCGGAAGTCTCCTCAGCCTGGAAAGCAATGCGGGCAAAGCCTTTCTTCAACGCGCGCAACCGCCGAAAACCGGCATGATTTCCTTCGGGAAGAATAACAAAACCATTTTTGTTCCGGATAATATCCAGTGTCTTTTTAAAAACCATTTCATTCTTCCTGAGCGATTCATAGCCATCGCGAATACGATATACGGGAAGTATTTTCAAAAAATATAAAATCCTGGCAATGAATTTCTTCTTAAAAATATCGGAGCGGGCAACAAAAACGAACTGGTTTTTAAAAGAAAACTCGACAGCGAGTGCATCCATCAGTGCATTTTGGTGGTTGGCCGTAAAGATAAGGTGGTCTTGCAGAGGCACCTTTTCTTTGTGGACATAGACGACTTTTCTATAGAAAATCTTATTGTGCCAAAACTGCATCCAGACTTTTAAAACAGAAAATCGAAAGGAATGCTTCTCAATATTTTCAACGCCCATATTACCGGTTCTTTAGCAATGACTTTAGCTTAAAACTTATTTTAGGTTTATTCCATATCCCCGCCAGGGTAAGTCCGGCCACGATGTGCCATATGCCCCACCAGGCTGCGATAATAGCCATGCCGCCAAGTTCCATATCCGGAGGAAAAATTTTAGGGTTAAATATCAGAACCAGGGCAAGTCCTGAATTTTGAATACCTGTTTCAATGGAAATGGTACGCCGGTCAATAGAAGGCCGTTTAAAGATTCTTGCCATATAATATCCGGAAGCAAATGCCAAAGTATTTTGAACCAATACAATGAGGAAAATGTACTTAATAACGATGAGGAAAAAGTCGAAATTCTTCCAGAAAGCAATCACAACAATCGCAACAAAAAGAAAAATGGAAAAGCGCTTAATAGGTTTGGTAATTTTTTTGGTAAAATCGGGCCATTTTGTGTTAACAAAAATGCCCGTAACCAAAGGAATTCCCAGAATTAAAAAGACGGTCTGAAACATTTGAAGCATATCAATATGCAAAGGACGAACCAGTTGCACCGCACTGGAATGCGCCAGAAAACGGGTGTATAGATTTCCCCATAAAGCAAAGTTCAGCGGGGTCATAAATACCGCTGCCAGCGTTGCGATAGCGGTCAGGCTCACTGATAAAGCCACATTCGCCTTTGCCAGTGAAGAGATGAAATTGGATATATTTCCACCCGGACAGGCAGCCACCAATATCATACCCAAAGCGATAGTCGGTGTAATAAAATCTTTTAATAAAACAATAAGAACAAAGGTCATAAATGGCAATACAAAAAACTGAGAAAGAACCCCTACAATGGCAGAAACGGGGTTTAGTAATAATTTTTTAAAATGCTCTAATTTTATCCCCAACGCTACACCAAACATAACAAATGCCAAAGCGACATTTAGTGCCTGAAGTCCTCCCGGGCTGAAATTCAAACGAATATGATCAAAAGCTTCTAATGTATCCATAAAAATTAATTGTTTCCAGCTTGCATAGGTACAGATATTTATTGAATTAACAAACTTCTTCTTTTACAATACTTTCATATTCGGAGCCATCAACATCCACAATTCTTAGTGTGCATTTATTTGCTGCATACCAACCAACCTGTCGTATTCTGGCATCACGTTATGATAGTAAACGTAGATAGTGTAGGTATTCCGGGTATTCCAAAAACTTCCCTCAATGGGGGTTATATCGGCCCGCCGGCTTCCGGCCGGTAAAACAGCATACCAGTACTCATAATACCCCTGCTTCAACAACAGTTTTCCCTCATATTGATGTTGTTGCGGATTGTAGGTCAGTTTGTTTTTATTACTAAGTTGCCAATTGGTAAGCTGACCTAAAATGTAAACAGCTGCATTTTTAATTTCAGGCATCTTCAGAGAAAAATAAACAATAGCGTAATCGCCTTCAGTATCCGGATTCTGGTCGCTACGCGCAGCAATAAACATTTTACCATGAATATCCTTATAGGTTTCGTACTGACCGCCGGCACGCGGATAATCCGTATGCAGTATCACCTTGTAATAATTTTTCAACTGAATAATTTTCCGGATATATTCCGACTGATACCAGAAACTTTTCATATCGAAATATCTTGGCTCATTACCCGAATTAAAGACAATCCCATTTGCAAAATTATACTGCAACTCGTTGGGCGTTACCGAAGTAGGATGAATATTGAAATAAGCATTGTCCCATCTGTCGTTTTGCCGGATATTCACCTTAAACCGCTGTTCGGGTTCTGCACTAAAAATATCAGGTGTGTTAGAAACAAAATCGATTTGTTGCTTTATCTTATCATAAGCCAGATTTTTCGGATAATAGGGCACATTGGCGGCAATGGTTACCAGGGGCTCCATCACAAAAAACCGCCGGGTAATCAATACATTGGTGTCACCGTCATTATCGAGATAGACTTTCAAAATATAGTTTCCTGACAGTTTGGGACGCATCTCCGGCTTTGGAAAGTTAAGCTGGTAATGAATGTAAGCCGTGAGTGTATTGAAGGAAAATTTATAATTTGTTATGTCCCCTTCCAGGTATCCTGTAAGGTATTCTATGGGTTGCAGGTCGGAGGTCTTCCAGTCGGAGGTGTAATGTATTAGCGTATATTTATAAGTTTCCTGTTGGTTGCTTAAATCGTCAAACGAGAGGGTAAGCTGTTCCTGAGAACCCAATTCAATTACAGGAGCCTTCAACTGGTCGCCTTTGGCATACAGCAGGACGTTTACAATATTATCATCATAAACACGATCGGCATTGGTGGTAACCTGAGCTGTGGCATCAAATGGAAGGAAATACAACGAAATAATTAAAAAGAAGATGAACCTTGTCATGGAAACTGCTTGCATTAAAAGAACAAAAATATAATATTTCCGCCTAAAAACCGGCTGGATACGCCTTTAATAAAAAATCTTTTGCAAAAACCTTTTTCGACCGGGAATATTTTTTACTTTTATTGCACCAATTCAACCGTTAATTATTTAACTCGTGCCCTTCAAAATAACATGAATTCATTTATATATGTCAATTGCCTACTCTATTAGAAAAGGACTCGACATCAAGTTAATAGGCGATGCCGAGAAGACTGTCGCTGACCTTAAATCCCGTTTGTATGCTGTCAAGCCTACCGACTTTATCGGCTGTTTCCCCAAGATGTCGGTAAAAGAAGGCGATGAAGTGAAGGCCGGAAGTCTGCTGTTTTTTGACAAATACCGCGAAGATATTTATTTTACTTCACCAGTCAGTGGCAAAATAACTTTCTGGTACGGTGGGCGTTCGCTGAAAGAGCTTTTCTATGTTGAACAGTTTGAAAAAATTCAACAAAAGAATCCCAACTTTAATTTTGAAGTGGCTCTTTCAGAGCCGCTTCAGGAAGATAAATGGAAAGGGAAAACAGGATTTATTCATCAGGTAATTTTCGATTCTTACCTGAAAGGCCATCCCGAACCGGAAGAGATTGAATACTACCTCTGCGGCCCACCCATGATGATTGGCGCTGTGCTGAAAATGCTGGATGACCTTGGTGTCCCCGAAGAGATGATTATGTTTGATGACTTCGGCAGCTAAAACGGCAATATTAACGTGAGTTCGACATAAAGTTGTAAGTGCAGGAATACCTTTTGAATGACTCCTGCACTTTTCTTATAAAATTATTTCCGGACAAGACAATTAGCTGTTTCCGGGGAGTTCTCTTTCGCCGGTAAGAAATGTATCCTCCGGCTACAAGTATAAAAAAAAACTTTTAAAATGCTATGTTTTCAACAGTTATCAGATTTTCTATATCCGAATTCAGCAACTGCAACGTGCGCATATTGGCATCCAACTCCCTTAGGATTTCGTTCTTTTTATCTTCGACCATATCCTTTAAACCACTAAACAAGTCGGAATAATAGTTTATACCCTCTTTTAAATGTAGCGCAAAGCCTAACAAATATTTTTCTTGTTTAACATTCACGGAAACCCTGGTTTCCTCAATTTTATTTTTCAGATAGTCAATGTAAATTTTCAGCTCCTTGATAAACATGTTCGGACGATTAGTCCTGGTGATAACATTTGTTCTTCCATATATGTGATCAACGAGCTCTTTTAAGCTCATTTCTTTTGAAAAATAGGCCATGTTTGGCCCCGGGCAAATAGAAACACCCCCACCTTCAACCCCTGTTTCTATTTCATTTACCAGCAAAGCGGAGTTGCCAAGGCCAACGCAGAGACACGATTTGTCAACAATTTTCTCAAATTTATTCCGGTATTCTTCCGGGGTCAGTGTCTCTTTTTTTAATTCTTTTAATTTTAATTGCTGATAACGGCGCGAGGCTGTACATAGGAGTTTTTCAGTAAATTCATTGTTAGAAAGAAGAAACCTTTTAGGGCAAACACTTCCCAATATACCTTTATCAAGCAGGACAAGTTTTTCAATATCTTTTGTATTACCCTTAAGACTGTTGAAAGGAACTCCGAGGGGTGAGATATTACTTAAATACAGGTCATCTTCTTTGGCCTCCATTAATTTATTCAGGGTTGTTTTATCAACGTTTGTGGCTTCCGGAACCAAAAGAAAAGGAGTACCCCAGCCAACTGAATCAACCTGATAATGATCAAGAAGAAACTGATGCTCTTCGGATGTACCAACACCTCCCTGAGCAGTAATTTTCAAAGGCAATTCATTTTTTGGTACCGTACGACTTTTATTGGAAAGCGCCCTGACCATAATTTCGTAAACTGACTGAATTAATGTATTCCGGTTGTCTTTGAACTCTGCTAAAATAGGTCCCAGCAAATAACCTTCGGTGGCAAAAGTATGCCCGCCACAATTCAGCCCCGATTCAATTCTGTATTCCGAAACCCATAGCCCTTTTTTAGCAAGAAACTTACCCTGAATCAATGCGGACCTGTAATCACTGACTTTTAAAACAATCTTCTTTTTTATTTCCCCGTTTTCATCCGGATAAAAGTCCTCAAATTGTTCCATATAACTGTATAAACGAGGATTCATTCCGGCCGACAGGACAATAGAAGAGTGTAAATCGCTGTTTGCATATCCCCTTAGTGCAGCATGTGCATCATTATATTCTATGGGCAATTTCTCTTCCTTTTTATAATTAACTTTATTGACTTTGGTCATAATGTTCACATCAATACTTCCCATTGATAAGTTGTCTTTTAACCAGCCTCTGATTTCGTCAAGATGAATATATTTAGCAGTTAAACTCCTGAATTCACTTTTTAAAGCAGAGCTGTCCGGCAACAAATTAAAGTATTCTTTTATCTCATTACCTTTCTCAATAGTGGCACTTTTTAATTCTTCAAATTTCTTCTGTGCCAAATTATTAATAAGGTTCAAATAGGAGGTAATCCGTTTTGCCCTGAAATCTTCAGCTTTTTCCGTAATTTCACTATAGGGGATTGCATATTTACCGCAATACATCTTCCGCATCTGCTCGAGAAGAATATCATCAACAAGTGAAATGACAGAATCAATTCCGTATTGAGAAACCCTCAGCGGCGTATCAATGCTAAACCCGGTCCCCATAACGGGAATGTGAAATGAATGTATTTTTCTCATTATAAATAATTCGTTACCAACAATGAAGCGCTCTGTTAAGAGCGGAAATAACCGCACTGTTTTTGGGGTCAAAGGTATTGCTTTTTTGTGTCGCTTGACAGATAGTTGAAAATTTCGGCAACCTGATTTTATAGCGAACGTGCCGGTGTCAGGTCTTCGGATGTTAATATCCGGCAGTAAAACCTCAACTATTTTCTCGTAAAAAGCTACCTTATTTGCCAAAAATGTACTTATTTTGTTCTGCCTAAAGGCAAGGGCAATTTTATCTTAAAACCATGAAAAAACACATTCTTTCCGGAATAGTTACCCTTCTGATTTCCACACTGTTTCTTTTTTCGTGGAGCACGAAAAAAGAGATTCAACCCACTCACCTGACAGGAGAAGCACAGGGTGCCTATTACAACATTCGCTACTGAGTGTTTCTGTCCTGACAAAGAATACTGCTCTGGCCGATGCTTACGCCACCGCTTTCATGGTGATGGGTTATAAAAAGTCGCGTGCCTTTGTGGAGAGTCATCCCGGTTTGGAGGCCTTTTTTATCTGGTCAGCCAAAGACAAAAGTTTTAAAAATTACGCCACACCCGGTTTCAGGAAGCTGATCATTGAGCGGTTCAATTAATACTTCCGGCTTATTAGAAAAATGATTACTTTTGAAAACTAAAATAAAATTATGAAAAAGGGAATACTATTTTTTGTTTTACTGCTGAGCGGGCTATTGATTAAAGCGCAGGATACAACAAAAACAGATCTTGCCATTACCAAAGCTCTTGTAAGTCACGATGTTGTCAGTGTAAAAAGTGCACTAACCGATTTGGGGCTGACTTTTCAGATTATCAAAGAGAAATCCCATAAAGCTTCCGCATTTGTGGAAGGAAGCAAAAATAACATGAAAAAATGGGAATTTGAAATGAAACGTGGCGATACCAAAGGTACAAAGAGAATCACCGATATTCTCGTAACCTACGACATGAATAACGGTGGTGATTTTTTCGATATGAAACGTTACGGTGAACCGCAGAAAAAAGAAAGGATCAACGGAAGAAAAGTGAAAATTAAACTTTCGCAGGGTAGAAAAGTCAGCACTTTAGAGCTGTCTGTCAAATAAGCTTCTGCCTGCCGGTTTACTCGAACATATCCAGCGTTTTGTCGCCTTCGTTGTCGCCAAATATATCGAGTTGATTTGATGTGGCATAATATTTTCGCGGAACTTTTTCCGAAAAATTATCGGTATAATATCTTATACTTTTTTTGATAAGCTTGACAGGCGTGGTTTTCCGTGCCCGGCAATAATTCTTCAACGACTTCATTTGCTTAGCCGAAAGCTTGAAGTTTACTACTTTGTATTTATGTTTTTTTCTGCGCAACTTTCCCATAGCGGTTCCGGTTTTTTTACCCGGCTAAAGATAGATAAAAAACATAATCTCCGCTAACCTGTTGAAAAGTTGTGAATAAGAAATTTGGGAAGGGGAGGATAAACGCTCGAACTTGTGCCATCCGTTTTGGAGTTGATTGTGCCTTCATCTCTTTGCTGCCTGGTGTTGTCGGTAACCAGTAAGAACCTTTTGTTAATAACCTTTGTCTGACAACGCAGCGAATGACCACCGTATGACCTGCTTTGTTACTTCAGCAAATCTATCACCTTTTCAGCATAGGCGTTGGCTTCCTCCATGCTGGTCGATTCCGCATAAATACGCATAATTGGCTCCGTGTTGGAAGTACGCAAATGCACCCAGCCATCGGGAAAATCAATTTTCAATCCATCGATATCCATCATTGGAAATTCGGAATAGGCAGCTTTTACCCGTTGAAAAAGTTCCGGCACCGCAGTTTCCGATTTCAATGCTATTTTATTTTTAGAGATATAATAATCGGGATAAGTGGCCCTCAACTCCGATACTTTCATTTTGCAGCCGGCGAGGTAAGTGAGAAAAAGCGCCGTGCCTGCCAACGCATCCCGTCCATAATGCAATTCGGGATAAATCACGCCGCCATTACCTTCGCCGCCAATGACAGCCCCGGTTTCTTTCATTTTTGCAACTACGTTTACTTCGCCCACTGCAGCAGCAGCATATTTTCCGCCTGCTTTTTCGGTAACATCGCGCAACGCCCGCGTAGAGGACAAATTGGAAACCGTATTTCCGGTAGTGTGTTGCAAAATATAATCGGCAACAGCCACCAGCGTGTATTCTTCACCAAACATTTGGCCGTTTTCCATAACAATAGCCAGCCGGTCCACATCGGGGTCTACCACAATGCCCAGATCGGCTTTTTCGCTCATCACTTTAGCGGCAATTTCCGCCAGGTTTTCCGGCAACGGCTCCGGGTTATGAGCAAATTCACCGGTAGGTTCACAGTTCAGTTCCACTACTTCTTTCACGCCCAATGCTTTCAACAGCCGGGGAATAGCTATTCCTCCGGTAGAGTTCACAGCATCCACGACCACTTTAAAACCGGCTTTGGCAATCAGATTTTTGTCCACCAGCTGAAGCCGAAGCACGGCGTCAATATGTCTGTCGATAAAACTGTCATCTACGGTAACAGAACCCAGTGCATCTACAGAAGCAAATTCAAAATCCTGATTCTCAGCGTAAGAGAACACCTGCCGAATCTCTTTGCCGGAGAGAAATTCACCGGTTTCGTTAAGTAGTTTCAGTGCGTTCCACTGTTTGGGATTGTGGCTGGCCGTAAGAATAATACCGCCATCCGATTGGGATTCGGTGACAGCCATTTCCACCGTGGGCGTGGTGGAAAGCCCGGCATTGATAACGTCTGCACCCATACTTATTGCTGTGGAAACCACAAGGTTTTCCACCATTTTGCCTGAAATACGTGCATCGCGACCCACCACGATCTGCATGTTCTTTTTACTGTGACGTTTTTGATGAAAACAGATAAAAGCCGCAGTGAATTTAACAATGTCGATGGGACTGAGATTGTCGCCGTTTTTTCCGCCGATAGTCCCACGAATACCTGATATTGATTTGATTAACGTCATTTTTATTGGTAAAATTAAGATTGCCGGCCTTTTATTTGGAAAACGCCTTGTGCAAAATTAGTGAAATATCCGCCCCTGCTGAAAAAAGATTACTTATTTTCGTTTTATGTAAGATTAATACACAAAGATAAGGACACGTATTTTATGTTGGTATAAATCTTAAATTTGCAGAAGAATTTTAACTATGGATGAAGAATTTGATTGGCAACAGGATGATGAGACAAGCGAGCTGGTAAATCGTTTTGAGAAGTTGTTGGAATCGGGAGAGGGTCACTTTTTTGATGTGGAGGAGTTTGAAACTATTATCGATTATTACCTTGATATTCAGCAAACAAGTCTGACGCGTTCGGCCATCGAATGGGCGCAGGAACAGCATCCCGGTAGTAATTCTTTCAAGATCAGAGAAGCCCGGCTTTTCACACAGGAGGCAAAGTATAACCAGGCGTTGAAAATATTGGACGACCTTGACATGCTCGAAAAAGGTAATGAAGAATTTTATCTTGCAAAAGGTGAAATATACAGCCTCATGGATAAGCATGAAAAATCCATTGCCGCTTATAAAAAAGTACTGGAGACTACCGAACGACCAGAGGAAATTCTGTCGAATATTGCTTATGAGTACGAAAGCCTTAACGACTATCCCAACGCTTTACGCCATTTGACAAAAGCACTGGAGCTCCGCCCCGGGTCGGAAGATCTTATTCAGGAGATTGCTTTTTTCTTTGAACTTACCGGCCATGAAGAAGAGGCCATTGAATTTTTCGGGAATTTTCTGGATCGTCATCCCTATTCCAAGTTTGCCTGGTTTAATCTCGGTATTTTTTATAGCAATCTGGAGCTTTTCGAAAAAGCCATTCAGGCATATGAGTTTGTTATCGCCATCGACGATGAATTTGCTTCTGCTTATTTCAACATGGCCAATGCCTACACAAGCATTCAGCAGTATCGTAAAGCCATAAGCCTTTACGAAGAAACGCTGAAACTGGAAAAGCCGGAAGCCATAACCTGCTGTTACATTGGTGAATCATGGGAAAATCTAAACAACCTCGAAAAAGCGCTGATACATTACAACCGGGCGCTTGACCTCGATGACAAGCTGGCGGATGCATGGGGCGGTGTAGCCCGTATTTTTGTCCGCCAAAACATGGAGAAAACAGCTGTTAAATATTACGAAAAGGCCATTCAACTTGCTCCGGCACAGGATGAATTAAAGTTTGAACTCGCTGTAGTTTTTTTGCGCAACCATAATCTTGAAAAGGCTTCCTCCCTCTTTGAGGAAGTTGTAAACCACAACAGTCATTATGTGGAAGCCTGGTTGAATTACTCTTTGGCTTTGGCCTTGGAAGAGAAGTTTGATGAAGCAATAAATACATTAACAAAGGCGCTAAAAGACAATGCATCGGAGGCCAGAATTTTTTACAGACGGGCAGGTTATCTGTACCGGCAGAGAAGAATTGAAGAAGCCTATTTCGATATCGAACAAGCAGTAAAACTGAACTTTAACAAACACGAGGAGTTGCTGGAGTATCTTCCCGAACTGCTCGATGAACCACGATTTATTGAAATTCTGGACCTTTACAAGAAACCTAATAGTTAACATAAAAATATAAAAATGAATATTTCTCTGAAATTTATTCCCGAAAGGCACTCGCAGCCCAGAACCAAGGGTATTTCGATGGTTATGGACAAAGGCATTGGAATGAATCAGGCTGCAGATTTGACAGAAACTGCCGGAAGCCTCATTGACCTTCTGAAGCTCGGTTTCGGCACCTCCTATGCCAACCCGAATGTAAAGAAAAAAATCGCTCTCTTCAAAAAACGAGGGATCCGGGTTTATCCGGGAGGAACACTTTTCGAAGCGTTTGTCATCAGAGACCAATTTGATGATTTTCGCCGTTTTCTTGATAAACTGGGCTTTGATGCTGTTGAAATCTCAGACGGTTCCATGGAAATGGATCACGACAAAAAATGTGAATATATCCATATGCTGTCCAAAGACTTTTTGGTAGTGTCGGAAGTGGGCTCAAAAATTGCCGGACTGGAGATTCCTATCTCACAATGGGTTTCCCAAATGAAATCGGAATTGGAGGCCGGTTCTTTCAAAGTAATTGCCGAAGCCCGCGAAAGTGGCACAGAGGGTATTTACGATATTCACGGAAAAGCCAACTTTGAACTTATCAACGAAATCTCCAAACATTTACCGCTGGACAACATCCTGTGGGAAGCACCCCAAAAATTACAACAAGTGTGGTTTATCAAACATTTCGGTGCCAACGTGAACCTCGGAAATATTGCTCCTGCCGAAATTATCCCGTTAGAAACCCTGCGTTTAGGTTTGCGTGGTGATACTTTTATGCATTTTTTGCCTGACGCTATGAAACAGTAAGTTTCCGCTACGGAGAAACAGAACATAACTTTAAAAATCATACCCCGATGGAAAACACATCTTTACAGACCTTGTTTGAACGCCAGCAGCTTTTTTTTGCAAGCGGAAAAACCCGGGACCTTCTTTTCCGGAAAGAGGCCCTGAAAAAGTTGCGGTCTGCCATCCTTATGCACGAAGAAGAACTTTACGAGGCATTGCATAAAGACTTACACAAATCGCCTTTTGAATCGTATGCTACCGAAATTGGTTTTGTCCTCGATGAATTGCGTTTTCATTTAAAAAAACTGCACAAATGGGTTAAGCCCAAAAGAGTAAGATCTTCTATTGTGAGCTTTCCCGCAAGAGGCTACAAAACATACGAACCACTTGGCACCGTGTTGATTATTGCTCCCTGGAACTATCCGTTTCAGCTTATGATGGCGCCGTTGATTGGCGCCATTTCGGCCGGAAACACGATAATAATAAAGCCTTCGGAAATTGCTGAAAATACGGCTTTGGTCATTGAAAAAATAATTAACAGTAGTTTTGAAAAAGAATATATCCACGTGGCTGCCGGCGGCGTGGACGTGTCGCAAACACTGCTAAAATTCAAATTCGACCATATCTTTTTCACCGGAAGTCCGCGTGTGGGAAAAATAGTGATGCAATCAGCGGCAAAACAGATGGTTCCGGTTACGCTGGAGTTGGGCGGGAAGAGTCCCTGCATTGTGGACGAAACCGCACCGCTGAAACTGACGGCACGCCGGATTGTCTGGGGAAAATTTCTCAATGCCGGCCAAACCTGTATCGCTCCCGACTATCTTTATGTGCACGAAAAAGTTAAAGAACCACTGATAAAGGAGCTGAAAAAAGCTATCAAAAAAGCTTATGGCGAAGATGCCGGCAAGAGTCCCGACTTTCCGCGCATCATTACCCGCGCCAACATGGAACGGCTGACTATCTTGCTTGATGGCGCCAAAATTACGTACGGCGGTCATTATAACAAGGAAGAAAAATATTTTGAGCCTACGATACTCGATGAAGTAAATTTTGACCTTCCGGTAATGCAACAGGAAATTTTCGGTCCCATATTGCCCGTTTTGACTTTTAAGGATACGGAAAAAATTATTGCGTATATAAACGCCCATCCTCGTCCGTTGGCGCTGTATGTCTTTTCTAAAAACAGTCGTTTCCGGAAAAAAATTATCGACAGCATTCCTGCCGGCGGCGTTACTGTGAACGATACGTTAATGCACATAGCCAGCAACAGACTTCCTTTTGGCGGTGTGGGCAATAGCGGAACAGGAAAATATCACGGCTATTTCAGCTTTGAGACATTCTCCAATGCCAAGCCTGTAGTCTATCGCGGAATCTGGATTGATATCCCGATTCGTTATGCGCCATACGGCAAGAAATTAAAAATTATCAAATATTTAATGCATTAATCAGAAAGAAGTTCTCAGCCGCAAACAGGTTGATAACAGTGAAAAAGAATATCTATGAAGGAATATATCAACTACTTTTTTAAGGGGGTTGCCATAGGTGTTGCCAATATCATTCCGGGGGTTTCAGGAGGTACCATCGCACTGATTACCGGTATCTTCGAGCGTCTGATTAATGCTATTAAAGCTTTCGATATTACTGCTGCGCGACTGCTTTTTACAGGGAAATGGAAAGCTTTTGCCCGAAAAACCGATTTTTATTTTCTACTCACACTGTTTGTCGGCATTGCACTGGCCATCATCTCCCTGGCACGGGTATTCGATTATCTTTTCAGAGATTATCCGGTTTACATATGGTCTTACTTTTTCGGACTGGTACTTGCCTCCATCTATTTTGTGGCGAAGGCCATTGAACGATGGAATTTTGTCGTCATTTTATTATTTGTTATCGGAACAGTCTTTGCGATTTTTGTTTCACTGATTAACCCGGCTGCCGAAAACAGCAACTTCTGGTATTTGTTTTTGAGTGGAATAGTAGCTATTTGCAGCATGATACTTCCGGGACTATCGGGTTCTTTTGTACTGATTTTGATGGGGAATTACGAACTGGTTGCCATTCAGGCCATTAATAATCGGGAACTTTCCATTTTACTTCCTGTGGCACTCGGAGCCATCATTGGGCTTATCGCTTTTTCACATCTTCTTTCATGGATATTTAAAAAATATAAGAATCAGACCATTGCCATCCTAACGGGCTTTATTCTGGGTTCGCTGAACGTGTTGTGGCCATGGAAAACAGTAGAATATCTGAAAAACAGCGCCGGCGATCTGGTTCTGAAACATGGCGAAAAGGTAGTAGTACGTTACGCCAGCATACTTCCCGAATATTATGACAAAGTTTTCTGGATGGCCGTGTTTATCATGGTATTGGGAATCTTAAGTATTACCGTTATCGAATTGATTGCAGGAAAAGAAATATAGAATTTGGCTTAAAAAAATCATTACAGCAAATTAAATTTATGGATATCTACGGACTCATCGGCAAACCACTGAAACACTCCTTTTCGGGAGATTATTTTGCGCAAAAGTTTGAAAAAAAACACATTGATGCGGAATACAGGTTGTGGGAGCTGGATGATATCCCTGACCTTCATAGCTTTGCCCGCGAGCATCCGCAACTTAGGGGACTGAATATTACTATTCCTTATAAAAGAACGGTTGTTCCTGCATTAGATGAACTGGATGCTCCGGCACAAATTATTGGAAGCGTGAATGTTGTCAAAGTAAACAGAAAGGGCGGGGAGATTCTTCTTAGAGGCTACAATACCGATGTCATAGGATTTGAGAGATCGTTAAAACCACTTGTTAAAGGCAGGAAGCAACTGCGTGCCTTAATCCTCGGTACCGGTGGTTCGGCACATTCGGTAGCTTTTGTTTTGCGCAGACTGGGTATCTATTTTTACTACATAACCCGCAGACCGAAAAAGCTGGAAATGCTGGGCTATTCGTGGATAACACCGGCCATTATGAATGAATTCCAACTTATTGTCAACACCAGTCCGGTAGGAATGTATCCTGATACGGAGCATGCCCCCGTAATTCCCTATGAGATGCTTACACCCGGCCATATTCTCTTCGACCTGATTTATAACCCGGAAGAGACATTGTTCCTGAAAAAAGGAAAAGCACAGGGAGCCATTGTGAAAAACGGTCTGGAAATGCTTAAAATACAAGCGGAAGAATCCTGGAAAATCTGGAAAAAACATTAAGAAAAATCAATCCTATGAAAATTATTATTTCAGGCTACGGCCGGATGGGAAAAATCGTGGAGGAAGTTTGCCACCAGCGCGGACATGAAATTATCGCTATCATAGATAATCCGTCAGAGTGGGGGAAAGCGACTTTACCCACTCATGATACAGCTGTTATTGACTTCTCCATGCCCGGTGAGGCTGTGGACAATATTTTGCGCTGTTTTCAACTGGGCCTTCCTGTGGTAACCGGCACCACCGGCTGGTACGAAGAACTGGAAAAAGTGAAAAAATCCTGTGCCGATGCACAGGGAACATTTTTTTACGCACCTAATTTCAGTCTCGGGGTAAACATTCTTTTTCACGTTAACCGGATACTGGCCAAAATCATGGCTTCTGCCGAAGGCTACCGCGCGGAGATTTCCGAAACCCATCACATACACAAGTTAGATGCACCCAGCGGAACGGCTTTGCGGCTGGCAGAAGATATTTTGCACGAAAATCCGCAGCTGAAAAAATGGAAGAATGCCTCCGATGACGACCCGCATACGCTTCCTGTCCTCTCCTTTCGGGAAGGGGAAATTCCGGGGACTCATGAGGTGGTTTACGACTCGGAAGCAGACAGGATAAGCCTGAAACATGAAGCCAAAAACCGGAAAGGATTTGCCCTGGGGGCCGTGCTGGCTGCAGAGTTTATCAACGGGAAAAAAGGAATCTTTACTATGCGCGACTATCTGAAGACGTTGGGGCTGTAGAAGACACGAAAGGGCGAATATCTAAATCCTATCTCTTAATCACCTTAAAAGCACCTGTCTCTCCTTTTTTATCCTCAATTTTAACAATATAAATGCCTTTGGGGAATTGGCGTAAATCAAGACGCCCTACATTAAGCGCTTCAACCACTTTCCTTCCAAACATATCGAATACTTCAACTTTGCGGATTTTTAAGGCATCCGGATTGGAGATATTAACTATGCCGCCGGTCGGGTTTGGATAGAGCCGGATATGTGTTTGGATAAAGTTATTGTCTACCGAAAGTATATCACTGTAATTCTGAAAGATATAACTTAGCAGGTCTTTCCGCTCAGCGTTTTTATACACGGCTTCAATGGGAAAAGAAAGATACTCCATGCCGCCGGTCGTTGTTTTATAACTTACACCGGCAACCCCACTATTTACGTCCACACCGGGATAGGTGAATGACTCCACCGAACCGTTAATAGGTTTGATAAGATCGGGATAACCGATTTTCGCAATCCCATGTGTACCATCGTCAAAATGATAAATTTCATGATTGTTGTCCTCTGCCGTGTAGTAAGTATCTGCAGTGCCGGGAGTATCACTGATATATTCGGCTTTGAAATAGGTTTCATAGAATGTTTTATCGGCAGCATCGCCTTTTGCCACCAAATCCCATCCCACTTCCGAGCCGGAAACGATGAACACGCCTTTGTTATTATCAATAAATTCTTTTACTTTGGCTTGCTCGGTTTTGTTAAAAGTGTCGTTTGCAGTACTTTCATCCAATAACATCCAAATGACAAATTTGTAATCTTTTAGGTCTACCACATCATCTATCACGGCTTCATTTGAAGCAGATGAAAAAGTATATCCCATTTGGGTCATGGGATATTTGTATTGGGTAATAGCATCAAAACTGCGCCGTTCGACCCCGTCCACAATTAAAAATTCCGAATTTTTATCACCGGGAATGGCAGCGAGTACATGTGTTTTGGTTGATTCTCCGGCAGAGTTGACGGAAGTTATTTTAAAATAATAAACCGAGTCTGTCCGTAATCCGCTAATGTCGGTAATGGTGTCTGTGGCCTCTTTTACCATAGTATAATGATTGTCGTCGGTACTCTGATAAACACGGTAGCTTTCGGCGTAATTTCCCGGCCTGAATTTTAATGTGACTGTGGTGGTGTTTTTACTGAGAGCAGCCGGTGATATCGGTCTGCCCGGAAGGGGAGTAACTGCCCCTGCAAATTTTGTGTTAATCAAATTCCATAATTCAGTCCTGGTTCCATCATAGTTTAAAGCCCAAATACCTACTCCTCCGATATTTTCGGTCAAAGCAAAATCATACTTTTTACCAAGACTTTTTTCGTTGTCATTCCAAACCTGTTGCCAGCCTCCCGATTGCCATCTATACCAGGGCGTTTGTGAAGCGTTGTCCCAAATAAACCCGCCATGGCTTTTAGCATCGACAACGGCATTTCTGTAAAATGTTGACCCGACAAAACTTGTGATGGCTGAGCCTGCGTTTCCCGTAACTGTTTTCCAATGTTTTCCATAATAGGGAACCCCGAGAATTAATTTTTGGGGATATTTTGACAAAGGCGCCCCGTAAGTGGTGTTTATGGATTTTTCCACGCAATATCCACCATTGGTGCTTGTTAACGGTGCAACGGGGCCGGTGTTTGTACTCCAACTGCCGTAATAATCGTAAGCCATAATAAAAATATAATCCACACTTTGTGCCAGTCCATCTATGTTCCAGCCACCCCAGTTTACGGCAGGGCCATCGAAAGAGACTTCTTTACCCGGTAATTCGGTGTGGATAAAAGAAGTTAAATCGCTCAGAAAGCCATTTAAAAGATTACCACGGTCAGCACTATTCATCGCTTCAAAATCGATGTTAACCCCATCTAATTGATAGGTAGTTATGGTTTTTTTGATGTTATTAAACAAAATATTTTTTGCATTCGAATTAGTCATTAAAAGATTGGCTACAGAAGAAGCGCTTTCGCTCCCTCCGAAATTGGTTACAACCATAATTACCTTTGTGCCTTTGGCATGCGCTGCATTGATGACATCTGTCCATGGCCAGGCATTGGGATATTTGATTGAGCCGTCCGATGAAGCCAGAAAATCAAATACTGCAACATGGGTGAGCAAGTCGTAGTGCATATCACTATTAGCGCCGCCAATGTATTCCCAATCAGGCATAAAGCCGAAAACTATTTTAGATAAGGCTTTCGATTTAAAGGTCTGTAACGGGATAATTCCCTTCCCGCTCACTTCAAACCTGCTGGCGACCTTTCTTTCTTTGGCACCGAATTCCATTTTTTGCAGCATGTGTTCTCCTGTGCCGGGGAACACTTGTGAATACATATTTAAGGATGAGAATATCAATAGAGAAACAAGAATTTTAAAACGTAACAACTTCTTCATTAGCTTGTTTTTAAAAGTTTTAACTAAATATTTTTAGTTTCAATCCCATCCGTTTTTGTTGTGTATTTTTCTGTTTCAACAAATTTATACAATTTTATGTAATTCCGGTATCCGTTGTGCATTTATACAATTCGCTACTGTTTTTACGAACACTTCTGTTATGCGAATACTCACTTGTCCCGTTCTTCCACTTCTAACAACATTTGCAAGTTGTAATACACCGTATTCAGTAAAAACACAGGGTAAATACCGTTGTCCTCCCCAACCTGAGGCCACAGTTTATGACCTCCGGTTATTGAATTCTTCCCACATTATTTAATCAAGCCAATATATGCACTTCTTCCCGTTGAAAGTTGCCTGTTTTTATTTTAGCTTTGTAGCAGATTTCAATTAACAAATATTAACGACTACCAAACTACGATTTTAGTATTTTGCGACACCAAAAACAGATAAGCAAATGATTGAATTACTTATTTTTATTCCGCTTTCTTTTACCATTCCCTCCCTTTTCCTCTGGGTACAGTTTGAAAAAGCCGGACGAAAAGGATGGGAAGCAGTTATCCCTTTTTACAACCTGTATGTTTTTTTGAAGATTATCAAGAAACCCCTGTGGTGGTACCTGCTGTTGTTATTTCCTTTTATCAATGTATTTATGTATATGTTGATGCTGGTGGAAATGGCAAAATGTTTCGGGAAATACAGCCTGGGCGAACAATTTCTTGCTGTAGTTTTTCCTTTTTTCTATTTTCCCTGGCTTGCTTTCAGGGGAGAGGGTCAGTTTCTTGACCCTGAAACCCGAAAAGAGCCGAGAAAGAGTACTGCCCGCGAGTGGATTGATGCCGGTATTTTTGCTGTGGTGGCCGCAACCATTATCCGTACTTTTCTTATTGAGGCTTACACCATTCCAACTTCATCCATGGAAAAATCACTGCTTGTTGGCGATTATCTTTTTGTGAGCAAAATTGCATACGGACCCAAAGTGCCCAATACGCCGTTGTCGTTACCGTTTATTCATAATACCATACCTTTTACACAGCATGTAAACTCGTATCTCCCCTGGATTGAATTGCCCTATTGGCGTTTGCCCGGTCTGGAAACGGTTCACAGAAATGATGCGGTAGTCTTCAATTATCCCGACGGTGATACGGTTTCCACCCGTTTCCAGAGTAACATCAGCTATTACACACTGGTAAAACAGTATGGCCGCAAAAAAGTTTGGAGTGACAAAAAAGATTTTGGTAATATCATTTACCGGCCGGTGGACAAACGCGAAAACTTTATTAAAAGATGTATCGGGCTCCCCGGTGATTCGTTACAGATTATCAGCCGCAAAGTGTTTATCAACGGAAAAGAAAACCATGACCCCGGAAAGAAAGAATTTGAATACAGGGTTACCACCGATGGGCACTCCATAAACCCCATTATCCTCGACCGCCTGAATATTACCGATGGTGGACGCACAAGTGTTCCGGGACAGTTTATTTATATGCTGACGGATAAAGCACGTGACGGCCTGAAAAAACTCCCCATTGTAAAAAGTATCGAAGTTTTTAATATTTCCAAAGGAATACGTGACCCGGAAATTTTTCCCTTCAGTGATACTTACAAATGGAATCGCGACAATTACGGACCGATTTATATCCCCAAAAAAGGAGCTACCATTGCTTTGAACCTGAAAGTTTTGCCTCTTTACAAAAGAGTCATCCGTGTGTATGAAGGCAACAAGCTAAAGGTAAAAGACGGGAAGATTTATATCAACGGTAAAGTAGCCGATCATTACACCTTTAAAATGAATTATTACTGGATGATGGGTGATAATCGCGACAATTCAGCCGACTCGCGTTACTGGGGTTTTGTACCGGAAAATCATATCGAAGGCAAAGCTGTTTTTATCTGGTTATCGCTTGACCCGCGGAAATCATGGCTGGATGGAAAAATTCGCTGGAACAGACTTTTTACTTTCGTCCGGTAGATACTTTCCCGGGTGCGTTTGTCATAACACCGGAGTACCTGGCTAACTTAGTTTAATACTTCGGTAATCTTTTAACAAAAAGTGCACCGGATACCAGGCTGCAAGCAGGCCGATAACAAAAACGGTGATAAATACATACACAAAATCAAGCAGTTGCATCCGTACCGGATAAGCATTGATGATAAAGCCACCGTTGCCCGAGCCGAGCTGCACCAAACCGAAACGTTGTTGTAACCACAATATCACAAACCCGGCAAGGAGTCCCGAAGCGGCACTAAGTAAACTAATCATTACGCCCTGGCGGAGGAAAATCCGGCGCAGCGTATGCATGTCGGCCCCCATACTTTTCAAAACAGCAAGGTCCTTCATTTTTTCCACAATCAGAATAGCGACTGAGCCAATCATGTTGAAGGAGGACAAAATAAGAATGAAAACCAAAATCAGAAAAACTGCCATTTTTTCCGATTTCATGATTTTAAACAGCGTTTCATTTTGCTGAAAACGGTTTTTTACCACGAATTGCTCTCCTGCAATATCTTCTATCTTTTTCTGAATTTCATCCACCGGAGTACCTTTCTTCGAAAAAATCTCCAGCGAGGTAACCTCATCGCTATAGTTAAGTAATTCGCGGGCAAAACGTAACGGAACCAGCACATATTTCTGGTCAAAATCCTGCTGAACGGAAAAAACACCCACCGGCTGGGTTACCTCGCTGTTAAAAGCATTTTGAAAATTAAAAGAGGAGGCATTGCCGCGGCGGGGAACCAGCACCGTCAGCAGTTGTTGTGTGTTGTGCGTATTGATACCAAGAAACCAGGCTACGCCGGCGCCCACCACAGCAAAATCTGCTCTTCCGGATTGCAGTACAAAAGTACCGGCACGCATCATGGTATCTAACTTATTTACTTTCATGTAATTTGGCGAAAGTCCCATGATTTTCCCAATGTATTGTTTATCACCATACTTAAACAGCGCATCCTCTTCCACCACTTGTACAACCTGGGCTACGCCGGTAAGCCGTTGAATTTTTTTCACGGGAAATTGTGCATAATGAAATGTCTTTCCCTGTTTTGCCGTAATCATAAAATCGGGATTAAAAGACTGATAAAGCGAAGAAATTACGTGTTCGAAACCGTTGAAAACAGAAAGCACCACAATCAATGCAGCCGTACCAATGCCCAGCCCAATCATCGAGATAAGCGATATCACATTAATCAGATTATGCGACTTTTTGGAAAAAAGATAACGCCGCGCCATAAAAAGCGAAAACTGCATAGATTCTGTTTTTCTTTTACCCTGCAAATATCCGATAATTACACAAACAAAAGGAAAACAAGATGCCTTCTCCATAAACAAAGCGGGGAATTACCTTTTCCTAACTCCGGAAGCAAAAGTAGCAGCCGGAGAAGGGCTGACTATTCGTGGTATTGGTAAATCCGGCATAGTTGATGCAAAAACTTTTTATCAGTTGTTTCCCGGTGCACCATTGAAAAAAGCAACCAAAATTGCAGGAGTTGCCAAACCTGTGTCCTGTATGTAGTATCGAATGAATTTCAAAATCCGATGTAATATGTTTGAATTATGCCTATATATATCTGAAGCGTCTTTAAAAGCGCAATGAGTTATTAGGCGGATTTCAAATGATAATCGGTATAAACATTAAAACTTACCAAAATGGAAAAAGAAGAAAAGTATCCTTTGAAAAAAATCCTGATGATTTGTTCGAAAGGAAATCCGGAAGATGTGTATGCAGCCCTCGTCATGGCCAATGGGGCAGTGATGGAAGGTATTGAAACCAAATTGTTCTTTACCTTTTTCGGACTTGATGCCATCACAAAAAAAAACATGAACAAGTTGCACACGGCTACGGTCGGCAATCCTGCCATGCGAATGCCAGGTGGATTGCCTTTTCCCACGCTGCCCGGTGGTTTGCCGGGAGTAGAAGCCGGTGTAACCAAAATGATGAAAAAGGAAATGGAAAAGCTGGACATGCCTCCCGTGGATGAATTTCTTGAACTCATTGAAGCCGGTGGTGGTGAAATCTATGCCTGTAAACTCGCTGCCGACATGTTCAAACTCAAAAAAGAAGACCTTCACGAAACGGTCAAAGCCATTATTACCGTGGGTGACTTGTACGCTATGTGTGATGGTCTCGGAACCCAAATTGTTTTTACATAAAAACAAAAAGGAGTTTATTTACAAAAAAACCTCACCAATGGTGAGGTTTTTTTACTTTTGGGCATTCATTTTGGCATGGAAAAGCAAACAACAAAAAATAATGCTTCCAAAGAAGGAAAAGTAATGTCCTTTTGGGATCACCTTGAGGAACTACGCGGGCATATTATACGCTCGCTTATTGCCGTGGTTGCCCTTGCCGGCCTGGCTTTCGCCAATCGTCATATTATTTTTGACACCATAATTCTGGCGCCGAGCAGTTCGAATTTTATCACCTACCGTTTACTGTGCGAACTGGGTCACAAGTTATCGATTAGCTCGTTGTGCATCCCAAAAATGCATTTGGAAATTATCAACATAAAAATGTCAGGACAGTTTCTGACACACATATATATTTCGGTAATGGCAGGTTTTATTATGGCTTTTCCATACGTCCTTTGGGAAATATGGCGTTTTGTGCAACCAGCCATGCACGAAAACGAAAGAAAATATTCCAGAGGAGGCCTTTTGGTTAGTACACTGCTATTTCTTATCGGCATTATTTTTAGTTATTTCCTGATTGTTCCTCTCATGGTGAACTTTTTGGGAAACTATTCTGTTAGTCAGGATGTACTGAATCGTATTTCACTCAGCTCCTATATCAGCTCGGTAGTTTCGGTAACTTTTGCCGTAGGAGTGGTTTTTGAATTGCCTATCCTGGTCTATTTTTTAACAAAAATTGGTGTTGTTACCCCCGGCTTCTTGAAAAAAAACCGTAAATATATGATTGTTGTGCTACTCATTGTCTCTGCCATAATTACGCCTCCGGACATGTTTAGCCAGGTCTTGGTTTTTGTGCCATTGTGGGCGCTATATGAACTTAGTATCCTGGTTTCCAAACGGGTTTATAAACGTATTCAGAAAGAAGCAGCTTAGACTGTTTTTCATTCACTACCCATTTGTTTAGGGCTTTCTGATCTTCTGAAAATATCATTTTAACAGCTGGTATTTAACAATATATTACAATATTTTCAGGTGATATTATTTTATGACTTTGCGAAAAATTCTCCCTGTTTGGGATCCTCACTTCTTGCATGACAAACCTGTTTGTTAGTTATATACCGTTGAAGTTTGGTTGTTAGAAGACAATACAAAAAAAATTACCTTTGCCTGAAAGCTTTAAGATGGAACTCTTTTTTAGGAAATTCGGACATGAGGGCGACCAACCACTCATTATCCTGCACGGTTTGTTTGGTGTTTCAGACAACTGGGTAACTTTTGCACGCCGCATTGCCATGGAAGGGTTTGAAGTTTTTATTCCTGATCAGCGGAACCACGGCCAATCGCCCGGTAGCGGAAACTTTAACTATCTCGCACTTACCGACGATTTGTTTGAGTTTATTGACGAACACGAAATTGAACAGCCTATGCTGCTGGGGCACTCTATGGGCGGAAAAGTTGTCATGCATTTCAGCCTCAAGAATCCGGAGCTGATAAAAAAGCTCGTAGTGGTCGATATCACCCTCAAAGCTTACCCGCCACGTACACAACACAAACAAATCATCAGAGCCATCCGGCAGATCAATTTGGATGGGATGAAAAATCGCCGGCAGGTGGAAGATCAGCTTGTGGCAATTATTCCCGATCAGCGTATCCGGCAGTTTGTCTTAAAAAATCTCCATCGTAATGCGCAAAATCATTTTGAATGGCGGCTGAACATCGATGGTATTGAAACTAACTTAGATGATATGTTTGATGCCATCCAAACAAAGGAAACCTTTAATAAACCAGCATTATTTATTAAAGGAGGTGTCTCCGACTATATTTTATTGGAAGATTTTGATGCCATCAGAAAAAACTTTCCCCATGCTGAAATTGTTACCATAGCAGGGAGCTCTCACTGGGTGCACGTGGAGGCGCCGGAACGTTTTTACCAACTGACGTATGGATTCCTTACGGGAAATCCATCGTGGTATCAGGGTGTAAAAAAACAAATTGCTTTAAATTAGAATTTTATGCGGAACTTATTAGAAACGATCCAAACCATTGCACAAAAGCAGGATTTTCAGGGCATCCTCAGGGAAGCCAGTGACCTGACACAATTTACCCAATCAAGCCAATGGTTAGATGTGGTGATTTTAGGGCAGTTTAAAGCGGGGAAAAGCTCGCTTATCAACAGCTTTTTGTCAAGAAATGTGTTGCCCGTAGGTGTCCTGCCGGTAACGGCTATCATCACACGACTGGTTTACGCTCCGCAGGAAAGAACCGTTATCACACGGCAGGATGGATCAAAGTTTGATATTTCGCTTGATGAGCTTAGCGCTTATGTTACTGAAAAAGAAAATCCTGAAAACAAAAAAGAAGTCTATCTCGTTGACATAGAGCTTCCTCAGCTAAAGAATTTTGAGAAATTAAGGCTTATTGATACGCCGGGACTGGGAAGCGCTTTTAGGCACAATACTGCGGTAACCGAAAACTGGTTCAACAAAATTGGTGCAGCTTTTGTCGTGATAAGTGCTGCGCAACCCCTTTCGGAGAATGACCAGGAAGTAATAAAAACTGCTGCCGAACAAAGTCCGGAAGTTTACCTTGTGCTGAGCAAAACCGACTTACTGAGTAAGGCGGAGGTGGATGAGGTGATGGACTTTTTAAATGTCAAAACGCGTGAAGCCGTAGGGCGTGATTTTCGTATTTTTCCTTATACCATAAAAGATGCCGCAGGAAAGTTCAGAAAACAGATTCAAACTACAGTACTGGACAATTTAAGCCGGCATCTTGCTGAAACACAGAAAAATATCTATAGCCATAAATTAGTACATCTCCGTTCGCTGACGCAAAGCTATCTCGAAATTCGTCTTAACCTCGCCAGCAAAAAAGATAGTGAACGCACGGCGTTGAAAAACAAGATTCTGGATGAACAATTAAAGCTGAACTTTATTCAAAAAGAGTTGAGTTACATAGGCCAGAGTTACGAAAACAGCACGCGTACGGAGCTGGAAAAGGAGTTGCTGGATAACCATCTGAGACCGCTACAAGGTTTTTTGGAAAAAGAATTTAATTCCGGATATGACAGGTGGAATGGGAGTCTCTACAAAATTTCCAGAAACTATGAGAAATGGCTGAAAGAAAATATGGCCAAAGCACTGGATAGTGTTGAAAAACAGGAACATGTATTTGCCAATGAGCTGTTGGCCAATGCGCAGGAACATTTTAACAATTACACAACCCATTTCCGTGAACGGCTAAACCATCGCATTATGGAGGTGCTGCATGTGCAGCTGCCCGAAGAAGATTTTCAGGTTAAAGTGGAATCATTGGAGAAACCCGATATTGTTACTTCCTGGGCTTTTGAAAGCCATATCGATTTGCTTTGGTTTTTGATTCCCATGAAACTGTTCAGGAATACCTTCAGGAAATATTTTGCCAACCAGCTACCCGATGAAACGGAAAAAAATCTGCGAAGACTTGTTTCTATCCTCACAAAAAATATCAACACTGCCATCAAAAAGTCGCATGGCGAAGCTTTGCATTATATTACATCCAAACTTGAGAGTATTGAACACCTGCTGGCCGGGCAGCATTCGGGCGAAGAGGAAATCCGTACTTACATAAACCAGCTGTCGGCTTTTGAGCCAAATGCCGGAAAGGAAAAAACCGCCTGACCCGGTGTCTTTTCAGGTTGGGAAAAACCTGAAAAGTCGAATGGTTTATCATCGCATTACGGGGATTTACCGAATTAGAATTCGTGCCGGAGATAACGCCGCTTTTCCGGATTTGCCTGCCCGACTGCGTTATTCAGGCGGGTAATCCGGAAAGATGGAAGATTCGTATCCTCGATAACGAATAGGCAGACCCCCGCTAGCTCTGTTATGGAGCACTCGTCCAGATTGTTCCATTGGAATGCCTTCGGCAAAAATCTTGCAGCCCCTTTACTTCCGGATTGCAAATCCGGAAGAGCAGTGGTTAAAAGTTAATAGATTGTTTAATTTTACGCCGGCATAAAAAGCCGACTGTTTCAACGAACGTCCCGTTCTTGTTGTGCAACGGGTTTCGGTAGCACAATATAGCCGGAATAACTATTTTAGCAAATATTTAAAAAATTATTATCAGAAGTATTATTAATAATACTAAATATGCAGCATAGAATATCTTTTTATGCAAAGGTTTAAAGACTTCCGAATAATATAATCCATAGCAAAATATTGGAGGGACTATAATTAGCTGGCACATTAAAATCTTATTGTTATACCATTTTTCTTTCATAGTTACACTATGCCCTTTATCAAACTGAATTAGTTTGTAAATATACAAAATGTTTTTATTGAGTTCCCAATGAAGAAGGCATGTTAAACAGGCCTGATGTAATATTAAAGATCTTAACAGAACACCAGTTAGTGAGATACTTAAAAGATTCAGGCATTTACATATACGGTTTTAATGTCGTTCCCAATAATTTTTGTATATTTTTATTTAATTTCGGAATATGGTTTTTCTCCAAAATTTTCCAGTAATCAGAAGAAAAAGAAGATGATCTCATTAATCCAAAATCTGTTGTTGTTTTGATATTTTTCATATCCGCTTTTGTCAAATACCATTTCTTTAGAACGTAAAATTCATCGATAACATCGATTTTAGTAAATTTTTTATCCTTTTTATGTTTAAAGTAAATCCTTCGATATTCTTTTCGGCTCTCAAGGTTTTCTTTTGATAACTTTGAAAGTTTTTGAAATGAATAGTTTGCAGTAATATCAATATGAGTTATTTTGGAAATGTAATTAAAAAGCTTTTCCGTTTTTGCTTGTTGAGGCGCAATTAAATCAACATCGACCTGAATTCTGTTTAAAGGCTTGTTTATCCTGACTATCCCAACAGTTGAGCTATCGTGTCTGATAACATATTCATTTTCAGACAATCGTTTTACAGAATAACGCTTACCCAATTCCTGAATAACCGTTAAAGAATAAATATAAGGGACTCCGGCAGAAACCATACTGACCATATACGCCCGTTGTTTCTCTTTTTTCACCAATTCTTCATTGCGAAAAGTGCGATGTTCGAGAACATTCATTCTCAAAGGCCTCTTTTTCCCCAATGAAATAAAATATTCAACAATGCCATCAGTATAATATTTGGGAATGCTATCTTCCAGCTGATAACTTCTATAATAACCTTTGAGAACAAGAATATCCGGTTTGCCCGGTGGGGCACTCACTGTTACCTCCGGCAAAAAAACAGCCCTTTCATTTAAATAAAGCGTATCCATATTTTTTAAACTGTCATATGCAATACTCAGACTGTTGTATGAAATATGCTCAACAATAATATGATCGTTACCAATAATAAATTTTGACAGGCTGTTCA
>BTTE01000034.1:0-30011 GCA_036244975.1 bacterium | reverse complement strand
GATTGGATAGAAAATACGGCATACAGTCCTAATTTTCGAATACTCTCCACATCGGAATCCAACGCTCCACACAGGGCAATGACTGAAATATTTTGTTTCCGGGCATGCTGTGAAATACCCTGAATCAATTTTCCATGAATAGTCTGGTTATCAATTTTACCTTCGCCTGTGATAATGAAATCGGCGCCTTTTATTTGTGCGTCAAAACCGGTCAGCTCCAGCATTAAATCAATGCCTTTGTGAAGTTTTGCATTTAGAAAGGCCATGGCTCCAAAACCAAGACCTCCGGCAGCACCAGCTCCTAAGACTTCCGCAAAATTACTTTCTTCCTGCTTCCGGACAATTGATGAAAAATGACGAAGCCCTTTGTCCAGCAACTCAATTTCTTCATCACTGGCACCTTTCTGTCGCGCGTAAACGTAGGCTGCACCCATTTCTCCAAAAAGAGGGTTCTCCACATCGCACAACACATCTACAGCCATACCTTTCTGCAACAGCAATTGGCTTTTATCGTAGTGATGCACTTGTTGAAGCTCGCGTCCCTTACCCTTCAGCAACCGGTTATTTTCATCGTAAAATTTTACCCCGAGTGCAGTAGCCATACCCATTCCGGCATCGTTAGTAGCACTTCCGCCAATGGCAAGGACTATTCTTACTGCTCCTGACCGGATGGCATCGCGTATCAACTGTCCGGTGCCGAAAGAGGAGGCTTCCATACAGTTTCGTTTATCATAGCTAATTTGCTGCAAGCCGGATGCCTGTGCCATTTCGATAATCGCAGTACGATTTTCTTTTGAGAAATAATAATAAGCTTCTACGGAATGCCCCAAAGCATCTTCAACCCCTACAATTTTTTTTTCAGCTTTTAAATGGTCTCCCAAAATCTCCGAACTACCTTCACCACCATCGCCCAATGGGAAAACGACAGTTTCATCGGATGGCGAAGCCATTTTGATACCTTGCCGAATGGCTTCAGCCACACCTCTCGCGGAGAGCGCATCTTTGAATGAATCAGGGGCTATGATAATTTTCATCTACACTTATTTTAAAACCAAAAATACGGATTCTATTTTCTTACAAGAAGCACCACATTTTCCACGTGGTGGGTTTGCGGAAACATGTCCACCGGCTGTACTTTCATAACACTGTATTTCTCGTCGAACAGGGCAATGTCGCGTGCCTGCGTAGCCGGATTACAGCTGACATAAATAATTTTTTCGGGCGCTGTTTGCAAAATTTGTTTGATCACTTTGGGATGCATGCCGGCACGTGGCGGGTCGGTAAGCAGCACATCGGGGACGCCGTGTCCGGCAATAAAGTCTTCATTCAGAAGTGCCATCATGTCGCCCGCATGAAATTCTACGTTGTCGATACCGTTTTCCGCAGCATTTTTATGTGCGTCTTCCACTGCCTCCTCCACCGATTCGATGCCTACAACCTTTTTTACTGAGGAGGCGATAAACAGCGCAATGGTTCCTGTTCCGGTATAAAGATCGTAAACCAGCTCATCGCCACTGAAACCGGCAAAATCGTGCGCTGCCTGATAAAGTTTTTGTGCCTGCTCCGGATTGGTCTGATAAAATGACTTGGGGCCAACCTTAAAATAGAGTGGTTTCCGGTCTTTACGCGCAGGTTGCATCACTTCCAGGTTATGGTCTTTCCCTTTAAAAAGCCGCACTTCCAGATCGTAAATAGTATCATTTTTCTTGGTATTTACCACGTACATCAGCGAAGTGATCTGTGGAAACTTCTCAGCCAAAAAACCCATCATCGTTTGAATAGCCTCTTCATTTTCCTCCCCGAAAATCATCACCACCATCAAATCGCCGGTGGTGGAGGTACGGATAATCATATTTCGTAGAAATCCTTGTTGCTCACGGGCATTGTAGAAGCTGAAATCCTTTTCAATGGCAAAGGCTTTCACGGTTAGCCTGATGTCGTTGGAAGGTTCTTTTTGGAGGTAACACTGCTCAATGTCCAGAATTTTATCAAACATTCCCGGCAGATGGAAACCCAGTCCGCGTGTTTCCAGCGTTTCACCTTCGGCGGCCACCGGATCGAGCGTTGTCAGCCACCGTCTGTCAGAAAATGTGAATTCTAACTTGTTACGATAGAAGTAGATATTTTCCGCTCCGATAATCTCATTGATTCCGGGATAAGGGACTTTGGCAATGCGGTCAAGGCTGTCTTTGACCTGTTTTTGTTTGAAAGCTTTTTGATAAGCATAGTCGAGATGCTGCCATTTACAACCACCACAGAGGCCGAAATGGACACATTTGGGAGAAACACGGTATCCGGAAGCCTTTTTCAGTTCGGTAATACGCCCTTCGAGGAAATGACGTTTTTTCTTATACACCTGCACATCCACCACATCGCCTGGTGCGGCAAAAGGGACAAAAAGCACTTTTTCGCCCACACGGGCAACGGCTTTTCCTTCTGCACCTGCATCAATAATCTCCACATTTTCAAGTAATGGAAGCGGTCTTTTACGTCTCGCCATAATCTTATTTTGGGAAGGCAAAGATACGGCTTTATCATTTTGAAAAAAATGGTGGCACAACAACAGGATTTTTCTCAATTTGAGAGAAAAATTAACGTCATGATTCAAAGTATAAATCCTTATACGGGAGCGGTTTTCATCAATGGAATGACCAAATCAGACCCGCGATTGCCTTTTGGCGGCACCAAACGATCGGGTTACGGACGGGAACTGGCCTATCCGGGCATTCGCGAGTTTGTCAACCAAAAAACGGTATGGATAGCCTGACTCTCGGGTTACAGGTGAAAAATATAATCAGCCAGCGTGAAATAGATGAGTAGTCCTGTTGAATCAATTACCGTGGTAAGCAAAGGACTACTAATCACCGCCGGGTCCATTTTGAATTTTGTAAGGACAATCGGCAACAGGCTTCCCAGCAGGTTAGCCCAAAGCGTTATGGCAACCATCGAAATCGCTACGACCATCCCGACAGTGGGGCCGCCACGCCAGAAAAAACCTCTCACATACAGGGTAATACCCAGAGTAAGCCCAATAAATATCCCCACCAGCAACTCTTTCTTCATCACTGAAAACCACTTTTTCCCGGAAAGCGAACCGGTAGCCAACGCCCTGATAATCAATGTTGAAGACTGTGCGGCAATATTTCCGCCGCTGTCAATCAAAATGGGAATAAAAAATGCCAGGGCAATCACAGCCTTCAGAGAATCCTGAAAATGAGCAATAATGGTGGAAGAAAAAAAGTCGGTGAGCAGGAGAATAAACAGCCAGCCGATTCTCTTTTTATATAAAGTAAGAGCAGTAGCTGTATAATATTTTTCCTCCACGGGGACAATAGCTGACGATTTCTGAAAGTCCTCGGTGGTTTCTTCTTCTATCACATCCAAAATATCATCAACGGTTACAATCCCGATAAGAACGCCCTCTTCCCCTACGACAGGCAACACATTCATGTCATATTTCTTAATCGTTTTGTAGGCTTCTTCCTGGTCTTCAAGTGCGTGGATACAAACAAATTTGTAGTCCATCATATCGGACACCATTTGTTTCGGCTCAGCAAGGAGAAACCGGCGAATGGGAATATCGTCAATTAGTTTCAGGCGGTCATCTTCAACATAAATCACGTTAATGGTTTCAGCGTCTTCCCCTATCTTTTTAATGTGTTTTATTGCTTTCTCTACTGTCCAGTCGGGTTTAACCACCACATAATCAGGCGTCATAATCCTGCCTACACTGTTTTCAGGATAGCCCAACAGACCCATGGCTTCTTTACGATCTTCAGCCGGCAGCAGGTTCAGAAGTTTTTGCGTCAGTTGTCCGGGCAGATCTTCAAAAACAGAAGTCCTGTCGTCAGGAGGAAGCTCTTCGAGAAGTTCTTTAATCTGCTTGTCCACAATATGCGTAAGGATAAACTCCTGCTGCGAGGGGTCTAATTCGGCAAAGACATCGGCAGCCTTCTCTTTTGGAATCAGTCGAAAGGCAACTACCACATACTTTTGATGCAGATTTTTTAAAAGCTCGGCAATATCTTCCGCCTTTAATTCGGCCCACGAACTTTTGAGGCTATCCCAATCTTTTTTATCGAGCATCAGTTCGATGTCCGGGTAAATCTCTGTATTAATCATAAGGCTGAGATTTTTGGTACATACTTTGTTTGGCGGTGCAAAGGACAGAAAACTATTTGAGGATTGCAATAAAGCATTGAAAAAACTGCTTATTAAAAATTGATTTAGATAGCTTCTCGCCGTCTGTTACCGTTGTTGCGCCCAGAGCAAACGCATCATTCTTATTTTGCTTGCCAATTTTTTCTATTATTGTACTCACAAGAGTCTTGCTCTTGTTGAAAGCATCTTGTTTGTTTTCATGTAACAAAACAGATGCTTTCTTTCTTTTCTGTTTAATGACTTTTGAAAAAGTTTTCAACGTCCATTGTTAATGTATTACCGGAGTATTGAATCCAAAAGAAAGAAGATTTTACAAAAATCTCACCGGTAAAGCAAATACTTTTTCCTGATTTTCCGGAATCGCTTTAAATCTTTTTGCCAGCTTTGGCGGATTTGTTTTTCGGTAAAACCTGCTTCAATTTGTTTGCGTAATTGGTCCGTCCCGGCCAGTTTATCGAAATAATTATTGAAAAACGTGTACTTTCCCGGTAATGCATGATAAGCTTTCAAAAGCCACTGCAAATGAAGCTGAGGCGGATTTTTCCGGTAATTTTCCGCGAAAGCGGTCAAATCCTCCCCGCGGCTGGTTTTGTTTTCCAATTTGGGATGCAGGCTGGCGCCTGGAGTACTTCTCGGTGTAAAGACATAGTTACCTTTCATCCCCGGATAACCGTAAATCTGAAAAGGTTTGTCGGTTCCCCGTCCCACACTTACAATGGTTCCTTCAAAAAAGCAAAGCGAAGGGTAGAGGTAAACCGCTTTCCAGTTGGGAAGGTTGGGAGAAGGTTTTACGGGAAGTTTCACTATCATATTGTGGGTGTAATGTTTCAACGGAATAACCGTCAAATCACTGGTCAGGCCGTTTTTCAGCCAGTGTTCGCCGTTGACCATCCGGGCGTATTCGCCGAGGGTCATCCCGTAAACCACCGGAACGGGATGCATTCCTACAAAAGAGGTGAATCCGGGTTTCAGCACCGGGCCGTCCACGTAAAAACCGTTTGGATTGGGACGGTCAAGAATGATCAACGGGATATGATTCTCTGCGGAGGCTTCCATAACCAGCGTCATGGTGGAGATATAGGTATAAAACCGCACGCCCACATCCTGTAAGTCAAACAGCACCACATCCACATCTCGCAAGTCTTCGCGGGTAGGTTTTTTATGTTTTCCGTAAAGGGAAATTACGGGCAAACCGGTTTGGGCATCCAAGCCGTTTTTCACCTTTTCACCGGCTCCTTTGTTGCCTCTGAAACCGTGTTCCGGACTGAAAATCCGCACTACCCGGATGCCGGAGGACAGAAGGCTGTCCACGAGATGAGTTTTTCCGATAATGGAACTCTGATTGGCTACCACCGCTACCCGTTTCCCCCGTAACAAAGGAAAATAAACAGACGTCTGCTCGTCGCCGGTAACAATCTGGTTGTAATTCGTCAGCACCGGTAGCCGGTTTTGCGCTAAGCTCACTCCTCCGGAAAAAAGAAACAAGACAAAAAACAAAATACGTATTCTCATATAAAAGCCGTGATTTAAAAAGGTAAAAATACAAAAGCCTGCCGTTTTAAAGCAGGAAATGATAATTTTGTAAAAAAATCAGTTTTGAACGTTGCCTATTTCATTGCCAAACACATTGCCCCCGGCCGCACGGAAGCATACGCGCGTCCGATTATTCGTATTGCCGTTATCAGCATTGCGCTGGGGTTGGCACTGATGATTATTTCGGTGGCCATAGTCATTGGCTTTAAAAGCTCTATCAGCAACAAGGTCGTAGGTTTCTCCGCGCCACTGCGGGTGGTGGCTTTCACCAACAACGAATCACTCGAAGAGAGTCCTGTGACCCTCGGCACAAAGTTTCTAAAAGCACTCCGCACCAATCCCGAAATCACGCATATCCAATACACCGCCCAAAAAGGCGGCGTGCTAAAAACCAGGAACCAGATTCAGGGCATTATCCTGAAAGGTGTCGGGCAAAACTACGACTGGAGTTTTTTGAAAAAGAACCTTGCGGCAGGACATTTACCTGATTTCAAAACCGCCGGTGCCAGCCGCCAGGTATTGATTTCCCAAAAACTTGCCCGGAAGTTGCAACTAAAAGTGGGCGACGCTGTTCGCATTTGGTTCATTGGTCAAGATGCTACGGCGGCACTTGGCCGTAAACTCACCATTAGCGGCATTTACAACACCGGTATCGGAGAATTTGATAATCGTTTTCTCATTGGCGATCTCCGGCAGATTCAACGGCTCAATGGCTGGAAACCCGACCAGGTAGGCAGCGTGGAGCTACAGGTTCGCGATTTCAAAAAGCTGAAAACCATAGCGCTGGGTATTTACAAAAGCATTCCTTACAACCTGAATATCAACACGATTTACGACAACTATCCCGAAATTTTCAACTGGCTCAACCTGCTCAACACCAACGTGGTCGTCATTTTGGTACTAATGATACTTGTGGCAGGCGTTACCATGGTTTCCACGCTGTTTATTCTCATCATCGAGCGCACCGGCATGGTTGGTCTGCTGAAAACCCTCGGCACAGGCAACCGCACGATACAGAAAATTTTCCTTTACAAAGCCGCCTATATCATTGGACGCGGAATGTTCTGGGGCAACCTCCTCGGCCTGCTTTTTTATTTCGTCCAGTATTATTTCCACATGTTCCGCCTTAACCCCGTCAGTTATTACGTCTCCTATGTCCCTGTCGAACTGTCCGTTTCCAATTTTCTGCTGCTTAATACCGGTACTTTTTTTCTTTGCCTGCTCATGCTCATCATTCCCTCATTTTACATCATGCGTATTGAACCGGCCAGAGCGCTCCGGTATGAATAAAACAACAAATTAACAAAGATTAGGAATACTTTTGTTCCGTACAATCTATTTTTCATTACATTTGTAAAAACATCATTTTAAAAGGCCATGACAACCAAAGAGAAAAAGCTATCTGATACTGGTACCGACATCCGGGAGGATTCCGGTAAGAGACTGATTCTTTTTAATGATGATATAAACACCTTTGATTTTGTGATTGAGACATTAATAGAAGTTTGCGGCCACGACCCTCAGCAGGCTGAAAATTGTACCCTCATTGCCCATTTCAAAGGAAAATGTGCAATAAAAACCGGGGCTTTGGAAGGCCTGAAGCCCTGTTATGAGACAATGATTTTGAAGAGGTTAACTGTGGAAATACAATAGCTTATGTGGGCTGTTATTGCTATTTTAATTCTGGTGGGACTTGTTCTGCTGGTATTGGAGATTCTGGTGATCCCGGGAGCGGGAATTCCGGGAGTTATCGGCTTTTTGTTGATGGTTTCCGGCGTATGGCTGGCTTATGCCAAAGAGGGTTCCGCAGGAGGAAATATTACTTTACTTGCTACGATTTTGCTCAATGCTGTTAGCATAACATTGATGCTTCGTTCAAAAACATGGAAAAAAGCACAACTAAGAACTTCCGTTCCAGGTAAAGTGCGGACGTTTGCCAATATGGATTTAAAAGTGGGAATGCACGGTAAAACTATCTCTCGTTGCGCCCCCACCGGCAAGGCCGCTTTTGGCGATCATTATGTGGAGGTCGATTCGGGAACCTCTTACCTGAAAACAGGAACAACAATTGAAATTATTAAAATAAACGGAAATAAAATTTTTGTAAAACACATAAAAACTTAATATCATGGAAAATGTATATATCATTATCGCCGGAGCCGTTGGCGCAATTTTTATCCTTTGGATTTTGCTTTACTTTATCCCGGTAGGCCTTTGGTTCACCGCTTTTGTTACAGGCGTTCGGATTTCACTTTTACAACTGGTTCTTATGCGCTGGCGTAAAGTTCCTCCGGGTATAATTGTCAATAGCCTGATTACAGCTACCAAAGCGGGTCTTCATCTAAAACGCGATGACCTGGAGGCTCACTTCCTTGCGGGAGGCCGGGTACAGCAGGTGGTCAACGCATTGATTTCGGCTGACAAAGCCAATATTGATTTGAATTTTAAAACAGCTACTGCCATTGACCTCGCGGGTCGCGATGTACTCGAAGCAGTACAAATGTCGGTAAACCCAAAAGTAATCGACACCAAAAGAGTAACTGCCGTTGCCAAGGATGGAATTCAGCTGATTGCCACTGCCCGGGTTACGGTACGCGCCAACATTCAGCAACTGGTTGGAGGTGCCGGACAAGAAACCGTATTGGCACGTGTGGGTGAAGGTATTGTATCTTCCATTGGTTCAGCACATTCACACAAAGAGGTTTTGGAAAACCCCGACAGTATCTCACGGGTAGTTCTTGAAAAAGGACTTGATTCGGGAACCGCTTTTGAAATACTTTCTATCGACATCGCCGACATCGACATTGGTAAAAACATTGGCGCCGTTCTGCAAATGGACCAGGCCAACGCCGATAAAAATATTGCTCAGGCCAAAGCCGAAGAACGCCGGGCTATGGCCGTAGCCAACGAGCAGGAAATGAAAGCTAAAGCACAGGAAGCCAAGGCCAATGTTATCCAGGCAGAAACTGAGATCCCTATGGCCATTGCCGAAGCTTTCCGTTCCGGAAACCTCGGCATTATGGATTATTATCGGTATAAAAATATTCAGGCCGACACTAAAATGCGTGATTCCATTGCCGAAGATCCGGGGATAGAACCGGTTGGGAAAAAATAAATAAACAAAAACCTTTATGTTGCAAAAAGACAACCCTTAACAGGAAAAGTTAAGAAAGCAAATGACAAACAAAGATATGTTAGTCCGCGAAAAGCTGGGGGAGTTGTTTGAATGGGCGGATGTAAAAGGAGATTCTGGTTCTCATCTCCAGATACAAAAGGCTTTTGATATGGCATTTAAAACCTACGATGGTAAAAAAATGCCGGATGGCTCGCCACTGATTCTGCATCATCTTGATATTGCTGTCATTGCCATGAAAGAGATGAACCTCGGACCAACATCTGCAGTTTGTGCTCTGCTACACAGTCTTGACACTGATAATGTGCAAGTGAGCGAAGAAATCCTGAAAAATTTTGGTCGAAACGTGTTGGAAATTATTCAGGGTTTTAAGAAAATTTCCGCTCTGCAAACCGAACGTGTTTCTTTCCAGTCAGATGCCTTTCGGAATATGTTCCTTTCGCTGGTGAACGATATCCGGGTTATTCTCATCCGCATGGCCCATCGACTACACGATGTAAGAACTCCCGAACTGCTTACGAGAAAACAGAAAAAGAAGTTTTTTAATGAGATAAAATACATATACATTCCTATTGCCCATCGCCTTGGTCTTTACCGCATCAAGAGCGAAATGGAAAACGACCTGATGCGTTTCGAACAACCCGATATTTATCGGATAATCACTGACAAAATTCAGGCTACCAAAAGCAAGCGCGAAGTTTATATCAACGATTTTATTCAGCCCATCGAACATGAATTACACGCTGCCGGATTTGATTTTGAAATAAAATGGCGAACGAAGTCGGTGCCTTCCATCTGGGCAAAAATGAAACGACAGAATGTGGAATTTGAACAGATTTACGACATTTTTGCCGTCCGCATTATCATCAACAGCAAATCGCCCAAAAAGGAAAAAGAGGATTGCTGGATGGTCTATTCCATTGTTACCAACATTTACCAACCCAATCCCAAGCGGCTGCGCGACTGGATTTCGACACCCAAAGCCTCGGGTTACGAATCGTTGCACACCACGGTCATGGGGCCCAACAAAAAATGGGTGGAAGTTCAAATCAGAACCGGTCGCATGGACGAAGTGGCCGAGAAAGGCCAGGCTTCCCACTGGGCATACAAAGGGCTTATGAAATCGAAGGTAATGGACGACTGGCTACTTCAGGTGCGCGACGTGTTGGAGCACCCCGAAAGTATTGGTTCCGAATATGCTTACCAATCGCAGAAAACCAAAGAGTATGTCTTTATCTTTACCCCTATGGGAGACTTGAAACGTCTTCCGGCAGGCGCTACCGTCCTTGATTTTGCTTACGATATCCACACAAATATAGGAAATCAGTGTAGCGGCGCCCGTGTAAACAACAAGCTGGTACCCATACGTTATGTACTGAAAAATGGCGACAGAGTGGAAGTTGTTACCACGAAAAACCAAAAACCAAAATCCGACTGGGTGAGTTTTGTGAATACCACCAAAGCCCGTAGCCACATCAAACGTCAGCTGAAAGAAGAAAAATACAAAGAAGCAGAAGAGGGAAAAGAGCTGTTGTTGCGAAAATTCAAGAACTGGAAACTCAAAAGCAGTGATGACCTGATAAATGTCCTGGTAAAACATTTTAAAATGGATTCGGCTGTCGATCTGTACTACCTTCTGGCAACTGATAAGATTGACCTGACACTTGTAAAATCGGTTCTCAACGACTACCTGCAAGAAAAACCGGAAGATACTGCAACGTTAGAAAAAGAAACAAAACCCCTGCCCGGGTCCGGAGAAAAACCGGACAAAGATGAAGATATCCTTTACATTGGCAACCATGTGAAGAACATTAACTACCGGTTTGCCAAATGTTGTAATCCTATCCCCGGCGATTCCGTTTTCGGATTTGTTACCACACTCGGCAGCATTTCCATTCACCGTCGCAACTGTCCGAATGCCAAACGGCTGTCCGAACGTTATCCTTACCGCATTGTCGAAGTAAAATGGATTGGCTCGGAAGACAAGCCTTTTTACCGCGTTAATTTGAAAATCAACGGAAGCGATGAGCTGGGAATTGTAGAGGCTGTTACCAAAGCCATAACCGGAGACTTACGCGTGAACATGCGATCCATAAACTTCACCACCAAAGGCAGGAAATTTGAAGGCCGCGTCAGTTTGATGATTCGTAACCATGAGCACCTCGACCAGCTTATCCATAAAATAAAAATGGTAAAAGGTGTTGAGAAAGTAACCCGGATAAAATAGTGAACGGTGGATGACAAGGCTGATTTAATGATATTTCTGCTCGTCCGGGTTTGCGATCCGAACGTGATGAAAACCCGACCGTTTCAAGTGTCCACTTTGAAGCTGTTTTTTGCAAACCCGCCATTGGCGCCAATCTTCCGGCGAGAGCCAATGTGTGTACGGAAGTGGTGCATTCGCCTAATGTCTGACTTTATAATTTATCCCGCTCATTCTGTTTTTTAGCTATTTTTACATGGCCTTTATCGGCACAACAGATCGATGCAATGGTGCGTTTAACTTTCAAAACAAATATTATGCTCAACCGAAGAAAATTTCTGGAAAGGGCAGCACTGGTAAGCGCTGCAGGACTTATACCACAATTTATAAAAGCGCAAAAGCCGAAATACCGTGGCAAAAAGCAAAACCTCCCGGTGATTATCTCTACCTGGCGGCATGGTCTCCCGGCCAACGAAGCAGCCATAAAAATCCTGCAACAAGGCGGAAGCGTAGTAGATGCCGTGGAGCATGGCGTTTGGATTCCGGAAAGCGATCCCAACGACCACAGCGTGGGGCTTGGCGGTCTTCCTGACCGCGATGGCCACGTTACACTCGATGCCAGTATTATGGCGCCTTCGGGCAACGCCGGCTCGGTCTGTTTTCTCGAATACATTGTGCATCCCGTTTCGGTAGCACGGAAAGTAATGGAAGACACCCCGCATGTGATGCTTGCAGGAGAAGGCGCTTTGCAGTTTGCATTGGAAAAAGGCTTTAAAAAAGAAAATCTGCTTACTCCGGCATCAAAGAAAATATGGCAGGAATGGCTCAAAAAACATAATTATCATCCGGAAGTAAACTGGGAAAACCATCCCAACGAATACCACGACACCATCGGACTGCTGGCCATTGACAAAAACGGCGATATGGCCGGGGCCTGCACTACAAGCGGCCTGGCGTTTAAGCTGCACGGACGCGTGGGCGACTCGCCCATCATTGGCGATGGCCTGTATGTGGACAATGCCGTGGGAGGAGCCACCTCCACCGGAATGGGAGAACTGGTTATGAAAACCGTCGGCTCTTTTCTTGTAACCGAACTCATGCGCAACGGACGTAGTCCGCAGCAGGCTTGTGAAGAAGCGGTTATGCGTATTGTGGAGAAAATTCCTGATAATAAAAAGTTCCAGGTAGGTTATCTTGCCATGAACAAAAACGGAGAAACAGGCGCATTTTCTCTGCGTAAAGGCTTTAATTATGCACTGTATCAGGACAATGAAAACAGGCTTATCGATGCAAAATCACATTATGATTTTTAACTTTCGGCATTTTATGAGAAGTCAGCATTGCACATCACAAAACAAAAGACCTTGACACAGGAAAAAAGCAGACTGATTGGCGCATCCACTATCCCCGTGTTACTGTTGTTACTCATGTGGATTATCCGGTTTGTGGAGTATGGTTTTGGTATTGACCTGGGGTTTCTCGGAGTCCATCCGCTACATGCTAATGGCCTGCCGGGCATCATCCTCTCTCCTTTCATTCACGCGGGGTTTAAACATCTGGGTGCTAATACCGTTCCTTTTTTGGTGTTGGGTGTGGCACTGTTCTATTTTTACCGCGATCTGGCGTTGAAAGTTTTGGTTTTTATCTGGCTTATGACCGGTATCCTGGTTTGGTTTGGCGGACGCGATGCCTGGCATATCGGCGCCAGCGGTATCATTTACGGCATGGCTTCCTTTCTGTTTTTCAGCGGGCTTATCCGTAAAAACAACGGGCTGGCAGCGCTTGCACTGGTAGTTGTTTTTCTGTATGGCGGCCTGATTTGGGGTGCTATCCCCGGATTTTTCCCTAAAGAGCACATCTCATGGGAATCGCATTTGGGCGGTTTGTTTTCAGGGATCGTCATGGCCTTTTATTACCGGAAATCAGGTCCGCAACGAAAAAAGTACTCCTGGGAATTAGAAGAAGAAGCGGAAGATGAAGATGAAGATGACGAGAACAGCTATTGGAATAGCACAACCAGTATGTGGATAGACAGGGAGGATTAAAAGTCAAACAGTGGTCAGACAATAGGGAAACAGTTGTGGGATGAATATTGAAGTTGAGTTATGCTGATTGCTTTTCGACTTTTCCAAGGATAAAATGATTGTACAAAAACAGCGCAATGATGGTTACCACGCCAATGGCGCTGAAAAGCACCCAGATACGGTAAGGATGATAGGTGTTCCAAAGCATCTGTGTGAGGCCGTGCTGGTCGGTATGCAGCAATACGGCAGCCCGTTTCAGATAATCGTTCTGGGTAAATTTTTCACTGATAGCCGGGATCTGTAACCCGCGTTTGGCTACAAAATGCTCAAGCAAACTAATTTTATCCGACATAGATTGGTAAACAGGCCCGGAAAAAATACCGGCCAGATAATTTCCTACCGCTACCGGTAAAAAAGAAGTTCCCATGTACAAAGCCTCCTTATTTTTTGGAGCAATTCGCCCAATGTATTCCGTAAATTTAGGGGAGCTGGCCATTTCTCCAATGGCAAAAATGAAGATACCGAGGATGACATAAAAACCGTTATTGGTTCCAAAAGCAAAACCGATACCTACCGAAACGACCATGATTCCCGTAATGATGGCATTAACAGGTTTCAAACGCATCACGAGCGACGAGATGATAATTTGAAAAAGAATGATAAAACCGGCATCGAGGTTAACCATCATTTCAGGGGCTATCAAACCTTTTTGGGTACCAACTGCCGCTGCAATGTCAGGTGAAAATCCATGTATCCATTGATAAATCATTGCGGTATCCACCCATTGGTAAATAAAGTTGGGAAGAGTATAAAACAGCTGGTTGAACATTGTCCAGAAACCGATCATAATAATAAGAAAAACGGTAAGTTTCACATCTGATAAAGCCGTGACAATATGCTTGAGAGATTTGACAATGGAAGGCCAGAAAGGATCCGTATTTTTCACCCGCCCGGGCTCTTTGTAGAAAATCAAAGCAAGCAAAATGTTTACAGCTATGGCTGAAGCCGCCATAATAAAAACAATATGCCAACCATATATATGCCTTAATTTTGAAGAGAAAACAGGCCCTATAAATCCGCCAATATTCACGATCATATAAAAGATACCAAATCCAATGGAGGAAGTTGTTTCGTCCGTAGTTTTGGCTACTGTGGCAGAAACAATGGGTTTAAAAAGGGCTGCTCCCAATGCAACGAGCAAAAAAGCACCATAAACGGCGGTATAGCTTCTGGCCTGCCCCATAAGCAGATAACTCAATGAATAAATAACAAAAGCGATAATGAGCATCTTCTTGTACCCAAACCGGTCGGCAAGTGCACCGGTAAACAGTGGCAGGAAATAAAGGATAGCCGTTACCGTCCCCATCATGTTTCCTTTCTGCGTTTGGGAAAAGCCTAAAGCACCTGTATCGGTTGATTGGGTAAGATACAAGGCTAAAACAGCGAACAGCCCATACCATGCCCAGCGTTCAAAAAGCTCCATGGTGTTGGCAATCCAGAATGTTTTCGGGAATTTCTTAAAGACCGTACTGATTCTATTCATTTCTATTCTTGTTAATTTTTAAGGGGCGAAGATACAAATAATGGCGAATTTTGTTCAACAGCGTATCAGGAAGTCCGGTAAGCTGCCGCACTTGTTGGAAGCTGCTGAAACCGTGTATTCTTCTGCGGGTATTAACAAGTTTCTTCGTGGTTTCGTAATCGATGTAGGGATGATGCAAAAGCTGTTTGAAGGTGGCAGTATTCAGATCTGTTTTTTTGATTTTCGATGTGTCGATACGGACAAAAGTTTGAATGGCATTATAAGTCGCTGTTTTCATTCCATACACCTCGCGTAATTGTGTACGGGAATAAAAACCGCCAAGCAGCTTACGGTATTTCAAAATCCGGCGTGCCATCCAGGGGGGAAGCAGGAGTTTTTGTACCAACGCAGCCGAATCCGCCGAGTTAATTTCTACTTTCATGCGAGGGGGATGTTTTTTAGGATGATAACTTTTGTGTATAGAGTTTTTGAACGGCGCTATCCTGATATAAGCTTCAAGAACATCGTATTCCGCAGCAGACAAGCCATACATTTTCTTCAAATCTTCCTTTTTGCGGAAGCGGCCTCCCTTTGCTACGTAATGCTGTATGGTTTTTACCTGCCGGACACCCAATCCCATCTGCAATCCCTTCTCAACAGAAAGATGGTTGGGGTCAAAAGGAACAGGATGCAATTTTGCACTTGCCTGCTCCGGGCTTAGCTTGCCGGTATTTTGTAAATGAATAAATTGTAAAGAATCGTTTAACGATTTTTGTGCCCGGAGAAATTGTGACACTTCCCGGTTGTAAGCTTTGAATTCATTTTTTTTGTACGAGAAAAAATTCGGTAATAGCAAATTGAAAAATAGTATTAAAAGGATGATGACCAACAAAACAATGATGCCCCGCTGTTCACTTTTGTTCAGTGTGAAAAAGCTACGAATCCAATATCGAATTTTGTTACGCATAGAATGAGAAGAGGTATCCGGGTAATTTTCCGGGTTTTCAACTGAACCCAAAGATAGTGATTTTATCGCAAGATGACAGAAAAAACAACAGCTCCTGTCATCAGGCTATTCTTCGTCCTCGCTATCACTGGGATTTGGGGGCGCTTTCAGTACCTTTACAAAAAGATAAATGGTAATAATGGTAACGGCTGATTGAACAACCACCATAAATATCAATGTTCCCGTATTCATAACTTAGTAATTTTAGCGGTTTTTTTCTTTTTTTTAGCAGCAATATAAACCAAAACAGCTAACCCTGCAAAAGTAAGGGTCAGCAAAAGTCGTGACATATCTTTATAAAACATAACTGTGGGATTCCCCGCTTTGAACCAAATCCACTTTTGGTTTAGATGAAGTGCCTGGGCAATAATACTATCATTGGCCCATGGCCAGCTTCCATGTGTAAACAACTGGTGAAAAGCCAATTGCCAGTCACTCACTTCTCCATGAAGGGGTTTGAAAAGGGAAGTGACGAAAATAGTCAGAATGAAGACCGGAGTAATCCATTTGATAATAAATTTATAAATATTAGGAACTCTGATATCAGAACCCCGGGTGATTTCTTTCCAACCTTTGTCCATTCCAAAAACCCATGAGAACAAAATGATTTCAGCTGATGCAAAAATAACCAGTGAAACGGTACCTGTCCAGTAGTCATATTCGTTGAAAACGCCCATTTCAAAAAAGAGAATGGTGGGCAGCGCCAGGACAAAAATAATGACCCCCAGGATGACTGCGCTTCTTACCCTGCTCCAGCCAAATTCGTCTTCTACAAATCCCATAAAAGGAGTACCCATAGCGAGCGAACTGGTAATTCCGGCAAAAAACAACAATCCAAACCAGGCTACTCCCGACAAAGTTGCTAAAATAGCCCCCCACTGGTTGAACAGGAAAGGCATAGTTTTAAAAGCCATCATAAAGCCTGCATTATCTTTAACCCAATCGAGCCCCATGTATCCAACGGCAATAGGAATCACAATGGAAGCGCCCAAAACAATTTCCACAAATTCATTCATCCAGCCCGCAGACATAGCATTAAGCGCTATGTCATCGTTTTTCTTAACATAAGCGGCATAACAATGAATTGTACCCATCCCGACTGATAGCGTAAAAAAGATTTGGCCTGCCGCCGCAAGCCACACCTTGGGATTGGACAGACTGTTAAGTTTGGGTTTCCATAAAAAGTCAAGCCCGACGCTTGAGTTACAGGTAGAGCATCCTGTTATACCCGTACTTCCCAACGTAACAGCCCTTATGGCAAGGAAAACACCGAAAAGGATAAGAAGTGGCATGGCAATTTTGGCCACTTTTTCAATCCCTCCGCTTAATCCTTTAGACAGAATATATATATTTAATATTAAAGTTATTAGAAATGCTACTATTGCCCAGCCGGGAATGTTAATAGCTACCAAAGCATCAGTCATGGTTCCATGAACTCCGGCATAACTGTCAAACATCGCGCTGACCTGTCCTCTGCTCAAGCCGGTAAAGCTTTGGGCCAACGATTTTAGGGTGTAGGTTAATGTCCAGGATTCGATATAAGTGTAGTAAGCAAGGATTCCCAGATTGGTAAAGATTCCGAAAACGCCAACGTATTTCCACAACCTTTTCTTGGACATACTATCCAGAATAAAGGGAGTTGAATGGTTGCCCCTGATACCGCCAAACCGGCCCATAGCCCACTCTACCCACAACAGAGGAATACCCATAAGTAAAAAAGAGACAAAATAAGGGATGATAAAAGCTCCGCCACCATTTTGAATTGCCTGAACCGGAAACCGTAAAAAATTTCCCAATCCGACTGCGTTTCCCGCCATTGCTAAAATCAATCCGACACGGGAACCCCAGCCTTCATTACCGTGAGCCATATCATTGAAAATTTACAGGTTATCAAATTAAATGCAAGTATAAGAAAATGTTTGTTTTAGCGACTTGTTTCCGCATTTTTTATTTTTTTAACATTCATACCGCCCTGCTCGTGGACGCGCAAAGTGAGGGCTGGCCTGCGAGCAAGCACTGTTTTAGATGCCCTCTCTTTAGGTATCCTGCTTACTGCAAAACCACAAATCATCCTGAATATTATACTTTTTTTTCTTTGGCCACAAGAAAGTAAATGCCGTTGTTATCATAAAAATCGGGTTTCCTTTGGCATTGCCTGCGAACAGGTCGGTGCGACCATCGCCATCCAAGTCGGCGAAAGCCGGATACAAGCCAGACTATTTGTGCGTGTTGTTTCCAAAAGCCTCTGTCATGTGAATTCCTGTCTGTATTAACATTTTCTATTTCCCTTTAACAAACATTAACAAACTAATTACAAGCCTGTTTATATATTTGCACTACAAATTGAAAAAATAACATCCATGTTAGAAACGAACATTCGCGAACTTAACGAAAAGATTCAAAAAGAGAGCCAGTTTATTGATATGATAAAACTGGAAATGAATAAGGTAATTGTGGGACAGACACACATGACCGAACGTTTGCTCATCGGCCTTCTCGGTAACGGGCATATTTTGCTGGAAGGGGTTCCAGGTCTGGCAAAAACGCTGGCCATCACCTCATTGGCCAACATTATTGATGCCAAATTCAGCAGGATTCAGTTTACACCCGATTTGTTGCCTGCCGACTTATTGGGTACGCTCATTTACAGCATGAAGAATGAGGAATTTGTTGTGAAAAAAGGTCCTGTTTTCGCCAATTTTATTCTTGCAGATGAGATTAACCGTTCGCCTGCAAAAGTACAGAGTGCTTTGCTCGAAGCTATGCAGGAGCGGCAGGTTACTATTGGCGATACCACGTTTAAACTGGATGAACCCTTCCTCGTTATGGCGACACAAAATCCCATTGAGCAGGAGGGAACCTATCCGCTCCCGGAAGCCCAGGTGGACCGTTTTATGTTGAAGGTGGTAATTAACTATCCCAAAAAAGATGAGGAGAAACAGATTCTGCGTCAGAACATTACCAATGTTTCTACCAAAACAAATACGATTCTGAAACCGGAAGATGTGCTGAAAGCAAGGGCGCTGGTAAGGCAGATTTATCTTGATGAAAAAATTGAGAATTACATAACCGATATTGTCTTTGCTTCCCGTTATCCGAATGAGTATCATTTGGAAAAATTTTCGGGTATGATTTCCTATGGTGCCTCGCCGCGTGCAAGTATCAACCTCGCGCTGGCAGCCAAGGCGCTGGCCTTTATCAGAAAGCGTGGCTATGTCATCCCCGAAGACATTCGCTCCATTGCCCACGATGTGATGCGCCACCGTATCGGACTAACCTATGAAGCCGAAGCTGAAAATATTACCAGCGAAGACATTATCAACGAAATTCTAAATTCGGTTGAAGTGCCATAAACCATTATATATTAGCTGGTTTAAGGAATTATTCTATGAATAGCTTTTGCGATAGCATAAAACAGAGGTAAAAATTGGAAGCACAGGAATTATTTAAAAAGGTCAGGAAGATAGAGATTAAAACACGGGGATTGTCCAAACAGATTTTCTCAGGCGAATACCATAGTGTTTTTAAAGGGCGCGGAATGGCCTTTAGCGAAGTGCGCGAATACCAGTTTGGCGACGACATCCGCAGCATCGACTGGAACGTTACGGCGCGTTTTAATCATCCGTTTGTGAAGATTTTCGAGGAAGAACGTGAGCTGACGGTCATGTTGCTCATTGATGTGTCAGGCTCAAATCTGTTCGGAACCCACGGCCAGCTAAAACAGGAGATGATTACCGAGATGGCCGCAACGCTCTCCTTTTCTGCCATTCAGAATAACGATAAAGTGGGGGTAATTTTCTTTTCCGATAAAATCGAGAAATTTATTCCTCCAAAAAAAGGGTCTTCGCATATCCTGCGGATTATCAGGGAGCTGATTGACTTCAAGGCCGAAAATAATGGAACTAACATTGCCGAAGCGTTGCGTTACCTGACCAATGTGATTAAAAAACGGGCTACTGCTTTTCTGATTTCCGACTTTATGGACGACGGTTTCGAGAAAGCCGTGCAGATTGCCAATCATAAGCACGACCTTATCGCTATCCGTGTAACGGACCGCAGGGAAACAATTATGCCCAATGTTGGGATAGTGCGTATGCTGGATGCGGAAACCGGAAAACAAATGTGGATAGATACGGGAAGTGCTTCCATGCGTCGCCAGCTGAGCCGGTGGGCGACAGACAAAAGCCGGGAGTTGGACACGCTTTTTTCGCGGATGGGAGTTGACATGGTAAAAGCATACACGGGCGAAGATTATGTGAAACCGCTTATGAACATGTTCAGGAAAAGGGAGGCAAGAAGTTAACAATACCATGAAAAATGAGGAAAGTTAAAAATACAGGGTTACTGATATTGATGCTGGCAGCTTTTACAATTGTCCGTGGGCAGACGGTAACAGCGACTGCCTCGCTGGATACCAGCGCCATCATGATTGGTGATCAGATAGGTTTGAACCTTGCGTTGAAAGTGCCTGCCGGATCGCAGATAACCTGGCCTGTGCTGAATGATACACTGGTTCCTCACGTGGAAATCATCAAACGTGGAAAAACCGACAGCATAGTGGAACACAATGTCCTGAACCTGAAACGCCGGTTGGTGATTACCTCTTTTGATTCAGGATATTTCAATATTACACCGATGAAGTTTCAGGTGCGACTACCCGGGAGTAGCAAAGTGGATACGGTGGCCACACAAGATTTGTTTTTGCAGGTTTATGCCCCGCAGGTGGACACCACTAAAGCTTTTAAAGTTATCAAAGGGCCGATGGCTGAACCTTATACTCTCGGAGAAATTTTACCTTGGATTTTACTGGGGCTTTTGTTGCTGGCAGGTATAATTTTCCTTGTATGGTATCTGCGCAAGCGAAAAAAGAACCAGCCGTTGTTTGCTCGTAAATCCAAACCCAGGTTACCGCCGGATCAGGAAGCTATTCAGCGATTGGAAGAAGTCAGACTCTCCAGGTTGTGGCAGGCTGGTAAGCTGAAGGTATACCATACGGCTATTACCGACATTATGCGTAATTATTTTGCACGACGATTCCTGTTTGATGCCCGGGAGATGACCACCGGAGAGATTATGTGTAACCTGGAAAAAGAAGCGGTGAACAAGGAGGCGCTGGCAAAGGCAAGGAGTGCTTTTGAGCTGGCCGACCTCGTGAAATTTGCCAGGCTGAAACCCTCACCACTGGAAAATGATACGAGTCTGAATTACTGCCTTGATTTTGTGAATGAAACCAAAGTTGTACCGCAGGAAGAACCGGCACAAACGCAGGGAGATGAGGCACAGGCAGAGAATAAAGCACAAACGGAAGAAAAGTCACAACCGGAAAATAAGGAGGAAAAATAGCGATGTTTGGCATAGACACATGGAGAAGTCCCGATTATTTTTACCTGTTCCTGCTGATACCGGTACTGATTGCCTGGTATGTGTATCGCTTTCGCAAAAGCACTCCCGAACTTCTTTTTTCGGGGCTGAAACCTTTTGAGGGGGCTTCGCCCTCGTTGAAGACACGACTCATTCACAGCTTGTTTGTGCTGCGTATGCTGGCATTGGCGCTACTGATTATTGCGCTGGCCGGACCACAAAAGATATCCTCAAAGAGTAACATTAATATTGAAGGAATTGACATCGTAATTGCTTTGGATGTTTCGGGAAGTATGCGTGCCCGCGATTTCCAGCCCGACCGTATTGGCGCAGCCAAGAAAATTGCCGCCCGGTTTATCAATGGCCGTCCTAACGACCGCATCGGGCTGGTGATCTTCAGCGGGGTTGCTTTTACACAAACCCCGCTTACCCTTGACCATTCTGTCCTTAAAAACCTTCTGAAAGAGGTGCAAAGCGGTATGATTCAGGATGGTACAGCCATCGGTGATGGATTGGCGACGGCGGTCAGCCGGTTGAAAGATTCTAAAGCACGTTCAAAAGTGATTGTGCTACTCACTGACGGGGTGAACAATTCCGGCGCCATCGACCCGGAAACTGCTGCCGAACTTGCTAAAATGTACGGAATACGGGTTTATACCATTGGCATAGGTTCGTATGGCTATGCACCTTATCCGGTACAGACACCCTATGGTATCAGAATGCAGCAAATGAAAGTACAGATTGATGAAGCACTGTTGAAAAATATTGCAAAGGAAACCGGCGGGAAGTATTTTCGGGCCAATAATAATAATAAGCTGAGTGCTATTTTCAAGGAGATTGACAAGCTGGAAAAATCGAAAATTAATGTGCAGCAGTTTCGCAAAAAATATGAACTGTATTTTCCGTTTGCATTGGCAGCTCTGTTGATTTTTGTGCTGGAGATAAGTTTAAGGTACATGGTTTTTAGAAAGTTACCGTAAAACAAAGAGGGAAAAATGATTCAATTTGAACATATAGAGTTTTTTTGGGCTTACCTGCTGTTGCTGTTTTTCATCTTGATTTACTGGCTTTTTAAGGGCTGGAAAAGGCGGACGACCAAACGGTTCGGCGACAAGTTGCTGATGGAACATTTAATAAGGCATCAGTCCGCTACACGTCCGGCCTTACGGTTTTTGCTGCTGCTTTTTGCCTTGGTTTTTCTGATTACCGGCATTATTGACCCTAAGGTGGGTACAAAAGTGGAAACCGTGAAACGAAAAGGCATCGATTTGTACATAGCTTTGGATGTATCCAATTCCATGCTGTCCGAAGACATTAAACCCAATCGGCTCAGCCGCGCAAAAATGGCAATCTCCAACCTGATAGATAAACTGGATGGCGACCGGATCGGACTGATAGTTTTTGCCGGACGTGCTTACAGGCTGCTACCGCTCACAACCGATTATTCTGCTGCAAAACTTTTTCTTTCGTCAGTGGATACCAAAATTGTTCCTATACAGGGAACAGCCATTGGATCTGCCATCAATTTGGCCACAACTTCTTTTGAAAAAGATAAGCACAATAAAGCTATCATCATTATCACCGATGGCGGGAACCATCAGGGTAATCCAATGCAGGCTGCGAGGATAGCTGCTGAAAAAGGCATTAAAGTATTTACCATCGGCATGGGGTTGCCCGAAGGAGCGCCGATTCCTATTTACGGTACGCAGGGTAACCGGACGTTTTTGAAGGATAAACAAGGTAAAGTGGTGATTACCAAGTTGAATGAACAGATGTTGCAGGAGATTGCCAATGCAGGTCATGGAACTTACGCCCGTGCCAACAATGCCAGTGTAGGGTTATCAAAAATTTTGGAAAATATCAACCACATTCAAAAACAGGAACTGGCCACCAAACAGTTTACCGATTATGCACATCATTTTCAACCGTTTCTCGCTATTGCTTTTTTCTTCCTTGTGGTGGAATTGTTGCTAATTGAACGTAAGTCAAAGTGGACTGAAAAAATAGATTTTTTTGGAAAATGAGAAAGAAAGAAAAAATAAAACTGTTTTTTATCCTGATGCTGGGACTTCTTTCGGCCGGAGCTTCCGCACAGAGCGCTAAAACGCTCATACGAAAAGGAAATAAGCTGTATGAGCAGAAGAAATTTTCCGAGGCTGAGGTGCAATATCGTAAAGCGCAGGCAAAAAATTCAAAATACAAAAAGAGCACTTTTAACCTTGGCGATGCTGTTTATCAGGAGAAAAATTATAAAGGTGCGGAGAACTTTTTTAAAAACCTGGTTCAACATACTAAGACTCCCGGGTATAAAGCCAATGCATGGTATAATCTCGGGAATACTTTTATGCAGCAAAAACAGTATGAGAAAAGTATTGGTTCGTATATTCAGTCTTTAAAACAACAGCCTGCGGACATGAATGCCAAGTATAACCTGGAGTATGCCCGTAAAATGCTGAAAAAGCAAAAACAACAAAAAAAGAAACAAAAGCAGAATAAAAAGAACAAAAACAAAAACAAGAACAAAAACAAGAACAAAAACAAACAGCAGCCTAAGAATCAGAAGGAAAACCAAAAGAAGAACGGTCAGAAAAAACAACAGCAAATTTCGCCGCAGGAGGCTCAGCGAATTTTGAATGCTTTGAAAAATAATGAGAAGAACACACTTAAGAAACTTGAAAGAGCCAAAGCAAAGGCAAAAGCTGCAAAAGCGAAAGCAAATGTTATTAATTGGTAGAAGAGGGATGATAATGCTTGTTTTGGTACAATATTTGTCAGAAAGCCACAATAGAAATAATCCTTATTTTTGAATAAAATTTATGGCTTAGATGAAAAAGAGGGGGTTTTATATTATTTTTCTGTTGTTGTTTGTCTCGCAAAGTGCCTGGGCCGCCGGTAAACAGATTACTTTCACCGCAAGGGCAAGGCAGCAGGTGTTGGTCGGACAGCAGTTTCAGATTCTGTTTGAAGTGAATGCCAACGGCAGAAATTTTACACCTCCCGCCGATTTTGGCGGTCTGGAAATTTTATCCGGTCCCAATACTTCGAGCAGCTCCAGCATCCAGTTTATCAACGGAAGAATGAGCCAGTCGTACTCAATGACTTATTCCTACATTGTTATGGCTACCAAACCCGGTGTAATTGCCATCGTACCGGCAACTGTAAAGGTGAAAGGAAGACGATATGCTTCTAATATACTGAAAATTAATGTCCTGAAAGTTAGTGCGTCTGCAAATGGCCAAACAGGTGGCCCGGGTGTTCCATCGCAAAACAGGACAGGAGCAGTCTCGGGTAAAACTCAGGCAACCTCCAATTCCAAAATAAGCAGCAAAGATGTTTACATAAAAGCTACGGTGAGCAATACCCATCCCTATCTCGGTCAGCAGGTGGTGGTTACCTACCGCATTTATACCCGCGTTCCGGTGTCGAACCTGAGTATTAACAAGGTAGCTTCTTTCAAGGGCTTTTGGTCGAAAGATTTGCTTGCTGACAATTCTACTCTGCAGCAACATAACGAAATCATTAACGGACAAAAATATGTGGTAGCGGTGATTCGTAAACTGGCTCTGATACCTCAGCAAACCGGAAAACTGGTGATTGACCCCATGGAACTGGAAAGTGTTGTACAAATCCGGGTGAAAAACCCATCCGGCAATTCCGGAGATCCGTTCGACTCCTTTTTTAATGATCCTTTTTTCAATCAGAATGTCAGAAACGTAAAAAAGACACTGGTCTCCAATGCGCTGCGGTTTAAGGTGAAACCGCTTCCCACCAAAGGAAAACCGGACTGTTTTTCAGGTGCCGTTGGCGACTATACTGTCAAAAGCAATATCGATAAAACCGATTTAACTACTAATGATGCGCTCACGCTCAGCATCACGGTCAGCGGAAGTGGAAACATCGAGCTGGTGAGTGCGCCCCCGGTGAAATTCCCTTCTGATTTTGAAACTTATGACCCCAAAATAACAACGAACATCAACAATACCGGTAGTGGCGTTTCGGGAACAAAAAAGTTTGATTATCTTGCCATTCCCCGTACCCCCGGCGATTTTATTATCAAACCGGTAAAGTTCTGCTTTTTTAACCCCAAAGACAGGCAGTATCAGGTTTATCAGTCAAAAGCCTTTCATGTTCATGTAAAAAAGGGAAAAGGTGCCGGCGTGGCATATACAACTACCGACCAGCAGGGTATTCATATTCTCGGCAAAGACATCCGGCACATCAAAGGTGGTCCGTTTGATTTGCTCATTGCCAGCGACTATCTTTTCGGAACAACCTTGTACTATGTGTTACTGGCGTTGCCCGTGCTATTGCTGCTGTTGACTCTCCTCCTTTGGAATGGAATAAAAAAACGTCAGGCAAATGTGTCGCTCATTAAAAACCGCAAAGCACAAAAGATTGCACATAGCCGGCTCATAAGGGCACAAAAGATGAAAAAGCAGGGTAATGACAAGGCCTTTTACGATGAAATTGCCCAGGCTTTGTGGGGCTATATCTCCGATAAGTTTGATTTGCAAAAAGCCGAGCTTTCCATGGAAACGGTGAAAGAGATGCTGGAGCAAAAACAGATAGCCGATGAAACGATAAAAGCTTTCACGGATACGATGAACAGTATCGAATATGCGCGTTTTGCCCCGGGTGATACCAAAGGCAAGATGGAAAATATTTATACGGAAACTTTGCACGCTATTATGCAGGCCGAAAAGTCCTTAAAATAAGTTGACAAATGAAACGGACACTAAAACATATTTTATTTTTCACTTTGATGGCTTTTTCAATCCATGTTTCGGCTATCAATCCTGATTCGCTAATGGCCAGGGCTAACAGTGCGTATGACCATCAGCAGTACGATTCGGCCATAAATATGTACAACCGTGTGCTGAAACAGGGATTGGTTTCGCCTAAGCTTTACTTTAACCTCGGCGACACTTATTTCCGAAAAAAAGATATGCCGTCGGCGATTCTTTATTATGAAAAAGCTAAAAAACTGGATCCCAACAACGCCGACATTCAGTATAATCTGAACCTGGCCAACACCATGATTCCCGATAAAATTGAAAAGATACCCGAAGTGTTCCTGAAACGGTGGTGGAACTATTTCTATAATCTTTTTAATGCCAACACGTGGGCTGTCCTCTCTCTCGTTTCCTTTGCACTGTTTGTCTTTCTTTTAGGTGTGTTTATTTTATCTCCGGGACGACGGGCCCGAAAGTTGTCTTTCTTTTTTGGGGTGCTTATATTGTTTGCCTCCTTTGTGGCTTTTGGACTGGCATCGCAAAGAGCTTACTATTCGCAACATCACAGCGAAGCCATTATTTTTACGCCGACTATCACAGCAAAGAGCTCACCCACGCCTAACTCGGTGGACTTGTTTGTCATTCATCAGGGCACCAAAGTCAGGTTGCTCGACGAGGTTGATGGCTGGAAAAAAATCAAACTGCAAAACGGCAGTATCGGATGGCTGCCGAAAAATTCGATGAAAGAGATTTGAGAGGAAAACAGGGTTGAGACCGAAAAAGATTCACTTAACACATTTTTGAGGATAGTTCCGGACTTCTTACAGTGGTCTCATCGCCTCAGGTCTGATATGCCGAAATCAGGAATTTTTTAGCTTTGCGTCCTAGATTTGAAATACTATGATGGAAAAATTAAATGAGGCAGTAAGTTTCCTGAAAAGCAAAGGAGTCGGAAAGCCGGAAATTGGTATTATTCTCGGAACCGGACTGGGAAGTCTGGCCAACGATGTGCAGGTTGAAATAAGTCTGGATTATAAGGATATTCCGCATTTCCCGTTGTCAACCGTTGAATTTCATTCGGGAAAACTGCTTTACGGCGAGCTGGGCGGAAAAAAAGTTCTCGTTATGAATGGCCGTTTTCATTTTTATGAAGGCTATACGTTACAGGAGGTTACTTTTCCGGTGCGTGTTATGAAAATGCTTGGAATCAATTATCTACTGGTGTCAAATGCTGCCGGAGCGGTAAACCTGAATTTGCCCAAGGCTTCGCTGATGATTATTGATGACCATATCAATATGTTGCCGGGTAGTCCGCTTGTGGGTAAAAACCTTGATGAGCTGGGACCGCGTTTCCCTGATATGAGCCGACCATACGACCCTGAACTGATTTCCCTCATGGAAAAGATTGCAGCTGAAAAAGGAATCAAGATCAACAAAGGCGTTTACGTTGCCTGGATAGGACCAAACTTAGAAACCCGCGCCGAATACCGTTTTATAAAGCTTATGGGTGCCGATGCAGTAGGTATGTCCACTGTTCCGGAGGTTCTTGTGGCCAACCACATGGGGATGAAAGTAGCTGCTGTCTCGGTGATTACCGATAAAGGCGATCCGGATAATTTGCATCCGGTAAATATTGATGATATCATTCGTAGTGCGATGATAGCCGAAAAAGATCTGGTACTTCTGTTTGAATCGCTTATTCAGGAGTTGTAGGGTTTTGTGTTCCCGACTTTGTGTTTATCAATATAATGTTGTTATTTTTAAACAAAAGTCTTATCTTTGGTGATAAAATAAGCATTATGTCAGAATTTCCCGTATTAACATTACCTGCGTTGCTGGAAACAACCGTGAGGCAACATGCAAATCGCCCGGTAGTTGCTTTTGTAGGAGAGGAACCGATAATTTATGCCGATTTCTTTTCCAAAACAAAAGCCGTATCTGCGTTGCTGGAAAAATTGGGAGTGCAACCCGGCGACAGGGTGGCGCTTTTGAGCGCCAATATGCCAAACTGGGGTATAACCTATTTTGCTATTGTCTCTGTGGGAGCAGTGGTTGTTCCGTTGTTACCTGATTTCTCGGGAGAAGAGATTAAAAATGTTCTCCGCCATTCGCGGTCGATAGCTATTTTTGTTTCGCAGGAACTTTTATCCAAACTTACCTCGTTGAATATTCATTCTTTGAAATATAAAATCGATATTGAAGGCTTTAAGTTGCTGGAGGAAGGAGCAGAAACAGGTTTTGACGAAAATGCCGTACCGGCGAAAACTTATACTGTCAGGGAAGAAGATCTGGCAGCCATCATTTATACTTCGGGAACTACGGGAAAGTCGAAAGGCGTGATGCTGACGCACAAAAACATTGCGTTTAATGTGGTACAGGGCAGTACTATCCGGAAAATTACCGATAAGGACCGCTTTTTGTCGGTATTGCCTTTGTCTCATACTTATGAAAATACTATCGGCTTTATTTTACCCTTGTCTCATGGCGCCTGCATTTATTATTTGAAAAAAGCACCTTCGCCTTCGGTGTTGCTCCCTGCTTTTCAGGAAGTAAAACCCACCTTTATGCTGACGGTTCCACTGATTATTGAGAAGATATACCGCGCGAAAATTTTACCGGCTTTCATGGATAAAAAGCTGATGAAGAAACTTTACGGGAAGCCTTTTTTTAGAAAGCAACTCAACCGGATGGCCGGAAAGAAACTACTCAAAACTTTTGGCGGAGAACTCACTTTTTTCGGTATTGGCGGCGCCAGGATTAACGAACAGGTGGAGAAATTTCTGCTTGAAGCAAAATTTCCTTATGCCGTTGGTTACGGCCTGACGGAAACGGCTCCGCTGCTGGCAGCTTTCGGCCCGGAAGAAGCACGGTTGCAAGCAGCCGGAAAAGTGCTTGAAGGTGTGGAAATGAAGATTCACAATCCGGACAAAACCACCGGCGAGGGAGAAGTATGGGCACGTGGCCCCAATGTGATGAAAGGCTATTACAAAGAGCCGGAACTTACGGCTCAGGTGCTAACGGAAGATGGCTGGTTTCGTACCGGCGATCTCGGAATTCTTGATAAAGAGGGTTATCTTCATATCCGTGGCCGCTCTAAAAATGTAATTATCGGTCCGGGTGGTGAAAATATTTATCCCGAAGAAATCGAATCGGTTATCAATAACTTCAAACATGTTGTTGAATCGCTGGTGATTGAGCAGAAAGGAAAACTGGTGGCGCTGGTTCACTTCGACAAAGATGAAATTGAGAAAAAATACAACGAAATAAAAGAAGGTGTTTCGGGATATGTGGAGAATTTTTACAATGAGCTGAGCGCCGATTTGAAAAAGTACATCAACAGCCGGGTGAGCCGTTTTTCCAAAATCCAGCGAATTATTCCGCAGAACGAAGAGTTTATCAAAACGGCTACCAAAAAGATAAAGCGGTTTTTATATTACGAAAAAACAGAAGGAAATGGAGAACGCGTTTAAATCGCCGATGTTTACATCGGAAGTGTTGAAAGATCAGGTACTTGTTGTAACCGGTGGCGGCTCGGGCCTGGGAAAGTCAATGTCCCGCTATTTTCTGCAGCTGGGGGCCAAAGTGGTCATTGCATCACGAAATCTGGAGAAGCTAAAAAATACCGCACAGGAGTTGGAGGCTGAAACCGGTGGGAAAGTGCTGCCGGTGCAGTGCGATGTGCGTAACTACAAAGAAGTTGAAGCTATGCTTGCCGCAACACTTGAGGCTTTTGGCAAAGTGGATGGTCTGCTAAACAATGCGGCGGGTAATTTTATCAGTCCCACCGAGCGGCTGTCGGCCAATGCTTTTGACACGGTGATAGACATTGTCCTGAAAGGAAGCAAAAACTGTACGCTGGCGCTGGGGAAACACTGGATTAAAACCAAACAGGAAAAGGCTGTCGTTTTAAATATTGTTACTACCTACGCTTTTACGGGAAGTGCGTATGTGGTCCCTTCTGCAACCGCCAAGGCCGGCGTTTTGGCTATGACCCGCTCGCTGGCGGTGGAATGGGCAAAATACGGCATCCGTATGAACGCTATTGCCCCGGGGCCGTTTCCCACCAAAGGTGCCTGGGATCGATTACTCCCGGGCGACTTAAAGGAAAAATTTGATATCCGGAAAAAAGTACCGTTAAAGCGTGTTGGTGAGCATCAGGAGCTGGCTAATCTTGCCGCCTACCTCATGTCTGACTTTTCGGCTTATATCAATGGCGAAGTTATTACCATCGATGGCGGCGAATGGCTCCAGGGCGCCGGCGAATTTAATATGCTGGAACATATTCCTCAATCCATGTGGGATATGCTGGAGGCTATGATCCGGGCGAAGAAGAAA
>BTTE01000033.1:0-30791 GCA_036244975.1 bacterium | reverse complement strand
GAAGTTCACCGGCTATTTTTTCACACGTTCCCAGGCTTTGGTTTCGTGGTTGTACTGTTTTAAAATTCTCCCCGGATTACCGCCGACGATACTGTAAGCAGGCACATCTTTTACCACCACACATCCTGCAGCCACAATGGAATGTTTCCCAATAGTAACACCGGCCGTAACTACCGCATTGGCGCCAATCCAAACCTCATCCTTAACAATGATGGGCTTTGTTTCCACTTTTTGCATGCTGGGCGGCAGGTTTACATCTTCGTAGCCATGATTCAGCCCCGACAGAACCACATTTTGAGCAAACATAACATCGTTGCCAATGTTTATCGGACCTATGAGGACGTTGGACATACCAATACGGGTGCGCTCACCAATAACGATATCGCCCACACCATTGTTGACGGTTGAAAAATCTTCGATGGTCGAATCTCTCCCAAGTACAAAATTATTGAACGGCATCAAATCCATACGCGTACGCCTCCTGACCAGCGAGCCTTTGCCTCTTTTGTGCTTTATCGGGTTCACGAACCATTTGACCCAAAGGCGTGGTCTGGCCTGATTTCGGGGCATAAGCATCCGCAAAGCCAGCTTTTTCAGATTTTCGTTGGATTTTATTTTCTCTTTAAGTCCCATATCATTTTATTTTTTCAATCATTTCAATTTTTTCATAAATGGCTTCGGCATTGGCAACCCAGGTGTGACTTCGGGCTACTTTTTCGCGTTCAGCCTCCTTCGCGGGTGAGTTTTCTTCCAGCGCCTTCTTGATTAGTTTCACGTACTCCTCTTTGTCTCTGGCGAGGTAAACCCATTTTTCAAAAACTTCCATTGCCTTAGTTTTTGTGGCAACAACAGGTTTCCCCATGGCGAGATACTCATCTATTTTACGCGGGTAGTTTCCAATGGTTACTTCGTTGAGTTTCTGCGGGTTCAGAGCCACATTAAAACCAAAGAGATAAGCCGGAAGCTCTTCCATTTTCTTCCTTCCAGGGAAATAAACATTGTCAATTTGGTGCAGCTCACTTTCTTTAAAAGCGTCATCTTCCGGGCCAACCAAAACCAGCGACCAGTCCGGCCGGCTTTTGGCAATATGGATTAAAACATCGATATCCAAACGCAGGGTATAGAGTACACCGATGTATCCAATAACAGGCTTTTTAATTGACTTTATATCCGGAGGTATTTCCCTGATGAGCTTTTTATTGAAAAGAGAAACATCGCAACCCTGGCCAACATAATAGGAATGCGGATTGTAACGTTTTCCGATATCGGCAAGGTAAGTGGAGTTGGCAACGATTAAGTCCGCTTTTTTCATCAGGGCAGGCTCGATGCGTGCACCCTGACGCTTCCAGTAATCTACCGCCAGCATATTGTCGCGGGTATAGTAAACGTAGGTTTTGGCATGGATAAGTTCCTTCAGATAAAAACTGCGAAACATATCCGTATCGTTGAAAATGATAATATCTTTGAAATTCAGCTTCCGGATGACCCGGTTTATCTCTTTGGCAAACCGTTTGTTGTTGATACGGTTTAGTATATCGAACAACAAGTTGACAGGCAATTGGTTAATGGATTCAAGCACGGTCTTTGGAAAGAAACTCCACATGTTGTTATTCATCTGTTCCATGTCGGGGAGTTCCCCTTTCAGAATCTTTTTCCGTTTTTGAATAATAGGATCGTGGCGTCCGCGCCAAAGGGTCAGGCGGTCCATGGGATAGTTCACGTAGAGCACCCGGTTGTGCTTCGAGAACACTTCGGCAAGGTTAATCGCATTGCTGCCTATGCGGCTGTCGAGCGAAGCCAGCCCAACCATAACAATATCTCTGTTTTTAATCATAGCGCTTGGTTTTAAAGATGGTATTTGTTGAAAACCGTTTCATACAGTTCCAGGATTTGTTTGGCCATATTTTTCCAGGAAAATTTGGCCGACTGGCGAAATCCCCTCTCGATGATATCTTTACGGTAGGCTTCATCCGAGAGGATTTTTTCAATACCTGCTGTTATCTCTTCCGGTTTAAACGGGTTGACAACGCAGGCGGCACTACCGGAAACTTCGGGCATAGACGAAGTGTTGGAAGTAATCACAGGGGCGCCGCAACGCATAGCTTCGAGCATCGGAATACCAAAACTTTCACGCAGCGAGGGGTAGAGGAAAACATTACACAAATTGTAAATCGCCGGCAGGTCGGTATTGATGACGTAGCCGGTCAGGATAATTCTGCTTATCAGCTCTTTATCACCAATTTCGGTTAAAAGTTTTTCCAGTGCATTCTGTTCATAGTCAAGCATAACGAGGAACATGTCATCGCCTGTTTTTTTCAGGTAGTCTGAAAAAGCTTTCAGTACACCTTTGGTATTTTTTTTAGGATCGGTATTGCCCAGGAAAAACAGAAAGCGGTCGGGGAGATGATAAAGTTGTTTTACCCGTTGAAGCTCCTTTTGGTCATCGATTTTTCGGAAATGTTCGCTGACACCGTTATAAATAGCTACCAGCCTGTCGTCTTCGGCAGAAAATCCGAAAAATTCTTTGATACGTTTTTTCTCAAACTCTGAAACAGTGATAATCTTATCGCTTTTTTTCACCACCCGCGGTACAACGTAACGCCGGTACATGTTACCAAATTTCTGATACCACGTACCACTTTTCTTAAAAAGGCTGATGCTTTCGAGATAGATGATATCGTGCAGCGTAACCACCAGCGGTATGCCCGGATTCAGCGGTGCCGTATTGCTCGTACAGTGCAGAATATCACAACCTTCCTCACGGGCGGCTTTGGGTAGGGCAAATTGTTCCCACAAAGGATAGGGGCCGCCGCCGAGTTCCGCAAACTTAAAATTATCAGTCTTTTCAAAAATATTATTGTCTTCATCGGGTTTGATAAAGATGACATATTCATTTTTTCTGTCCAGTTTCTGGAGCTCCTGGATAAGCTCCAGGGCCACCATGTCCATCCCGTGTTTTCTCTTTCTGTAAAGTCGTTGACCTTCTATTCCTATTTTCATTTTTTCCTGGTTTTAGAATAAAACTGCGGATGTTTTACCTGAAATGCATTATAAGTATGTTTTGTGTGTAAGAATTCTTTGTTCCCTTCTTTTATTTTCAACAATGAAAAGAGCATCAAAAAGATGCCTGCCGGGAGCCGGGTTAATGCCCACAAGGTACGAAAATTGTAAAAATATTTTGGGATGGAGAACAAAAAAATCAAGATACCGAGAATGAGTAGTCCGAGTGACATATAAAAAGCGGTTAGTGAAGCAGTAAAATAATATACTACCGCAATCACAAAAAGCAGACTGATAAGCAAGATGCGTGGTAAAAGAATGAATTGCAGCGCTTTGTTGAAAAAATCGATATTCCCGTACAAAAACAAATCTCTCAGGGAAGGAAGAAAACTTTTGCCGAAATAGTGAACCTGTGCCGACAGCCACCGCCGTCGCTGTTTGGTAAAGACTTTGGCATTTGGGACTTTTTCATCATAAACATAAGCATCTGGCAGATACTCGATTTTGTGTTTCTTTTGTAAAAGCCTGACCTCTATTTCTTTATCGAAGCCACCCACTACTTCCACTTTTTTCATCATCTTTTTGAAGTAGTGGTAATCGAATGCCATGGCCGAACCAATGAGTGCAGAGGAAAGCCTCAGTACACGATGTCCTTTCCTGAAAATATGGTTGTTCATCTCTTCGCTCACCGCATCGAGGATGGCAAACGGTGTATCCAGATTTTTTGCTACACGATGCCCCTGTACTGCAAGATATCCGTCGCAAAAAGCAGCGTTGATGCGGGTGAGAAAATCTTTAGCCATGATGTTATCTGCATCCAGCACCACCGCCACGTCGTAACTGTTATCTGTTTGAGACAGGGCAGCATTCAGTGCCCGCGATTTGGTACTGAATTCCAGATTCACCTCAATCACACCAACATGGAGCGCTTTCAACATGGCAATGGTATCCGGTTTAAAACCATCTGCAATAATGGTAACATCATAATTTCCCGTGCCATAGTCCTGATTCAATGCTTCCCTGGCAACATCAATTATCACCGCATCCTCGCGGTAGCCCGGAATGAGTACCAGGATTTTCCGCTTTTTACCGGGAGAACGGTTTCTTCTTTTTAAAGGGAAAATGCCGGCTAATGCGAACAGAAAAAGATAAATGTCTGTAAAAGCAAGATAGATAAAGAAAAATAACTCAATAATATGCCATATTCGTGTTGTCATAACATAGGATTTTCGTGGATTTCTTTTGAAAACAGATGGGTAACATGCCAGCCGATGGCTCTGTAATAAGCCAGAAACAGTGAAATTTTTCCTTTCAGCAAAAAGCGGAAAGCGTTTTTGGGAATGGCAATAAACAGTTGGTAAAGCAAAGCCACATAGTATTCTTTGCCATGGAGGTTGCGACGCATAAAAACAATACGGTTGCGATTGAGATAATAAATCTTTAGGGGACTAAGTTTTCCGGTGGAAACCGATTCTTTGTGAAGCACATACGAGCTGCCTACGTAATAAATTTTGTATCCTGCCCGCAATATACGCTCACACCAGTCGGCTTCCTCATAATAAAGAAAGAAAATGTAAGACATCAGGCCGATTTCCTTTACCACACGTATGGGAACCATCATGGCGGCGCCGTGTGCCAAAGGCGTTTCTCTGTCTTCGTTGTATTGTCCGGTGTCTTTTTCGCGATAGCCGATGGCTGCATTGCGTGTGGTTACCTTGTCCATGGGTGTATAGCCGGCATACTGAATGGTGCCTGGCTGGTAGTAAAATTTAATTCGCGGACTCACAGCACCAATTTCATAATTATTTTCGAGCTTGGCTACCAGCGGTTCAAGAAAACCCGGGGGAACTTCAATGTCATTATTCAGGAGCATGACATATTCGCCGCGGGCACGCATTAGTCCGTAGTTGTTTCCGGCAGCAAATCCGTAATTGATAGGGTTTTGGATGAAAACAATGTTGGGATAGAGCCTTTTGATAATGGTGGGATCGTCCCGGGTGGAATGGTTGTCCACCACAATTACTTCCAGGTTTGGATAGGTGGTCTTATTGAGTGATTCCAGCAGTGCACAGGTAACCTCGGCCTGGTTGTAATTGACCGTGATAATGGAGACAAGCGGATATCTTTTTAGTTTAAAACTCATAACGCTAATTATGTTTTATCTCTCCCGGGTGCGAATGCCCGGTATGCAGGAATTGTTTGGTAGCGCCTTTTATTCGTAACAGACTGATAAACATAAGGATAAAACCCTTAGGAAGGGAGAGTAGTGCCAGAAAAGTCCGTTTGTTGTAAAACCTCCGGGGAATGGCAAACAACAGCGCTATGGCCGTGGCAACAAAAAGTCCCAGCCACCAAAAGAAATCAGGGGCAAAATATTGTTGCAGAGCCGGATAGGGAAGGTAATGAATGATACCGAACAAAAAGCTGAGAATAAACAAAGTCCCGCTGAGCAGAATCCGCGGTGGCTGTATCATCTGTATCACTTTGTCGAAATAATCGAAATTGCCCTTTTTTATAAAAGCAATGAATCCGTCTAAAAAATTACTCCGGAAATAATCTAACTGGGCGGCTATCCAGCGGCGACGTTGGTTTACAAAATTCATTGATTCCTGCGTTTTTTCGTCGTAAATAATGGCATCGTGTACATATTCAATGACGTAGCCTTCTTTTATAATCTTCAGTTCCACCTCTTTGTCTTCGCCTACGGAATCGATAGTGGCCATGGTTCTCTTAAAAAGCGCATAATTGAGGCCCATTCCCGAACCGATTAAGGCAGAGGAAATGCCCAGTACACGGTGTCCCTTCCGAAAGATGTGGTTGTTGATTTCTTCGCTTAATGCATCCAAAATGGCAAAGGCGGCATTTAGGTTTTTGGCTGTCCGGTGTCCCTGTACGGCATCAAAACCGCGATCAAAAGCAGCATTAATCTTCTTCAGCACATTGTTTTCCATAATGTTATCGGCATCGAGAATAAAAGCCACATCGTAATTGTCGCCAATAATTTCCATACACTTGTTTAGCGCTTTTGATTTTTTACTTACCTCAAAAACAACCTCCACAACACGAACGGGCAATTTAAGGAGCGCATCGAGGGTTTCTTTTTTAAATGTATCGGCAATAACGATGACCTCAAATTTATCTTTGGGATAATCCTGCAAAGTAGCTTTATGTGCCACATCCACAATCACTTCATCCTCTTTGAAGCCCGGAATCAACACGGCAAACCTTCTGAGTTTCTTTACTTTATTCTTTTGCGACTGTTTGTAAAAGAGACCGGCTGTTGAAAAAACAAAAATGTAGAGTGTGGCAAAAAACAAATAGATGAAAAAGAGATATTCGATGACAAGAAGTATAATTCTTAAAGTTTCCATAGGCGTTAATCTTTTTCAGGTAATTTAGGTAATCCCTGAATATTTTTAAAATGTGTCCAGTGCCACCATAATGCCCTGAAGCTGGCTTTGGCCAGGTCGGGACGTTTTTTTACAAGCCAAAACAATATTTGTTTTGGAACAGCTATCAAGTTGAGATACAGCATGCTCAACAGTTTCGTAATACCGCGGTTATTTCTTCTGGCATAAAGAATACGCCCGCGCGTCAGATAAAAAATCTGAAACGGACTCTCTTTCACGGTGGCAAGAGATTCTTTGTGCAGAACCAGTGATTTCCCCTGATAATAAATTTTATAGCCGGCTTTTTTGATGTGTTTGGCCCAGTCATGTTCTTCGTAATAGAGAAAGAACTTTTCAGTCATCATCCCCACCTTTTTAATGACCTCCATGGAAACCAGCATGGCAGCGCCGAAAATAGAACCGGTTTCGCAGGTCATGTCGTATTGTCCGTTATCTTTTTCTCCAAAGCCAATGGCAAAATTCCGGATGGTTATGGGATGAATAGGGGTGAAGCCGGCAAACTGAAAGGTTTTTGGCGCATGAAAATAATGAATTTTCGGGCTTACCATGGCCACCCCGGGATTTTCTTCAAGTACTTCAACGAGCGGCTCAAGAAATCCGGGTTCTACTTCCGTATCGTTGTTGATAAACAGGATATATTTGCCTTTACAATAGGGGAGGGACACATTATTGCCACCGGCAAATCCCAGGTTGGTCCTCGTTTGAATAAAATGGATATCGGGGAATTGCTTTTTGATAATTTCGGGATGGTCGTTAGGGGAAGCGTTGTCCACAACGAAAATTTCTATTCGGGGATAGGTAACATTCCTGAACGAACGGAGAAATTCACAGGTTACTTTCGACTGGTTATAGTTGATGGTAACCACAGACACCAGAGGCCAATTTTTTTTTTTAGTTTCCATATTTATTCTGTTAATCTTTCACTGCAAATGACCATGGGGAAACCCCCAGTGCCAGACGTGCATTATATTCTCGTTCAAGCTGTTGTGCGGAGAACAGAAAGACCCAGCTCAGGTATAACAGCACCCCGGTTGGTATCTGTCCGAGCACACCATTCCCATAGGCAGCACCGATTATCCCGACGTACCCTCCAAGCAGCGCCCCCAAAACATTGCTTAGCTCCTTGGCTTTTACCCGGGCCATAATGAGGAAAAAGCTTTTCAATACGATGTACATAAGAATGGACAAATGCAGGATAAGTCCCACGCGTCCCTGTTCCGCCCAGATTTGTACATACCAGCTATCGGTAGCCACATTGGCAAGAAAGCCCTGAGGTGAAAAACGTTGTCCCCAGTTACCGGCTGCCCCAATACCCCCGCCAAAAGGTTTATCTGCAAGATAAGTTTTCAGGATTTGCCGGTTTTTAAGCCGAACCTGATAGGAAGCATCATTTTCCGGATGAAAAGCGGTACGCATTCGCGCAATGGTATAGTTACTGTCGCCAATGTAGGTGTGGGCAAAGAAAAAGTAAAGAAAAACCAGGGTGATTCCACCTATGATAATCACTCTTGTTCGTTTTGACAGAATGACATAAGTAATTCCTCCCAAAGCAGGCACAATCATGGCTCCCCGTGTACCCGAAAGCATCATACCCCATAATGACAAAATGGAAACAATCCAAAAGAATATTTTATTTTTCCAGCCTTTCATGGCAGAGGCAATGCCGGCAAAGACAATACCGGCTGCTCCCTGGGCAGCACCAAACTGTCCGGCATCACTGAAGAAGGAGAAAATCCGCAGTTTTCCGTTAATAATGTGCGTAACATAGCCTACGGTATTTAACCAGTATTGTTCGGCATAGTCAAGCCCAATATATTTTTGCTGTAAGCCTTTCAGGGTAGCTAGTAAGGAAAAAACCGCCCAGAATATGAGAAAACCGTATAAATGCCTGAGTCTGGTAAAGATCAGGAGGGCAAGAGGAATAATCAACAGCGGATAGAGAGAAACACCACGCATGGCATAAAACCAGGCTGTACGGCTTAAGGCCAGCGGGTTGAAGAACTCCAGAACAGAATAGGCAAACCAAATAATCATGAGGTAAACAATATCCCGGTTAAGCAGCTTAAAATCAATTTTATCAAAGAAATTTCGAAAAAATACGGCAACAATGGTTAAAACAAGAAGACCATCGATGCTTAAACCCAAAGGAACTCCCCTGATATATCGTGTGAGTCCGATAGCTGTAAAAGCCATGAACATTATAGAATAGATGCCAATAACGGGATGAACAAACAACCGGTTCAGAAAAATAAGAAAAGGAACAAGCACAATGAGTGCAATGGCAATCTTGATACCTCCTTTGCCGATAACGAAACCCAAAGCGACTGTTACTAAAATAATAACAGTAATAACCAACGGATGTTGAAGCTTTGATGCACCCGTTTTATCTTTTAGCGATTCCAGCATATTTATAATTAAACATTAAAATTATAAAATTTTAGCAAACAGGTTAACTTTTTTTTCGAAAGATACTCTCGCTAAAAAATAAAGTACCTCCCTGAAATACTTTCCTTAAGTGAATATCAAAACTTTTATTCAGATAATGGTAACCTACAAAAATTCCAATCAGGGTAAACAAGATAGTTACAACAGCCACTCCTTCGAGGGCCGTGATAACAGAAAAATTACGGGTAATTTTAGCCAATAAATGTAAATTATTTAATGGGAACGAAATCAGCGTAACGATACTGGTGGCAACGGCCACATAATAAAAAGCAAAAACAACCAGTGTGTCGCCGATAATATTGGCTGCGGCCATATATACGACCTTCATGAAGTTGAATTTGGGCAAATTTACACTATCTAATGCAACACCGATAAACCGGTCAAGAGGAAGCAGCAATCCGTAAATGCAGAATATGCGGAAAATGCCTGCGGTGGATTCGTAACCAGCGCCTCCCAAAATATAAACAAGTTCTTTTGCAAAAATGAAAGAGAATATCATAACAGGTACCATGAGCAGGGTGATTCCTCCCGCATTGGTATAAAAAATATGTTTTACCAGATCTTTGTTGCCTTCGATACTTGCTTTTGACATCCCCGGAAAAGCAGTCATGGCAAAGCTTCGCAACGGTATCTCAATAATTTCAGTGAGCTTGAGCGGGATACTGTAAAGCGCAACACCGGCGGTCCCCAGAAAGGGGCTTAACCCGATGATAAAGGTGTCGGCACTTTTTAGAAGGTTACTGCCAATAAGGGTTCCGGTGGAATATTTCCCAAAATCAAGGATCATTTTGTTACTGGCTTTGGTGGCTTTTGCAATATACCGGATACCATCCCAGTTAGGAATCATGGCAACTATTGAAGTGAGAATGTTGGCTATCAGGTAAGCATAAACGATAATTGTGAGGCTGACATGCAGGAAAAAGAAATTCACCAGCAGAAAAAGCATGAAGCCACCTACATTAATAATACGCAAAATGAGCATGAAATCGAATCTCATTTTTGCCTGCAGCACAGATTGTGCGTTATTGAAAGGCAGGTTGATGAAGGCCAGTAGAGGAAACCATCTGAAAAAAAGTACAAAGCCGGAAGTTGACACCGTATCATAAAAGAGCCAGCGCACTGCCAACACAATTAAAACCAGAATCAGGGTTGAGAAGAGATTGATAACATAGTTGGAACCAATCAGCTGTCGGGCTTCTTTCTTATCAGCTCCTGCGAGAAAACGTACGATCGCTGTGCGGGTTATCCCGAAACGAAGCATATCGAGAAAGTTTGCTGTGGTTATAAGCAGTACCCACTCTCCAAATTCATTTGTGCTTAAGCTCCTCACGAGTAGCAAAAAACCAAAGAACCCGAATACTGCTACCAGGCCGTTATTGGCGAGGGACAGAAAATTCTTATTCTTAAGTATTTTTGCAAATACATTATTCACTTTTTAAGCTTCTTTCTTGAAAACGATTTTATATCTTGACGGATATTTCAACATATTTTTAAACTTACTAAAATAGCTCTTTCTCATTTTGGGTAAATCTGACAGTAAGTCTTCCAGATTATACAGTTCTATCTCGTTAAGGATAGCAATGGGTTTCGATTTGTAAGTTTCGGTGAATATACCCATGGCCGTTTTGTCGGCTTTAGTGTATCGGTTGTTGCTCTTAATGACGAATAAAGCCAAATCAATTTCCGACAATAACTTAATCGGGTAAGTATGGTAAATAATAGAGGGTAGTTCAAGGAAAATAAAATCGTATATTGTGTTTGTTTTCCTTAGGTAATAGTTGTCCATTAGCTCTTGCAGGTTGGCCACATCAATGAAGTTATTCTTTATTTCATAGCGAAATGAATAATTAAAATCTTCATCGTCCATTGAAGTCTCACCCTCTTTGTAATTCAAAAAGAGCACTTTATCGCCCATCGAGCGCATCCTGTTGATAATCTTTCGGGTAAGCAGCGTTTTCCCGGTTTTGTTTTGGGTACTGAATACCAGTATTAAATAAGGCTTTTCAGGTTCAAACTCCGACTTTGCAAGATTCAGCTTAATGTTCTGTATCATCATATCCACCAGTCTGTTAGTGATTTGCGACAGCTCATTAGCTTGATGTCTCGATGACATAATGGGATAGGCACCGGCAAGTTGCATTCCTGTTTGTTCGGTAACCCGGCTCGAATTTTTCATGGAGGTGTCGAAATATTCCAGCATTATAATTAGAAGTGCTACAAGCATAAAACCGAAAATTCCGGCAGCTAAAACGATATATTTTGTTCTGGATGGATTGGGCTGAATGGGGAAGAATGGCGGATCAACTACTTTAATATTGGTTGACAGTTCCATGTTTTGCTGCTTCATTTTAGCCAAATTCAGACTTCTGAGCAATTCAAGATAGGTTTGCTCCGCAACTTTAATTTCCCTTTGAATTCGTGTGAGCATAGCTCCGAGAGGAGCCATTTTCTGATAGGTACGTATAAAATCAAGTTTCCGTTTGGCGAGTACCATCAGTCCGGCACGGGCTTCTACATAGGTAATTCTATTTTGAAGCCAGCTATCCAATATGTTTTTTATAGGAACACCCTGCGTGGAATGACCGTACAGATAAAGTTGATCAACATATAGCTTTATCTCATTACGCAACTGCTTTTGCCGGTTGGTAAGTTCAGCAAGTTTACGCTTTACTTTAGGGTTATACTCTTTGGCTAACTGGTTTACGATAATTTTTTGCGTAATCGTAGCCAGTTCTTTCTCGCGTTGGCTAATGACGTCACTTTTTAAATAAATGGAGTCACGAGCGGTCATTTTTGTTTCCAGTGCATGCAGAGAAGCAGAAGCTCCCGACAATCTTATCTGTTGGTCCTGAAAATATTTGTCAAGCGCCTCTTTCTGAATAGCAATAGCTTTACTCTGTTCATAGTAGTTTATAATGTTATTGGACTTGTTAAAGTGCAACAGGCGATCCTCTGCTTGCGCAAGCTTCTTATCAGCAGAGTCAACTTCCCGTTCAAAATATTTGACCACACGATCGGTTTCATTCACGCGCAGCGATTTATAATCGTCCATAAAAACTTGTGAAATAATCTTCAGCGTCTGCTCACAAATACCCGGATCATTGCTGGTATAGGTAAGTTTCACCAGGTCGCTGTTGCTGATACGGTAAATCTGAATCTTACTGATAAAGCCGATACTGTAATGTTTGTTAAAGCCATAGTGCAACAGCCCGTAAATATAATTAGTATCACTGGAGGCATAATAGTTCCTGAGGTTAGCCACCGTTTTTTCATAGTCTGATTTTTTTACTCCGGGGGGAACCACAGGATCTTTTACAAAAACTCTTGATGGGTTATTGTAGCTGTTGGCAGCTGATTTTGTAGAGATATTTTCAGAAGCAGAGGCGTTCTGAGCGGTTGCGTTGTCGTTAGAATATCCGGGAGAAACCTGCTTTATGGCCACATCATAGGAATTATTGCTGTAAGGGCTCTCGCTGATGAGGATTTTCTGACCGGCCCTGAGAGTCCGGTTTCCCAAATGATTAATTTCTCTTAATTTACTAATGTTAATACCGTACCTTTTAGCTATGATGTAAAGATTCTCGCCGGGTTTTACCACATGATACTGTTTGGATGCGCCGGCTGAAGGCAGTTTTTTGATAATCAGATTCTGGCCCGGACTTATAGTACCGCTGCTTAAGCCGTTCAAATGAATCAGTTCGCCACGTGAAACCCCATAGCGACTGGCAATAGTTGCTAACGATTCACCGGGTAAAACAGTGTGTGTAATAAAATTTCCGGTTGAGCTTGTTTTGGCTTCCGGGCCGCTTTTTTCAACACCATAATTCTGCGAAGTCTGGCTTTTTGTTCCCTGTTGATTTCCCGAAATGTTGGAACCGGAGAGTTCGCGGGCAGCAATGTTTCTCTTTTTTCTAATCTTTTTTTCAAGTGAATGAATCTCTTTCTCTAATGAGTGGATCTGTTCTTCTTTTTTCCTTTCAACGCCGTTTTTATTGTTTTTAACTACGAGGTCTTTGATTCTTTGGGGTATGGATCTTTGAAGAATATCGAAGTTTTCTTTAGAAATATACTGTGGATTATAGTGCTCTAAGGAAAGGTCCTGTGCCAGAAGGCGTAAGGATGTTTCCACTACCGTTTGTCTTGATTTCAGCAGATTAATCATATTATCGAACTGGGCGCTTGTACTAAAAAAGTCGGTAGAGCGCTGAACGGTTGATTCGATGGAATAACCTGTAGTTATACCGGTGTAAATGATAGCTTCCGACTGATAAACCTTCTCCTGATTACGTACAAAATAATAGACGACCACAGATAGCAATAACGGTATCCCGATCAGGATAATGATATTTCGTTTAAAGAGCCGTATAAAGTATATTAAATTCATTAATTTCAGATTGTTAACGCAAAATATTGATCAGGTTAAATTTCATTCCGGTAACAACTTCCAATAATTGATACTCCTTATTAAATTCAGCGATGGCCTGCTGGAAGTTAATAGCCCCTCTCGTCTGAATTTCTTTTAAACGGGTATATTCTGCTGTGGATATTTCTCCGTTAAGAAATTCGTTCTGAGCCATCTGCATTTGCATCATGGTGAAATTTTGATAATCGTTATAAATTCTTATATAATTTTGATACTGAACCAGATTGTTGTAATGGTTGATAACCTCTTTGGCCAAAAAACGGCGGTTAATTTCTTTTTGTGTAAGAGAAATTTCAATCCATTTTTTCTGTTTGTTGATACGGTTTCTTCTGTCGAAGATGGAAGCGAGAGGGAACCGAATATAAAATCCCACGGCGTAATTATCGCGGACGGACTGCGAACGGTAATAACGGTTACGCTTGGTAATTTCATCTCTGTCCCAGAAGTTCCATTTTCCTAAGTTCATATCAAGGTTAAGGCTAAAGTGCTCAAGCCAGGCACGCTGTGCCGAGAGTTGTTCGTAATAATAATATTGAGCCTTTAAATCCTGATAATGCATATCGGGAGAGTTATAAGCTGCCGAATCGATAAGAACACTCAAAGGAGGAAGGCGTTTGACAATATTGTCGGTTATAGGATTAAAGAATCTGGAACTGTCCACGGTTCTTTTTTGTCCGAAAGCATGGCTGCTGAGCAAAACGATTATCATAAACACCCCGAGTGTTCTGATAATGTTCACTAACCGAATCCCTGTTGTTTTAACCTTTATCACAATCTATCTGTTTTTCGGTGAAAATTACGGGTTTCCCCTCTTTATTTTAAGTCTTTTGGACATTAGTTATTAAAAAAGTTTTAAACAATTTGTCAAACGTTTTCTTTTTGAAATAATGCAGGTATTGTCCTTAGAATCAGCTTAATATCTCCCCACAGAGAATAGGTATAGGCATATTGATTATCCAAACCCTTCCTTTCTTCCTCCGACATAATGCCACCTTTGCCTCTTAACTCAACCTGCCAAAGCCCTGTAATTCCTGCCGGAGCGAGGAAACGCGCACTCCAATCATCCGATGTGAGCTGCTCTGCCTCATACAATGGCAGGGGCCTGTTTCCTACAATCGACATATTGCCTTTTATAACATTTATCAGCTGAGGAAGTTCATCAATACTTGTATTTCTAATAAATTTCCCCACTTTTGTAATGCGCGGGTCATTTTCTATTTTAATAAATGTTGCTGTTTTATCTTTCTTTTTTAATTCATTATACCAGTATTCGCATATCTTTTTTCCTTCAATATACAAAACCGGAGAACAATATTTACCTTCAGGCAGCCTGGCACAGCGGGGGCAAGGGGGAATATTGTTGTTGTTTTTATTGCTTTCCCGGCTTTGGTTGTACTGGTTGAGATGCTCCAGCTCTTTTAGTCCGGCATCGGCCCCCGAGTACATGGAGCGGAATTTCAGAAAATCGAAAATACGGTAGCCCGTTCCCACGCGTTTCGATTTATAAATGACGCTTCCTTTGGATTCTATCCTAATAGCTAATGCCACGAGCAACAGCAGAGGGGAAAGAACCAATAGTGCTGATAACGAAACGACAATATCGAAAAGCCTTTTTACAAAAGGTATTTTATAATCCTTTTGTGCTGTTATACCGGAAGATCCGGCTTCTTTTATTTTATTTAAATAATAAATGAGAAAACGAATTCGAATAAAAAGTTTTTCCGCTTCGGGAGGTGAGAGATAAAGGTCATCAATCACAGCCTTCTTTTTGAGCATGTCATTTCTAAAATGTGCGTCTTCCTCAAAAGCAAACAAAATGAAAGGAGTATTGGTAAAACCCAGTCTGGCTTTAATGTGTGAGGCGAGTTTATCGCCCTGAATTCCGGGTATATTATAGTCCGAAATAATCGCATCAATGTTTTTATGCTTACTCAGATAATTGATACCTTGCAGTCCGTTGTTGAGAATGACTACTACTGCCTCGCCATCTTTTTCACGAAGTGTATTAATAACATCCAAATGGCTGCCAATATAGAGCAGTCTCAGCTTTTCCTTCGGATTTTTATCCATGTAGCTTACTTACTGGTTCTGCTAATAATATTCTCTATACGGATAGACAACTCTTCAGGATTAAAAGGTTTAACAATAAAATCGTCGGCTCCCATCTTCAGTAATTTAATCCTTTCCTGGCTGCTTTCAATACCGGAGAGTACGATTATGGGGATATGCCTGAAAAAACCGCTGGCTCTAATCTGTCTCAGAAATTCCTGTCCGTCAAGGTTAGGCATTTGAATATCAGCTACTATCAAATCCGGAATATTTCCTTCTTCGAGATATTTTATGCCTTCCTGTCCATCGACTTTAGTAATAACATCATAAGTTTTGCTTAGGAAGTTTTCGAGTAACATACGAATGGACAGTTCATCATCGATAATAAGTATTTTCTTCTTCATATATAGAACAGTGTTATTTTGTTACGGACAACAATTTACATCCATTTTAAAGCAAAAATAAAGAATTTCTTTTCACAACGGGACCTATACGCCCAACTTATGTACAATATATGGTTAATAACATTGGTAAATAATTCGTTTTTATAAATTTTGGTTCTGTATTCGACTTTTTTTCTTTAACAGGAATACGGCCGGAATAGCTATAAAGGCAAGGTAACCAGATATTTGAAATGTTTTTGCCAGGCCAATGGTATCACCAATGTAGCCTGCAGCCAAAACCGACAAAGTTTCGGTGATAAAGTTAATGGTAGCGAAACCTCCGTTCATTAAAGCCGGCTGGTTGGAACCCTGTTCCTGAACAAGCGCAAGCAAAACCGGTGTGGAAGCTGCCAAAACAAGACCGAGAGCCAACAGGGAAATTATCTGAAGGGCCGGGCCTGTCCACAAAAAAAGAAACATGAAGAAAGGAGATACTATGGCCAAAATGAGCAGTGTGTTGAAGCGTCCGATTTTGTCAGAAATGCTTCCTGAAACAAACGCCCCCACAACAGCTGTAACTTGCAGTATTGAAAGCGAAAATGCTCCATACAGCAGACTGCTTCCTTTCGTCCCAACCATATAGGTTGGCAGGAATGTGGATAGGGTAGCCAGCATGACCGAACTGAACAACATGTAAACTGTAAGTGCAATAAAAAAGCCGGAATATTTATGTAAAGTAGTTTTCCATTTGAGCGCAGTTATATCTTTTGTGTCAATGGTTTCATAGGGAATTCTTTCCACGGTAAACGAAAGAATAATAGTTACGACTACGATCGGTATGGCCAGCCGCCAGGTTCCATCAAGTCCCCACCAGGATACGGCGCTAACTATTAACAGTGGGCCGAGCATACGGGCACTTTCGCCTCCAAGCATATAAAAACTCATACCTTTTCCGACACGATTTCCGGAGAAAATTTTAACCATCACCGGCGCCGGGACGTGAAATACAGCCAAACTCATGCCGATAGTGAAAAGCAAAATACCGAGTAATAAAATATTGGGGGCGGCACCAAGCAGACTGCCGCTGATGGCCGTAACCAACGGTGAAAGAATAATGATGGGACGCCAGGGGATTTTGTGGGCAAATGTTCCAAGGACAATGCTGAAAAGTGAAGGAATTCGTTGAAGAAGGCTTAGCCAGCTTGCTGCCGCAAGGTTGATTCCATATTTATTCAGCAGAAGCGGAAGCAAAGGAGCAAGAAACGAAGAATAGAAAGCGTGCACAAAATGTGCTGACGAGACAGTTAATACTTTGCTCCGGTTAAAGATGAATTTATTCAAGGAGCAAATGTATCAAATTCTCAATATTTAACTTGTTGCAGACTGCTTAATATCAAAGGAAATTTTTTCACATTAAAGGGTTTGTTAATATAGTCATCCATACCTGCAGCAAGGCAGTTTTCTTTATCCTGCTGCTGTGAATTGGCGGTGAGGGCAATAATTTTCACTCTTCCTTCCCCCTGATCTTCCGATTCCTGTTTCCGGATTTGCCTCGTTGCTTCCAGTCCATCCATCACAGGCATTTGGATGTCCATAAATATCAGGTCGTAACTGTTTTTTCGAAATTTCCTTACAGCCATTTGCCCGTTATCGGCTACATCCACATGAAAACCCTGGTTTATCAGTATTTTCTGTGTCAGTTTTTGGTTTATCAGATTGTCTTCCACCAAAAGGATGTTCCGGATACCCTGATGCTGATTATGATTTTTTGCGGGATGGTTTCCTTTTTCCATTTTAACGGTAAAAGTAAAAGTACTTCCTTTCTCCGGTTCGCTTTCAAACCGTATCTTCCCACCCAGCAAATGGCAAAGCTGGCGCGATAAAGCAAGTCCGATTCCCGTTCCCTGATTTTCGCGCGTTAGCGACATGTCACCCATGCTAAAGGTTTTCCAGATTTTGTTTTTGTCCTCATCGCTGATGCCAATACCTGTGTCGCAGACCGAAAAAAGAAGCTCATGTATTCCATCTTTAGAGGATACAAGCTCAATATTTAAAATTATATTACCCTGTGGGGGCGTAAATTTAACTGCATTATCAAGGAGGCTGGCAAGAATCTGTTTCAATCGCATCGGATCGCCAATTAGGAAATCGGGCACGTTTGCTCCCCGGTGCATTTGTAAATTCAAATTCTTTTTCCGGGCTTTTTCTAAAAAGATGTCGTAGATTTCCTCTATCTCATTTATGAGTTCGAAATTGATATGATCCAGGTTTAACTGATGTGATTTTATTTTATAATAATCCAGCACATCGTTGAGCAGGGTGAATAAATATTGCCCTGAATGATGAATGGCTTCCACAAGCTCTTTTGCTTCACCATCAAGCTGTTTTTGTTGTAACAGGAGGGTGGCACTCAGGATGCTGTTCAAAGGGGTCTTAATTTCATGGCTCACATTGGATAGAAACTGTGCTCTTATCTGTTGGATTTTTTCAATCTCGTTGTTTAACATGTCCATGTTGGTTTTTAAAGTGTTCAGGCTCTTTTTCCGCACCTGAACGAGTTGGCTCTTTTTACTGATTCCCTTTTTTGTATCGGCCTTCTTAATCTGATTTGTCTTTCCGGTTTTGTTTGATGCCATAATATTATTCAGCTTGCCATTTGGCTTTTTGTTAGGTAAAGAAATATATGTTTCCAATATTTGTGCCAGAATATGTAAAATACTTGTAGTCAGATACTAAACATTTGGGTTATGAGAATAGAGATTCTCTTTTAGGGAAGATTTTCGGAAAATTGGAATTGGGGATTAGTTGTATTTACCCGAGTCCGGTTTCAATAACCCCCAACGCGGATTCAATCCCAGTTCATGCGACTTGAATTTTTTCCCTTCGGGTGTTCCTGCTGTCATACGAAATCTATCATAAGGGAAGTAAAGTTCACTTAACAGCTCTTTAAATGACTGAAAGGGAATAGAGAACGCTGCTTTTTCTGAGGGTAAAAGATTTATTACTCCGGCGGTCATCTCCACGATGGGCTTTAAATCAACTATCTTCCTCTCATGATGTTCGTCTGTTAATTCAAGCAAAAGTTCACTAATTTGCAGGGACTCTTTCAGCGGGGTAAGTCTCAGGATGATTTCTTCAATCTTATTTTTCTCTTTCCTAATAAGTATTGTCATAATTAGTTGTGGAAAAGTCTGTTCGGACATGGGGAATAGATATTTTTTATCTTTCCTGAAAAGAAAAACGGCAGCCAGGATAATTCCCAGACCAAAAATAATGATGTAGCTAATGATTGCTTCCATGGCGGTTACAAAAGTAAAAAATACTTAGGATTTGTAACGAAATAAAGTGACGGGAATCGGCAAAGTAATTGGAGATTATTCGAGGCGCAAAAGTTGCGAATGGCTACCGTTCTATTCCGTGAAATAGCGAAAGTTATTATTTCACAGGGTGAATTTAAAACTTTTGCAACAAAGAAGAAGTACAAAAGAACGAGTCGAAACCATTAATCCGGTTAAAAGTTATGACAGCACTCTTCAGCAGATGATTTTTCTTGTTTCCGGTCGTCAATTAACTTTTGTTACTTGATTTGAATAACAGCTCCTTCTCCGCTTTTGTCAGGCTGGAATAACCCGATCTGGAAATTTTATCCAGAATTTTGTCGATCTCATCCTGGCTTGCCGCTCTTTTTCGGTTGTACTCTTCATCCGTCATGGGGTGACCGGAAGCGGGACGTGAAGTCTCAAAACTTCTGTATTTTCTTCTCTTCGGATTCATGTCCGGGATTTTTATGCCATCAAAAATACGGAGAAAATCATTACCTCTTCGCAGCGAAAGCGCCCAAATAAACCCCCAGAGTGCGCCTCCCAGATGTGCAATGTGTCCGCCGGGATTGTTGGAGGGAATACTCAAAATATCCAGCAAAACGAAAGCTACGGCAATCCATTTCAGTTTCACCTTTCCCAACAGAAAAAGATGAACGGTATAATCGGGAACGTAAGTTGAAATAGCAATAATAATGGCGAGAATTGAGGCGGAAGCGCCCAGAGCTACAGAATTTTGACGCATAGTAGCAAAAACCGGAAACAGGTTAAAAGCCAGCACAAAGAAAACAGCTCCTGCCAGGCCACCAAACAGGTAGGTCATCAGTAGTTTTCGTTGACTTAAATATTCGGTAAATAAAATGCCGCCAAAATAGAGTATAATCATATTGAAAAACCAGTGCAGGAAACCTTCGTGTAAAAACATGTAAGTAAAGAGGGTCCAAGGCATTGAAGCGAGCTGGTGCAAACCGGAGGGGAGTGCAAGATAACTGCCCAGCAGGGTGAGACCGGAATGTTCGGGAATTCCAAAAAGCCAGGTAACAAGATGTACCACAGCGGTCAGCAGGAAAACAATAGTGTTGATGAGAATTAGGCGTGACAGGACGTTTTTTCCCAGAAAAATACGTTTGATTAACTCATTTGTGTTTTGTGGCTGTTGATAGTATTCCTGCATATTTTATGTTTTTACATCTCCGGGCCAAAAAGATGGCCTTTCTTTTTCCAGTACAATATAATCAATAATCCTACCAGCATGCCGCCTATGTGGGCAAAATGTGCCACATTGTCGCTCGGACTGTTCCTGATGCCCGAGAAAAGTTCAAGCAGGCCGTAACCAATGACAAACCATTTGGCCTTGATAGGGATGGCAAAATAGAGATAGATAAGTGTGTTGGGGAACATCATCCCGAAAGCCAGCAGCAAGCCGAAAATGGCTCCGGAAGCACCAATCACAACCATCTGGTTTAGCATTTCGGCTTTGTAGTCCGAAAGAAAACTAATAATTTGCTGAATTGCCGATGGGTCAGCCGCACCGCTACCGAGGAGTTGTATATTATGATTAAAGAGGTTAATACTTCCTTGCGTAATAGAGGTAGAAAGTGCACTTAAACGAAAGCCGTATTGGTGAAAATAGGCTTCAATGGAAGTTACATCGGGATGGGCAATGATGGTGTTGAGCAGATTGAGATTCCCCTGAAGTGTAAAATGAATCCAGAAAATATAGACAATGCCTGAACCCAGACCGGTAAGCATGTAAAAAATCAGAAATTTTTTCCCGCCCCACACGTTTTCAATGACATTACCAAACATCCACAGAGCAAACATGTTAAACAGAATGTGTGCCCAACCGCCATGTATAAACATATAAGTAACAAACTGATAAATTCTGAAACCGGAAGCGCCCGGGTAGTGAAGTCCGAGGATGTTAATCAGGTCAATACCGTATTTTCTCGATGCCAGTGTAGCCAAAAAAAACAACCCGTTGACGATAAGTAAATTTTTCACCACCGGGGGCAATATTTTGAATCCTATAGGACTGTATTGTTGCATAATTTTTTTTTATAATTTTCCTAACGGCTCAAAAATTGTTCCAGTTTTTCTATGGGGATAATGCTGAGTGTGAGTGAGCCATCAGGTGACTGCTGTGGCAGCTTGCATGTAAACAGTTTGTCAAAAAGGTCTGCCATTTGCTCACTGTTTAGCAGGGTACCCTGTTTTATAGCGAGTTGTGTTGCCATAGTTCTTGCCAGTCTGATGCTGTTGTCCATGCCGGGCTGGTTATGTTGTGTTTTAAAATCTTCAACAATCCGTTCCAGTGTCTCGCGGATTTTGTTGCTGTCGAAATTCTCCGGAACACCTTTCACCACAATACGATTGGCTCCAAAGTCCTCAAGAACAAATCCCAGCTGACTCAGTAGTCCTTCTAGCTCTTTCAAAATAGACAGGTCTCCGGTCGAAAAATGAAAATCCTGCGGGAAAAGTTGTTGCTGGGATGCCTGCTGTCGTCCTGACAATTGTTCCAGAAAGAACTCGTACAGAATGCGCCGGTGTGCCCTGTGTTGGTCGATAATCATTAATCCCGAACGCACATTGCAGGCAATATATTTTCCATGAATCTGAAAAAATGAGCCGGACTGTTCCTCCTGCATACCGGTGAACGCTGTTTGTCCGCCGGTTTCCGTAGGAGGTTGTGCAGTTTCCTGGCTGAAAACCTGTTCCCAATTTTGATGCGGTTGCCTGATAGAAGAAGCAGGAGGTTGTGTTCCTGTTTTACTTTGTCCCGGCCGGAACGGGTTGTAATCGGGGTCGTAACGGATGCCCGGTTGCTTGATTTCTCCTTCCGGCGGCATGCCCAAAACGGTGTTCAGTTGCGGGTCCACAGTAAAATCAAGAGTTGGCGTCAGGTTATGCATACCAATGGATTTTTTTACTGCGGAATGCAAAACGGCATACACATACCGGGCATCCTGAAAGTTGACCTCTGTTTTGGTGGGATGAATATTAACATCGATATCGGAAGGATCGATTTCGATATTGATAAAGTAAGAGGGGAAGGCGTCAGCCGGCAGCAGTTCGCTGAAAGCATTGGTAACAGCATGGTTCAGATAAGAATGCTTGATAAACCGTTGATTCACAAAGAAATACTGTTCGCCGCGGGTTTTTTTGGCGTATTGTGGTTTTACAATGAAACCTTTGATGGTAAGCACATCGGTTTTTTGTTCCACTGGTAGCAGCCGCAGGTCATACACTTTCCCAAAAACGCCCACAATCCTCGATTTTTCCGTAGCTACAGGCAGTTTGTAAATTAGTTTGTTGTTGTGCGTCATCGAAAAAGCAATGCCGGGTTGAATGAGGGCTACACGGTTAAATTCTTCGAGGATATGCCGCGTTTCGGCTGTGTCTGATTTTAAAAAATTACGACGTGCCGGGACATTGAAAAACAAGTTTTTCACGGCAACGGTCGTGCCCGGCTTGCAGGGGCAAGGCTCCTGGCTAATCACTTTTGAGCCTTCTATGCGCAGGCAGGTCCCCAGCTCTTCTTCATGCGGACGGCTCTTTGCTTCCACGTGGGCAATGGCTGCGATGGAGGCCATGGCTTCACCCCGGAAACCCAGGGAGTGGATGGCAAACAGATCTTCGGCTTTTTGAATTTTGGAAGTGGCATGCCGCTCAAAACACATACGCATATCCACAGCTGACATGCCACAACCGTTGTCGGTAACCTGAATCAGTGTTTTACCGGCATCTTTTATCGCAAGATTGATTTCGGTGGCGCCGGCATCCACGGCATTCTCCAGCAACTCTTTGATGACAGAAGCCGGACGCTGGATAACTTCACCGGCGGCAATCTGATTGGCAACCGAATCGGGGAGAAGTTTTATGATGTTCGACATAGCCTGAAATGCTTATTTGGATACCAAACCAAACATTGTTAGAAAATTCTCGATAAGGTTGGTAAAAAGAATCACATAGATGCTGCCCAGAATAAAAACCGCGTAGACAAAGTAGGTGAGTAAACGTGTTGACATACTGCTGGAAGTATTCGTATTTCTTTGCCACCGGCTTGACATCTTTAACCGTATCTGCTCTTCCTTGCTTAGCGCCGAATTGTAGCCCAGTTCTGCTTTGCGGCGTTCCCATTCCTCTTTTTTCGCATCGTAATGGCGGGGCTGATAACTGAACTCTCTGGCCTTTGGGGTTCTAAAAAAAACTAAACGCATGTCGATATCTTTAGGCCGCAAAGATACGGTTTTTTCAGGCAGGCAGGCAATTTTTATTGCTGTTTGGTGTAGAGCAAATTATTGTTCCGGTAGCCCGCCTTGTCTTTATGCAAGTTGGGTTAAAAAGAAGTTAATCGTAATGGCTTACTTCATTTCAGTATACTGAAAGCAGATGGTTTTGAGAGTGTTGAATAGTTCTTAATAATGATTTTCCCCGAGGCGGGAATAAATTCCCAAAATGGGATTTTGGCTCATCTCAATTTGCAAATTTCATTACTCACAATGAGTGAAGTTGAGAATATTTCGGGAATTATTTAAAGAGAAAAATCCTAAAACGAAGGTAAGAACGCTTTAAGACTTAAGATTGTAGTCCGTACGGGATTTGAACCCGTGTTACCAGGATGAAAACCTGGCGTCCTGACCTGGCTAGACGAACGGACCATGTGTCATTTTGGAGGTGCAAAAATAGTAAAATTTCTATTCCTCAAAATCTTTTTTGAAAAAATTTGGAATTTTTCTAATCCTCTACATTCTGGTCCGGGTAAAACTTGAATCCAAGTCTTTTACCGGTTTTGAAAGCCATGTTATCCAAGGTGTTTTTCATTTCATCCACACTAACGAGTTTTACCTGGTCGTAAGGCGGTGTTAACAAGTCAAAACCAATAGTGTAACGAATGGCTGCCGTGATGATTTTATCCACGGATTCAGGCGTTGTCCTGCTGTTTCTGAAATTTTTATACAAAAAGCCAAGCTCGCTTTTGCCTTCGATAAAATAGTGCTGTTCTTTGTTGATGAGTACCCTTCCGATAAGATAACCGAGGTCGTTCTTACGGTCGTATTTAAACGAATCGTTCAGAAAATTATAAATATGGATAATGCCGCAATAGGAACGGTCTTTGTCTTCTTTTATGTAAGTGCTGCGCATGACATTGTGGTCGCGCGGAATCTCAAAAATATTGGAATGCATGAGAAAAAACAGAATATCACCACCAAATTTCAGCGAAAACTCAAAAGTCCCGTGTTCTTCCATCTCCAGGGGAATATCGTGTTCGGCTTTGAGCTCTTTGGCTGTTACGGCATACTCTTCTGCCATTTGGCCGGAGATGGTCTTGAAAAGACCGAAAGCTTCCTGTGTGGCTTTGAAAACTTCCTGCTTCATGGCAGATTTTTCAATAACTTCTTTAAACAATTCCAGATGCGGGCTATTGTTTTTTCCGGTCATGGTAATTCTTATTCAAAAGTGAATGAAAGCATAAAAACCTTGGAATGCAATTGACTGATGCTTTCCGAATAGATGGTGTTGTCGTTAACGACCAGATTTTTCAGACCGTAAATCATTTTGGCTTCAATGCCGAGTTTAAAATAAGTGTTATAAAAATCGAAACCGGCGCCGATTTCGACGCCTACATCATGTGGGATTAGTTTTATCGCTCCGGGCACAGTCCCTCGTTTTGTCTTTTTTATTGCTGCCAGGTCAATGGCGTAATTGATGCCGCCTATAAAGTAGGCGCCGTAATTGCCTTTGCGCCACGACCGGTATTTCAAAAGGAGAGGAAAAGTGATATAGGTAGAATTAACTTTTTTGTGAACGACAAAAGACGAGTCCGATCCTGCCAGGGTTCCCACCAGTCCGATGGCCCGAATCCCATAATCCAGTCTCCGGCTGCCGAAAGACAATGTAGGGATAAACCGCAGATCAAGATATCTCATTATCCGCAAATTGCCAAGAATCCCCACCGAAAATCCGGGAGAGGCCGAAACTGTTACCGCAAGAACACGATAAAAATCCGCATTGGGCAGGTCGGGCACCTGATCCTTGTTCCATTTGTGTTGTCCCACGTTATCAATCGGCTTTACCGAAAAGTTCATGGTATTCATTCCCAGAATAAAACCAAAATGATAGGGCTGTTTGTTGTATCCCTGAAGGTTAAGAACCTCACCTTGCGCCTGAGCGCTATCATGAACGAAGGAAAAGGCAAAAACAAAAATGAAAGCAAGTATGGCCTGTTTTTTCAATGCTGTCAGAATTTCTTAATGTTTATAACGTTTGGTTTGTTTTTATAGTATTTGTGCAGGTAAAATTTCATGATTTTGCCTGGCAAATTATTTCTCAGCCAGATAGAGGGTGGCAATGCCAAAGGTCAGCCGGTTTTGCCGGGGGTTTTTAAATCCGGCTTTTTGCAACACATCCATAAACACCTTGTTTTCAGGAAAACGGGCAACCGATTGCGGCAGATAAGTGTAGGCCGACCGGTCTTTTGAAACCAGACGGCCAACGCCGGGCAGGATGTAATTAAAATAGAATTTGTAAATATTTTTCATAGGGAAAGAGGCCGGCCTGGAGAATTCCAGAATAGCCGCTTTTTTTCCGGGTTTCAGTACACGGTACATTTCACGCAGCCCTTTTTCGAGGTTTTCGTAGTTGCGTACACCGAAAGCCACGGTAATGGCATCAAAATGGTTGTCATCAAAGCGAATGTTTTCCGAATCACCGGGTTCAAGCGTAATAATCTGCTCAAGGCCTCTTTTGACGATTTTCTTCTTCCCAATCTCCAGCATGTCTTCGGCAATATCTATACCGATAATCTTCCTGACGGGCAGTCTGGCCAGCTCTATGGCGAGGTCACCGGTGCCGGTGGCAACGTCCAGAATAATTTCGGGATGATCTGCGGCAAGCGCTTTCCTGACTTTTCTCCGCCAGCCCTTGTCAATACCGGCCGAGAGCAGGTGATTCAGCAGGTCGTATTTGGGTGCAATGTTGTTAAACATGTTTTGCACCATCTCTTTTTTTGCGTGTGTTTTTTGTGTCATTACAGGTTCCGGCTATTCAAAATGCGTATGGCTTCGGCCATAAATTTTTCTTTGTTGACGGGTATTACGCCGGCTTCCTCACATACGAGCCCTCCGGCAATATTGGATAGCAATGCCAGTTCTATTGCTCCCAATTCCGAAGCGAGGCACAGCGAGGCCACACTGATGACCGTGTCGCCGGCGCCGGAAACGTCGGCAATGTTGCGACGATATGCCGGAAGCAATTCGGCTTTTGTTTCATCATTCTCTTTCCAAAAGATAAAAATGCCGTTTTCGGAAAGCGTATTCAAAATCATGGTGGCGTTTAACTTTTCTGATAGCTGTTCTGCTGCCTTTTGGAGACTTGCCTTGTCGGAAGGGAGTTCGGCCAAATCAAGTCCTTCTCTCATTTCCAACAAATTGGGCTTAACCAAAGTAGTGTTTCTGAAGGCAAGAAAATTGCGCTTTTTTGGGTCAACGGCTACAGGAATATCCATTTCTCCCGCCATACCAGTAACAAAATCAATCAGCTCCGGAGTAATAACGCCCTTGTCATAGTCCTGAAAGATAATTACATGAATGTCTTCTGTTTTCAGGATTTTATCAATGTGTCTGCACAGCTCGTGGAACTCCGCTTTCTTTAATGGTTGTGACGTCTCTTCATCCACGCGCAGCATTTGGGTATTGTTGCCAAAAACACGGAACTTGGTCGTGGTGATGCGGTGAGGGCTTTCGATAATGCCTGCATCATTTAAGCCCGAGTTAAGCATCAGTGCTCTGAGGGTTTCCCCTTTGGTGTCGGTGCCAATGACAGAGCACATGACAGGTGTGGCGCCAAGCGAACGGATATTCATCCCCACGTTGGCAGCGCCTCCGAGGCGTTCTTCCCGTTTTTCCACTGTTACAACGGGCACCGGCGCTTCGGGTGAGATACGCTCTACTTTTCCCCAGATATAGGCATCGAGCATCACATCGCCGATAATCAATACCTTTTTGGTGTTAAAGGCTTTAAATATCTGAGGAAGCCGGTCGGTTGTCAAAGTCATTTTTATCTATTTTAAATTTTTAAGGGCAGCTTTGATACGTTTCACTGCTTCTTCGAGCAGGTTGCCGGAGGTGGCGTAAGAGATACGAACACAACACGGGTTACCGAAAGCTTCGCCGGTAACTACCGCCACGTGGGCTTTGTTTAAAAGATAAAGACTCAAATCCGTACCGTTTTTTATAACCGTTTCCCCATCCGATTTTCCAAAATAGCTGCTTACGTCGGGAAACAGATAAAAAGCGCCTTCGGGGACATAGGTCTTAATCCCCGGAATTTCTTTCATTTCCTTAACGAGCAGGTCGCGGCGGTTTTTAAAAGCAGAGACCATTTCGTGGATGTACTCCGAATCCTGCGGCGGGTTTTTCATGGCCTTTAAGGCTGCCATCTGCGAAATGGTTCCAGCTCCGGAAGTGTATTGCCCTTGTAATTTAGTACAGGATTTAGCGAGAAATCCCGGACCTGCCATGTAGCCTATCCTCCATCCGGTCATGGCGTAACACTTGGAAACGCCGTTCACCACCACTGTTTGTTCTTTTATTTCCCGAAAGGAAGCCAGGCTTACATGTTTGCCTGAATAGTTGATGTGTTCGTAAATTTCATCGGAAACGATCAGTATTTCGGGATGTTTTTTCAAAACATCGACTAAGCCGGCCATCTCTTCGGCAGAATAAACCATCCCGGTAGGATTGGAAGGTGAGTTAAACAGAAACGCTTTGGTTTTATTGTTGACAGCTGCTTCCAATTTCTCCGGTTTTAGTTTGAAATGGTCTTCAATGCCGGTTTGCAGTGCGACGACTTTCCCTCCGGCAAGTTTGATGATGTCAGCATAAGAAACCCAGTAAGGAGCAGCAATAATTACCTCATCGCCAGGGTCCAGGATGCTGATAAAAATATTCGCCAGCGACTGTTTGGCACCATTTGATACAACAATTTGCTCCGGCGAAAAATCCAAATCGTTATCTCTTTTCAGCTTTTCGGAAATGGCCTCCTGCAGCACTTTAAAGCCCGCCACCGGCGGGTAATGTGTAACGTTATTATCAATGGACTCTTTTGCCGCTTCTTTTACCGGCTCAGGCGTGTTAAAATCAGGTTCTCCAATGCTTAAATTAATAATATCGTTGCCCCGGGCTTTCAATTCGCGGCTACGTCGCGTCATTTCCAATGTTGCAGATTCAGAAAGATTTTGAAGCCGCTGTGATATGATACTTTTGTTCACTATGTCTGTTTTTTTAGATGCGCAAATATAGGAATTCTGTTAAAATAACAGGATACGGAAGCTGTTTGATCATCCTTTGCTGACAAAGTCGAAAGAACGCTTTCCTGTTCTGTTTTTATGAATGGAAAATAAGTTGTTATTTTGTAAAAACATTCAATTGTTATTCCAAAATTGGTTTATATGAGCCGGAATTTTCATCTTCAAACGGTTGTTTTCGCCGGTTCGGGCAATGTGGCCGGACATTTGGCAAAGGCTTTCCGGCAGGAAGGTCTGAGAATTCTGCAGGTTTGTTCGCCTGATATTCGTCACGCCCGTGAGTTGGCTGCGAAGGTGGATGCCGAAGCCATAAATACCTGTTCGGCGATGTATACACAAGCTGATTTATACCTGCTAACGGTTCAGGATGAAAAAATTGCTTCGGTGGCGGAACAAATGCCTCAGGTTGACGGCGTGGTTTGTCATACTTCGGGCATTACGGCAATGGAAACCTTAGGCCGCTTTGAACACTATGGCGTTTTTTATCCGTTCCAGACCTTTTCCAAAAACAGGGATTTGGACATTTCACAGGTTCCGTTCTGCCTTGAAGCTTCTTCCGAAGAAACTTATGAAACGCTCAGGGAGCTGGCCGGCAAGTTGAGCAACGCTGTTTATGGTATTGATACGGATCGGCGGATGAAATTGCATCTCGCTGCTGTATTGGTAAATAATTTTACCAACTACCTTTACGCTGAGGCAGATGAATATTTGAAAGAAAACGGGCTTGGAATGGATGTACTGCTGCCGCTTATCCGGGAAACCGCGGCAAAAATTGAGAAGCTTTCCGCTACGAAGGCACAGACCGGCCCGGCAAGGCGCGGCGACCGGTCCACCATTGCGAAACATTTGGAGATGCTTGAAAACATGGACGATTTGAAAGAAATTTATCAGATTTTTAGTCAACAGATTTTAAAGAAATATCATGAGTAATTACAAAGCACTGCTCACCGGAGTGAACACATTTATGTTTGATTATGACGGCGTTATGACCGATGGCCGCGTGATACTGCAACACGATGACCCACCGCTGCGTACGGCCAATGTACGGGATGGCTATGTGTTGCAACTCGCTGTAAAAATGGGATATAACGTTGTGGTAATTTCCGGCGGGTTTTCCAGGTCTATGGACAACCGGTTCGACACATTGAATATTAAGGATGCTTTTACCGGCGTTAAAAATAAAGTGGAAGTTTTTGAGAAATACATTAAAGAAAAAAATATCGACCCCGAAAATGTGGTTTACATGGGCGACGATATTCCGGATATCCCGGTAATGAAAAGGGTAGGGGTGCCCGTAAGTCCTGCCGATGCCGCTGAGGAGGTAAAGGAAGTCTCCCTCTACATCTCCGATAAAAAAGGCGGCGCAGGTTGCGTGCGCGACATCATCGAACAGGTAATGAAAGTGCAGGGAAAATGGATGACACCTGAGGCGTTTACATGGTGAGTGAGGATGTGGGATGTGAGATTTTGGATATGGGATTTTGGATGTAAAATATGAGTGGAACGGATACAAAAACAGGTGATTAATGCGCACTTTTTTTAAAATGATTCGATGGCCGAATTTGGTGATGGTGATTTTGAGCATGAGCTTTCTCCTGTTTCTGTTGATTAGGCCGGGATTGGGATTGGTTGATCATGCTGCGGGACAGAGTCTGACAAGTTTTCTGCTACTTGTGGTGGCGGTTTTGCTGACAGCCATGGGTGGTTATGTCATCAACGATTTGAAAGATTTGGAAACCGATGCCCTGAACAAGCCGGGGGAAAATCCTTTTGAGCGGATATTTACGCCTAAGCAGGGCATGTTGTTTTATTGGATTTTTTCTTTGGGCGGTATTCTGGCCGGAAGCCTGCTTTCTTTTCTGTTGGGTAAAGGCAGCTATTCGCTGATTTTTATCCTGACAGCCGGGCTGTTGTGGTTTTATGCCACGCGATACCAATGCCAGGTGCTGGTGGGAAACCTCGTGGTGGCCTTTTTGAGTGCACTTTCTTTCGGGCTGGTTTGGCTGTACGAGTTAATGGCCTTGCAGGCTCATATTGTTCTGATTGTTCATTCCCGGCTTTTGCTGGTAAACAGTCTGGTACTGATTTACATGGGTTTTGCTTTTTTGATTAGCCTTTTACGCGAAGTGATCAAGGATATGGAAGATGTGGAAGGCGACCGGCAAACCGGCTGTTTGACTTTGCCGGTAACTTGCGGCATGCAGAAAGCTAAAAATATAGCTATAGCCGTTAACCTGTCGGGGCTTATTGCCTCTTTTGCCATCCAGTGGTTTTTTTACGAAAATGGTTTTAGCGTGCTGTTTCTTTTTTTCTTTTTGGTAGATTTGCTTTTTGCTTTTGTACTTTTGAAGCTGATAAACGCCAGCCGGAAGGTTCATTTCAGTGCACTTTCCCTTTGGATAAAATTGCTAATGGTTGCCGGGGTCTTGTCCATGGGGCTGTTTTATTTTGAAT
>BTTE01000032.1:0-31495 GCA_036244975.1 bacterium | reverse complement strand
TGTTAATTTCCCTGCATTTTTTATTTAGTTAGCCCGTAGCACACCATCTACTTCGTTGCTACGGCTCGCAGTATTAGTATACAGCTTCGCCTTGCGGCCTTGTATCTGATGCACTACGGCCTTTTTCAGCAGGCCCTAAATAATTGGTCGTGAAAGGGACGAAAACTTTTTGGCGAAATAATTGTTAAAATCAAGATATCCCATTAGTATAGTCTTAATGTACGTTTGAAACGGAACAGACTGCAAAAAATGTATGCATTTCCCGGGTTAATCCCAATTCCAAGATATTTTAAAAGTAGAATTAATAAGCTAACTTTGGGGCAGCAGTTGTCAGGTCCGTGAATTTAACGATAAGGTCTATCCCTGCCTTCATTAAAAAATTGAAGAAAAACTCATGAATTGTAATATATTGATTATCGTATTTTATAAGCCGGGTGGAATGATTCCCGGAATGATTGTCCCGAACACATTCGGGTCTAATAAGATTCCCTGTATTTTAAGCCCTTTAAAACTAAATTATTTATACATGTCTGTCGGCGGGCTTCCCTTCATTTCATCAAATAGCTTGTGCTATAATTCCAACTTTCCCAATGCTTTGACAGGTGTATAAAACTGCCCACAGTCCGGCAGGAAATTGCCCCTGTCTCCTGCACATAAAAAAGTTTTCACTCGTTTGCATTGGGCATTCTCCGTACGAAAACCGGCTATCAAACAAATTTGCACTGCCGAAGTCCGGCTCTTCTTTCGTTGCCATGGAAAATATCCTCACATTTGCAAAACATTAATAAGAAAAACCATACAATATGTCGTCATGCGCTTTTGATGCAGTAATTTTTGATCTGGATGGGGTTATCACAAAAACAGCCACGGTACACAGCCATGCCTGGAAAAAAATGTTTGATGATTATCTGAGAACCCGTGCTGGAAAGACCGGTGAAACTTTCCGTGAATTTACGCAGGAAGATTATCTTGCTTACGTGGATGGAAAAACCCGCTACGATGGCGTGAAGAGTTTTTTGGAATCCCGAAATATTGAAATTCCTTTCGGAACACCCGAAGACACGCCGGACATGGAAACAGTTTGTGGGCTGGGGAACAAGAAAAATGAAGCTTTTAACGAAGTGCTGCGCAACGAAGGTGTGGAAACTTATCCCGCCACAGTTTTGCTCATGGAAGAATTAAAAAAGCGGGGTATCCGTGTAGGAGTGGCTTCCTCAAGCAAAAACTGTGAAGTTGTGCTGAAAGCTGCCGGGCTGGAGCAGCTGGTGGAAACCCGTGTGGATGGCGTGGTTTCGGCTACGCTGAAACTCAATGGCAAACCGGCGCCGGACATATTCCTGACGGCTGCCAAAAATCTGGGGGTGAAAGCCCATCGCGCCGTGGTGGTTGAAGATGCCGTCTCCGGTGTAGCCGCCGGCAAAAACGGTAACTTCGGTCTAACGCTGGGCGTTGCCCGCGAAGACAATGCCGCTGCCCTCAGAAAAAACGGCGCCGACATAGTAGTTGCCGACCTGGAGGAAATTGACATAGAAAAAATCGATGACTGGTTCAAAACCGGCATGAAGGCCGACAGTTGGAAACTGGAATATTTCGATTATGACACCAAAAAAGAACGTTCGCGTGAAGCGCTGCTCACCGTTGGAAACGGATATTTCGGTACCCGTGGCTCCATGGAAGAGGCTGACACCAATGAGATAAACTATCCGGGTACTTACATTGCCGGTATTTACAATCGGTTAATTACCCGTATTTCAGGAAAAGATATCGAAAACGAAGATTTTGTCAATTGCCCCAACTGGCTGCCGGTACGGTTTAAGATTGAAGACGGCCCCTGGATTGACATTAATAAAGTGGAAATTCTGGATATCCACCGCAACCTGGATTTTAAAACAGGCCTGTTCACACGGGAAATGACCATCAAAGACGAAGAAGGAAACATAAGCCGGATCGAATCAGAACGCTTTGTCAGTATGGATAATCCGCATGTAGCCGCTCTGCGTTACCAGGTTATTCCACAAAACTATTCGGGAAACATTACCTTCTGGGGCGCGTTGAACGGTGCCATCGAGAATGCCGGCGTTGAACGCTACAAGGCCTTGCAGTCAAGACACTTGCAACCTATGGAACAAGGCAGTGACGGCGAAATTGTTTTCCTGAAAGTAAAAACCGTTCAGTCGGAAATTGAAATTGCTGAAAGTGCCCGCCTCCGCCTGACCAGAAACGGAGCGGCTATCAACGATAATCTCGTGCATACCGCCGAATCGGGAATGGTTTTCTCCTTTGGCGACCAGTATATCGATAAAGGTGATGTTTTTCAACTGGAAAAAGTAGTAGCTGTTTTTACCACCCGCGAAGAAAGAAATCCGTTGATCTCCAGTCTGTCGGTTGCCAAAGCCGCGGGTACTTTCGACGAGCTGCTGGAAGATTCTGTGGCTCAATATCAAAAAATATGGAATGAGATAGATATCCAACTCGAAGGAAACCGCCTGTCGCAGAAACTGTTACGGATGCATCTTTACCATTTGATGGTTTCGGCTTCGCCACACAACGAAAAACTGGATGCCGGCATTACTGCCCGCGGACTACATGGCGAAGCTTACCGCGGCCACATTTTCTGGGATGAGTTGTTTATTCTGCCCTTTTACGACATTCATTTTCTAAAAACCGCCCGTTCATTGATCATGTACCGTTATCGCCGGTTGGACAAAGCCCGCGAATATGCTCGTAAACACGGCTATAAAGGCGCCATGTTTCCCTGGCAAAGCGGCAGCGACGGCAGCGAAGAATCGCAGACTATCCATTTGAATCCGGTTTCGGGTGAATGGGGCCCTGACCATTCTTCACTTCAAAGGCACGTATCCCTCGCCGTGGCTTACAACATTTGGGAATATTACCACATTACACAAGACAAAACGTTTCTGGAGCAGTATGGACTGGAAATATTTTTGGAAGTCGGCCGGTTTTGGGAAAGCAAAGTCCAGTGGGATGAAAAGACAGGCCGTTACAGCATCGATGGTGTCATGGGGCCTGACGAATTTCATGAAAAATATCCCAACACAGAAAAAGGCGGGTTGAAAGACAATGCCTACACCAACATCATGGTGGCGTGGCTGTTTAAAACGGCTGGCCGGCTACTGAACGAAGTCGGAGACAAAGCAAAAGAAAGCCTTTCAAAAGCCCTTGGTTTTAAGAACGAAGAACTTTGCCACTGGGAAGAAATTCGTAAAAAACTACGGCTTGTCATTTCGGAAGACGGCATCATTGCCCAGTACGATGGTTATTTTGAGTTGAAAGAACCGGATTGGGATGAGTACCGCAAAAAATATGGTAATGTCTATCGTATGGACCGCCTGCTGAAGGCCGAGGGCAAGTCGGCCGACGAATATAAGGTAGCCAAGCAGGCCGACATGCTGATGACGTTTTACAACCTGGAAAAAGAGGAAGTGGATGCCCTGTTGAAAGAGATGGGCTATCATCTGCCGGAAAATTACCTGCAGAAAAATCTGAAATATTACCTCGCGCGCACTTCACACGGTTCCACGCTGAGCCGGGTGGTACATGCACGGCTGGCACAAATGACCGGCGACAACGAACTGGGTTGGGAACTTTTCTCGGATGCCCTTTCCAGCGATTACAACGACATACAGGGCGGCACCACAGGCGAAGGCGTTCATGCCGGAGTCATGGCGGGGACCATTATGATTGCGCTGAATACTTATGGAGGTATCAACCTGAAAAAAGAACAGTTAGAAGTTAATCCCGGCCTCCCGGAGACATGGGAAAAGTTGCAGTGCCGGTTACATTTTAAAGGGGTGAAATACGATCTGAAACTGACCAACGAGAACGTAAAAGTTACCGCTGACAAAAGCACTGTTTTGCGTATATTTGGAAAGGAAATGGAAGTGGATGAAGTACTTAAAGTATCTAAAGTTTGAAATATTAAAGTTAATGTGCGGCCTTTCGGATTTATAATCTTAAACCGGAGAGCACCGAATAATTTTAGGCACTCAATTTAAAATAGTTATTTGAAAGTTTTACAGTTATGTTAGAAGATATCTTATTGATTGAGGATAAACACCGTCGCGTAGCAGCCGGCATTGTGGAAGAAATTCTAAAAAAGAAAAAAGAAAAATTCATCGTAGCCATTTCAGGCGAATCGGGTTCCGGGAAATCAGAACTGACCCACGTGGTGGCCAAGGAATTACGGAAATACGGCATCTTTGCCAAGCCCGTTCACCTCGATAATTTTTTCAAAACACTTCCGTTGGAACGCCGTGCCTGGCGCGAGAAAAACGGCGTAGATAAAGTGGTAGGAACGAACGAAATAGACTGGGAAGCGGTGCAGAAAACCGTGGATGATTTCAAAAACGGGCGCACCTCTTCCATGCCCTGCGTGGATTTGGTTACCGAACAGGTGGACACGCTGACTACTGATTTCAAAGACATTAACATGATGGTGCTGGATGGTTTGTATGCCATCAATACCAAAGAAGTTGACCTGCATGTGTTTATCGAACTAACCCATCACGAAACGAAAAAAGCACAGGCTTCACGCGGAAAAGAAAAAACCGATGGGTTGCGCATACAAACGCTGGAGGCAGAACACAAAGCCGTACAATCTCTTCGTCCGAAAGCCGATTTGCTGGTAAATATGAACTATGAGCTGGTAAAGCCTAAACGGGAAAAATCTCTTTATTAGCCCCGTGTCCCTGTGGCAGGGGGCGCAGCGGCATCGCCGGCATGGTAAAGCGAATGTGAAGCAGGTGGCTGACAGCGACCGCAGGAAGCTCGTGAGCCACCGTAGCAGAACATCGTTTTGCCATGCCGGAATAGAGCGGAGCACCCGCCCGGCCACCCAAAAAAACCAACTGCTTACAGGTTTTGTTAGTTACTTACCTGCCGGATAAAAATTTCGTTAACGGTAGGGAGAATTTCCCGAAATGAAGTAATTTCTGCCTGTGCCATAATATGTTGTAACAAATCATTTGTTGTGCTGCCATTCAGTAATTTAATGGATAGGGTAAACTCCTTATCGTTTTGTTTAGTTTCCATTTTCCGGAAAGCTTCCGGTGGCAGCACAATCTCATTTTGGGATGCCGAACGGAAACACACCTCGAAAATATTGGCTTTAAAGCGATTTTTTATCTCATTTATTTCACCTGAGAGTACCTTTTTACCGTTATTGATGAGTGCGATATGGTCGCACAACTCCTCTACGGAGGCCATGTTGTGGGTGGAAAAAATAATGGTAGCTCCCTGTTCCTTTAAATGTAAAATCTCATCTTTCAGCAGGTTGACATTGATGGGGTCGAAGCCGCTGAAAGGCTCATCGAAAATGAGAAGCTTAGGGTCGTGCAGAATGGTAATAACAAACTGTACCTTTTGCTGCATTCCTTTGGAAAGTTCTTCCACTTTCCGGTTCCACCAGCCGGAGATATCAAAGCGGTCAAACCAATATTTCAGTTTCTGCCTGGCTTCTGCTGCCGGCATTCCTTTTAAACGGGCGAGATAAAATGCCTGCTCGCCCACTTTCATCTTTTTGTACAGTCCTCTTTCTTCCGGCAGATAACCGATTTTGATAATATCTTTCTGACTGATGGGTCTGCCATCAAGCAAAACCTCTCCCTCATCGGGAGCATTAATCATATTGATAATGCGAATAAGTGTAGTTTTTCCCGCACCATTGGGGCCGAGCAGACCATAAATAGAACCTTCGGAAATATCCATACTTACTTTATCCAAAGCCTGATGCTTCTCGAAGCGTTTGCTGATATTTATGACCTGTAGTTTGTACATGAATTAAGAGAAAAATTCCCGCATGCGGGCAAAATAGCTTTTGTCTTTGGAAGTGGGATTGGGTTTGAAATTGGGAGATTTTTTCAGGGATTCAAGGATCTTTTTCTCCTCATGGCTCAGACTCCGTGGCGTCCAGATATTCACATTAATCAAAAGGTCTCCTTTGCCGTAGCCGTTCACGTCGGGAAGTCCTTTTCCTTTCAGACGCAACACTTTGCCTCCCTGTGTTCCGGCAGGAAGTTTAATGCGTGCTTTGCCGTCCACGGTAGGAACATCTATGCTGGTACCGAGAGCAGCATCCGGAAAACTAATGTACAAATCGTAAAGCAGGTTGTTGCCGTCGCGTTTCAGGTCGGGATGCGGTTCTTCCACGATAAGGATAATCAAATCGCCGGGGATTCCTCCACGGGCAGCTGCATTTCCTTTCCCGGTCATACTCAGTTGCATACCCTCATTTACACCAGCCGGAATATTGATGGTAACCACCTCTTCCGATTTCACAATGCCATGTCCCTGACAGACGGTACATTTTCGGGTAATAATCAGTCCCTCACCACCACACTGCGGACAAGTGGAAGAGGTTTGCATCTGTCCCAGGAAGGTATTAGTAACGCGGGTTACATGTCCCGCACCATGACAAGTCGGACAAGTGGCAGGTTGTGTGCCTTTCTCGGCGCCGGTACCGCTACAGGCATGGCAGGAAACGTATTTTTTAATTTTAATCTTTTTCTCAACGCCATGGGCCATTTCTTCCAGCGTCAGCTTAACCCTGACACGAAGGTTGGAACCTTTGTTGACCCGTCGTCTGCCCGAACCTCCGCCGAAAGAGCTGCCACCAAATGAACCTCCGCCAAAGCCAAAATGCCCTCCAAAGATATCTCCAAAGTGGCTGAATATGTCATCCATGGACATGCCACCACCGGAAAAACCACCGCCACCGGCAGCACTGCTACCCTCGCCTGAGGCGAGGCCAAACTGGTCGTAACGGCTACGTTTTTCAGGGTTACTCAGCACCTCGTATGCCTCGGCAGCTTCTTTAAACATCTCTTCCGCATCCTTATTATCAGGATTTTTATCGGGATGATATTTTATGGCCATCTTCCTGTAAGCCTTCTTTATTTCGGCTACCGAAGCATCTCTCGAAACTCCGAGTATATCGTAATAATCGCGTTTGTTCATCTCTGTTTTTTTCTCTTTCCGGAGTTATTCTTTCTTAATAATGTTACTGGCCTACCACCACTTTTGCATAACGAATCACTTTCCCGTTCAGGGTATAGCCTTTCTGAACAACATCCATAATTTTGCCTTTCATCTTTTTGGAAGAAGCCTCAACGTTGGTGATGGCTTCATGATAATCGGTATCAAAAGTTTGTCCCATAGCTTCAATTTCTTTGAGTCCCTTTTGGCTAAGAATATTAATCAGCTTATTGTAAATAAGTTCAATCCCTTTTTTAGCTTCTTCGCTCAGTTGATGCTCCTCAAAAGACCGAATGGCACGCTCGAGGTCGTCCACTACCGGCAGAATATCGAGGATAACTTCGCGTGAAGCGGATTTCTGTAATTCGATCCGCTCTTTTGCTGTCCGTTTCCGGTAATTGTCAAATTCAGAATACAAGCGCATATACTTGTCATTCAGCTCATCGTATTTTTCCCGAAGTGCCTCCAGTTTTTTTTGCGATGAGGGTTTTCTGCCCTTTTTTTCCTCTTTTTTGGCAGCAGGTTCAGTGGTTTTTTCTTCTGCTGTCTCTTTCTCTCTATCCGGCTGATTTTCAAAGGTTACATCTTCTGCTGCTTCCTGTTTTATATTCTTATCTTGCTTTTTTGTATCCATATTTTTTGTACGCTTTTTTAGATTACCATTGCCTTTCACAAAATTTTTGCCAATAGTTAATTGCCGTCATAATGACAGGTAAAAACCGGATGGCTGACAATTTTTTTACAAAACTAATGAATTTCTTTGCCGGTGAAGGAGATTTGTGCAACAGATATCTGTGAAGCCTATGTGCATGAACAACATCTAAATAAATTCTTGTTACAAACGACACAAATTCGGCAAAATTCATGTTATAAACAGCATGATTTATCCTTAATCTGTGTCATTAACGATACTCTTTTGAGGAAACGAAAAGTATTCAAAGACAAATTAAAACTTACAACGGATTAGAAATCACGAAGTTCGCTCAACGGAAGCTCCCAGTTTGCGCAACCGTTCGTCGATGTGCTGGTAGCCGCGGTCTATCTGCTCTATGTTGTCGATGATGCTGGTTCCTTCGGCCGACAAAGCGGCAATAAGCAGCGCAACGCCGGCACGAATATCAGGCGAACTCATACGTATGCCACGCAAAGGCTGACTTCCGTCAAGGCCAATAACTGTGGCCCGGTGCGGGTCGCAGAGGATTATCCGCGCTCCCATATCGATGAGTTTATCCACAAAGAAAAGGCGGCTCTCAAACATTTTCTGATGTACCAGTACGCTGCCGTCGGCCTGAATGGCCACCACCAGCACAATACTGATAAGGTCTGGCGTAAATCCCGGCCACGGCGCATCGGCAATGGTCATTATAGAGCCATCGATAAATGTTTCAATGGAATAATGCTCCTGCGCCGGCACGAGAATATCCTCGCCTTTTTGCTCTAAGCGGATACCCATGCGGCGAAATACCTTGGGAATCATCCCCAGGTTGCTAAGCCTGGCATTTTCGATGGTGACAGACGAATGCGTCATGGCGGCCATGCCGATAAAACTACCCACCTCAATCATGTCGGCCAGCATGGTGTGCGTTGTTCCTTTCAGCGTGGAAACGCCGTGGATCGTCAGCAGGTTGGAACCAATGCCTTCGATGCGGGCACCCATGCGGTTTAGCATTTTACTCAGCTGCACCAGATAAGGCTCGCAGGCAGCGTTGAAAATGACCGTTTTGCCTTTGGCCATAACGGCAGCCATCAAAATATTTGCTGTTCCCGTGACGGAGGCCTCTTCCAGCAACATTTCGTTACCTCTCAACCCGCCGGCTGTTACTTCGTACCGTTTTTCCTTCTCTTTATAGTCAAAGACCACACCCAGTTTTTCCAGACCATTAAAATGGGTATCCAACCGCCGCCGGCCGATTTTGTCGCCACCGGGCTGGGGAATAACGCCTCTGCCGTAGCGCGCCAACAGCGGACCGAGAATCATAATGCTACCCCGCAGGCTGGTGGCTTTGGCCACAAAATCATCACTATCGAGATAATTGAGATCCAGGTCTTTGGCCTGAAACCGGTAACTTTCTATACCGATTTTGTCAACTTTTACGCCAAAACCCTTCAGCAAGTCAATCAGGTGGTTAACATCACGAATGTCGGGAACATTGTGTAAAACAACCTCTTCGGGAGTAAGTAAAGTGGCACAGATAATCTGCAGGGCTTCGTTTTTTGCCCCTTGGGGACGAATGGAGCCATGAAGCTGTCTGCCACCGATAATTTTAAAAGAGCCCATCAATTATCAATAAGTTTTTCTACCGTATTTTTTTCTTCTTCCGTTATTACTTTTACTCTGGGTATTTTTTTTCTTTTTGTTGCTGCGGTTTCCGGCTAACACCTCACTGGTAGCCACAAGATTTACATCTTCTTCAAGTTTCAGTTTTCCGCCCGAAAGTTCCTCCAACTGGTTCAAAATCATTCTGTCACTAACCGAATCACGGTTCCAGTTCAGGTACGACCGTTTCATTTGATTGGCAATCATAAGGGTAATTTCCTTTTTCTCCGGACCATCATCCTCCAACTCAGCAGCATATTTTATCATCTTTTCCAAATGTTTACCATAATGCTTGAAGCGAATATGGTCTTCGCTATATTCCAGTCTTTCAGGCCTGTGCATAATGTCCGTCTTTTCAGGAGGCGGAAAGGGACTGTCCACATCTAGTTTGAAATCAGCGATAAAATACAGGTGATCCCATAATTTATGGCTATAGTCACTGACTTCCCGGGTTTGCGGATGCATGTTGGCCATGATTTCAACTATGCGGTTGGCAGCCTCGGTTCGCTCTTTACGATCCTCAATTTCTAAAACATAACGGACCATCTTTTGAATGTTGCGACCATACTCGGGAATAGCCATTTTATTGCGTGCTGTGTTGTATTTCATGATTCTTTGCTAAAATTAAAAAGCCTTCGCTTTAAGGCAAACGGTGTATATTTTTCAGGTAAGAGGGATAATTTTTACTCTTCCCACACTTGTTTACCGTGCAAAAATAAATAAAATTTCTTTATGGGAAACCTATGTCGGTACGGAATGATAAATGGCGAATGAAATAATGACGAAGAACAAAAAGAAGTTGCGACGAGGAGAAGTTGTGAAGTTGTGAAGTTGAGATAGTGAGAGGTTGAGAAATTGAGCAATGACGATTGTTTAACAACTGAATGACGATTGCCTGACAGCATAGCGAATGACGCACGCAGTGCCCCTCACTTAAAACAAAAGCTCCCCGGAATAATCCCCACCTGCAAACTATCTATCAGCGCAGCCCGGCCCGAAAAGACATACACCTCTCCCCTGCTCAAAAAATCACGGGAATCCGAAACATAAATATGACCGCTGCCAGGGTCAATTCCCAATGCATAAAACAAATGGTTCCCCTGCGGAATCAATGGCATCGAGGGAAGCACACTGGCATCCACATTCATGGCATAAACCCCCGCGTCGGGAACAGCTTCGCCCGCCCGGCTGTTGTAAAGGAAAAAAAGACTGTCACCCGCCGCATTCAGGGATAACCCCGAAGGCGAAATTCCCAAATCAGGAAAATGAAATACGGCCTCCACCTTTCTGCTGACCGGATTAATGCGTGTTAGCGCAGCCATATCCTGCCCGTAAGCACTGCCTTTAAAACCACCATCGGACAGTACCCAAAGCTTGTCGTTTTTGTCCAAAACCATACTGTTGGGCTGCTTAACAACGGTAATGGAATCTACCAGTTTATCCGTTAAAATATTGATAATTAATATTTTGTCATCATAAGACCAACTGTTGACAAATGCATATTTTCCCAGAAAAACCATTTGCTCGGACGAATGCTGGTAGAATTTGGGATTGTGGTTGTCGATGGAAATGCTTCCTGTAATCTGCCGTGTGGCAGGGTCAACAATGGTGATGGCTTTGGCATATAAATCGGTTACATAAGCTTTGTTGTGGTTGATAAAGTAGATGTTTCGTGGCGAAGTCAGGCCGGTGATTTTTCCCACATATTTGAACGTATTGATGTTGATGATGTAAATTTTCCCGGAATTGTTTACCACCACATAGCCCAACGAATCCATGATGCTCATGGAAGTGGCCACATCGCCCAGCGGCAGGGCATTGGTATTATAAAAAATATCGTTGAGCACTTCGCCGTCCTGCGGATTGTAATAACTCAATGAAGCATTGCCATACATGAAATTACCTTCGTTGACAATAAAAACGGCTCTCCCCGCTTTGTTGACCATTAGTTTATGAAAGTCATACAGACTGTTATCATTCATACATCCCGCCAGCAGCAACGGAATCAACAGTAAAAACAGATATTTCAGTTTCTTCGTTTTCATCGTTTGAATGTCAGCATGAACAAATAGTTTCGTCCGGGCATGGGACGTCCCAACACCGAGCGGTACGTTTCATTAAACAGATTGTAAATCTTCAATTGCAAGCTGAGACTGCCTTTTTTCAAAGGAAATTTTTTCCCGGCATACAAATCATTCATAAAGTAAGGATAAAGCCGGTCACGCAGGTTCAAATCATTGGAAGATGTGGTAAAACGTTCTGAATAGCTGGTGTTTACCCATGTCAGGAAAAATCCGCGCCAGCGTACGTCGCCCATGAAATTTCCCGAATGAACCGGGACATACGGAATTTGTTTCCCCACCGACGCCTCACCCCATTTGTCGGCATTGCCCTCGTTGGTACTTTTGGTGAAGGCATAGCCGGCTTTCAGAAAAAAATGAAACTGCCGAATCGAAAAATTCAGGTTTGCTTTCAGCTCAAATCCTCTCGCCACCACATGCCGGATGTTTTCGGGCGACCAATAGCCCAGCGGACTTGGCGTCCAGATAATCCAGTTGGTGATGTTGTTGTAAAAAATGTTCAGCCCGGTTTCAAACACAACCTTCTTTCCTTTCGGTTTTAACCGGATACCCATCTCTGAGGAGAGTCCTTCCTCCGGTTTTAATTCGGGATTACCCCCCGGCTGCCAGTACAAATCATTCAAAGCAGGATAACGATAATTACGGGTGATGTTGCCGTGCAGCATCAGACCGGTTTTCTTTTTCAGCAGCCAGTTGAAACCAAAATAGGGAATCGCCGGCAACGAAGTGCTGTTTATCCACTCTTTTCGCATCATCACCGTGGTTGAAAAACGATTGTTGATGTATTGCTGCCACGAGGCAAACATCGCGTGCCGCCGCCGGAACCGGTTGTAGCCGGTGTTGCTGACGCTGTCGTAAGTATTCACATGCTCGAAATTGAACCGGTAAGCCACCTTCAACAATGTTTTTTCTCCCCATTTGTAGCTGTACTCAAGTTTGTTGTAGCTTCCTAATGTTTTTGAATGTGAATAAACCGCATTGTAATAGCCTCTGCCGTTAATTTGATTTTGCACCCAATATTTCATGTCTTCGGCCTGCAAACCCACGTTCAGGCTCAGCCGGCCATATTTCCCAAACCGCGACAGTTGCAGCGTCGCCCGATGGGTCCGTTGATTTTGCTGGCTGATGTTTGTATGGTCATCGCCTTCGTAAGTATTGAGCCGCGGCAGCGCCCGTTTTGAATTCTGAAACCAGTAGTTGAGTTGCAACAAATATCTTTTCCGGAAACGGAAAGCGAATTCCTGCAAAAGGCCATCCAACAGATAATTGGCATGCGTATTCCTCTGCAATGGATAAATGTATTCTCCGGTTTTCAGGTCAATGTCCGCCACATTTTTATTATAAAACGGGAAATCGTTTTTCGAACGGTTGTAATAGAGCCTTGTGGACGACTGAAAATGTTTGTTCCCGGTATTGATTCCGAGGAAATTGTTAAATGTCCGGTAACTTCCGAAAGCGGCCAGCCCGTTGACTTGCAGCTTTTGTGTCCAGTCGGGATGGCTTTTAAGGTTGATACTTCCTCCCAGACCGCCGCTGCCATCTACCACTGAACCGGCGCCCGGATGCAGTACAATTTTATCTATCAAAAAGACGGGAATTTGTGAAAAATCAACCTGCCCGAGCATGGGCGACTGAATGTTCATCCCGTTCCAGTAAACCTGCGTGTGCGAAGCATCGGTACCCCGGAAAGAGGCTGTAGCCAGCGCTCCCCGGCCTTCACTTTTGATAAAAACGGACGTATGTGCCGCCAATAAATCCGACAAAGAGGTTTCTGCCTCACGCATCATGACCAGCGTGTCCACCGTATGGCTTTCCAAATCGGCGTCCGATACATTGATTTTAGCATGAACTTCCACCTCGGGAATCGAAACGGTATCGGGAAGCATTTGCGCCTTCAGACTAACCGTTAAAAGCAAACCGAAGAAAAGGACAAATGCTTTCATTCCCGGTATTTTAATGACTGACAATTAATTTTTTTACAACAATCTTATTTCCCGATTGAATTTTCAAAACATATATCCCGTTTGGCCAACCGGACGTGTTTAAATAAAAGGCTTTCTTCGCACCAATTTCACGTGTCACTGTTTCCCCGCCAAGGGAATAAACAGCAAACCGGAAAGCTTCGGAACTAACATTTTTTTTCTCAATAACAACTTGTTTATCAGCAGGATTCGGATAAATCAGAAATCCGTATTTGTTGTTTTGCCACAATGCCACTTCTGTCGGCAGCCCTTTTTCATGAATCACGCCCACGGCATTCAAATCAAAGCCTCCTGTCCGGTAAGGCGAGGGCCAGGGGTCGTTGATGATATTTCCCCTGCTGTCGTAACGAGCATACACCGTATCAATATCGCCCACCACATCCACAATGCGCACATAGTTGATACTGTCGATGTTGATGCCCGTACTATCGGCAATATCTTTTAAATCGAAAGGTGTCCCGTAATTTATTATATATTTCCCAGCCAGGTTATGGATTTTCTCCGGATTCAGTTGCCCGAAGCTATCGATCTGCAAGGTGTCCTGCGTTAATGAGACAGAAGGAAAGCGGACAAAGCGCTTTCCATCGGTACTTACCTCTACAAAAGCCAGTTCAAGATAATCTCCGTACGGTGGTGTCTGAGATGGAAAACCATTTTCAAAAACGGCAAAATCGGGACCTGTACCATTCGTTATGGGATGTGCAAACGTAAGTACGGCAGCACCACCATCGCCGAGGCTTACCACATCCGTCGCACTACCCGGTTTCCCAACAGCATTTTCAGCTGTTCCGAAAAAGGCACGGTTCGATGTGCTGTCGCCTTGCGTATAAGTTTCTGTAGTGTCTTCGATGTTGATAAATCCGCGGGTAACTTTACAGGAAACAGCCCAGCCCGTAAAGACCGTGCTGTCCTTGTAGATGGCCGTAGTTCCTGCCTGTCCCGCTGCCGGAGCAAATTGTGCCATTACCGCGGCAGGCAGAACAAACAGGAAGTATAAAAACAGTTTACGGCACATTTTTGCTTATTTTTTAATCAGCTTTTTGGTTACCACAGCCTGTCCTTTTTGAATGCGTATCAGATAAATTCCTTTGGGATAAGCGGATACATTCACCCTGACCGTCTCCGTGGCGGCATTCGTCTCATACACTTTGCGTCCACTGATATCGTAGATATTTATCCGGGCATCTTTCACTCCATTCACATAAAGCGTATTTGCCGCCGGGTTAGGATACAATTTCACATTGTAAGAGTTTGTGCCAACAGGCAGCGTGGGAACACCGTTGGTAATATCGTTCAGGTTGTCAAGGCAAAAATAGGCCGGCGTATTCATACCATAAGAGCCCACATCGCTCGAATGCAGTTCGAAAGTAAGGCTGTCCACAGCACCGAGACCTTGCAAATCAACCCAGGCCCAGCTCTTCAAAATGTAGTCGTCGGCAGGGTTATCCGAACGGAAATCGGCAAGATAGAAATTTACCGAATCGGTATAAGCTCCCTTTTCATAGCCTTTTATGGTCAACAGAAACCAGTCGGGGTCAGTCCCATCGGCACCACCGAATTTTTTAGCGTAAGCATCGCCGTTTTCCATGGAAAGGGCAGCATAAGTGGAATTGGTTACAAACACACCTTTTACTATGGTACCAGCCAAAGTACTGTCTAATTTAATGCCGGCCGGAGCTGCGGCATAAGCTACGCCATAGTTATCAGAACCATTTACACCACCGGCAGTAATAGCGCTGTACTGGTTGGTATAACCAGCCGTGGTGTCGTTTTTTACATTGGAATAAGCAAAACCCGTCCAGCTTCCCCACGATTGGTTGTAACTGTTATAAAAATAAGCATCGCCGCTTTGGAATCCGCCCGATGTATCGGAACCGTTCCAGTAAGCATTGGCTGAGTCAAGTTTCAAATCGTCAAAAGTTGAGATTTGAGCCTGCAAAAAAACAGGCAGCAACAGTCCCACAGCGAGCAGGGCTACTAAAAAGTAATTTTTTTTCATTTGAAAATCATTTAGTTAAACATTACAAAAATTAATACATCGGGATTGTAATGAAACGAAAACGCTATTTCATTACGAATCCCGTAATTTTCGTAAGCCAACCGGAAATAAAAGGGGAAGAAAAGATTAGTTCCTCCTGCTTTTCCACCGAAAGCTTCGAAAAAGGATAAAGGCAGGTCTTCCGGCTCGTCGTGTTTTTGGCGGCCTTCCCACCTCGTCCGGGACGAGACAGTGGCACAATGGAACCAAAAACTTCTACTACGACTTACGGCTGCGGGGACAGCTCCTGTTTTTCACAGGATTCCCTTAACCATTATCAATGTACAAAGGTATTATTTTTTTTAACTCAGGATAACAAGAAATGGAGAGTAGGGACGAATGAGTAAAAAGGTAAAAAAGCAGCCATATTTTTTGCCAAGATGAAAAAATTCTGGCCATATTTTTGTAATTCTCATTATGATTGATTATCTTTGCCTTAAAAACAGGAAGATGATTATTCGGGAAAACTATAACAAAAAAATAAAAGAAGCTTTTAAAGCGCTACCCGTTGTTGTGCTTATTGGGGCAAGGCAAGTGGGAAAGACAACGATAATGACCGGTTATCCTTATGATAAAAAAACGCATTTCATAAATGGACAGAATCCGGAAATCATCGAGATATTCTCAAAACATTCCAACGTGGAAAACTATTTGAAAATGCAGCTTAACCCGCAACTGGAAGGCTATCTCCTAATCGATGAATTTCAGTTTATACCCCGCATTTCCACTACTATAAAACTTCTTACAGATAGCAACAAAAGATTGAAAATCATTACCACCGGAAGTTCCAGCCTTGACATTATACAGCATGTTGAAGAATCTCTGGCCGGAAGAGTAAGGATGATCGATGTTTACTCTCTTTCTTTTCCCGAATACATCAAATTCTGTGATAAAAAGCTATTCGGTATTTACAACAAATATGATTGTTTTACAGAGGATACAATCATTGATGGAAAAATTAAATTGCTTGAGCTCAACTACTTGACATACGGAGGATTACCGAGGGTTGCCTTAGCACAAAACAACAATGAAAAAATCAATCTGTTAAACGATATTTATCAAACCTATTTGTTACAGGATGTCAGGGCTTATATTAGAAATGAAGATGCGGTTGGATTTAACAAAATGCTACGATTACTGTCTGCACAAATCGGCAACCTACTAAATGTCAATGTACTATCACGAGCATCAGGATTAAATTATAAGAAAACTCTGGAATACTTATATCTACTGGAACAAATGTTTATCATAAAACAGGTTGAACCATATTCTACAAACAGGAAGAATACCATCACCAAGATGAAGAAAATCTATTTTTATGATCTGGGAATGAGAAATATGATTTACAACAGTTTCAATGACATCATCATCCGAACCGACAATGGTGCTCTTTTTGAAAACTATGTCTTCCTGGAACTGATAAAAAATACGCCTTCCTATTCCACATTAAATTATTACAGAACCACTGATGGAGCGGAAGTCGATTTTATTTTGGATGATATGGTTGTAAAAAAGACTTTTGAAGCCAAATTCAAACACCTTGATAAACCACTTGGAATAAGGAGTTTAAGCGGTTTTAATAAGGCGGGAAACATTAAAGAATCCTATCTTATTAACCAGAGTCTGAACATCATCCAAAATGGAATTCATTACCTTCCTTCTTGTTTAGTTTCTAAAGTTTTTTAATTCTTTCCCCGGACAATAATCTATCCTTTTTTACTTATTTTCCTCCTTCTCCTGAGCTTTCTTCAAACGTCCCGCTTTTCTCAAACTCTCGCTCAGTACCCATTCAATCTGCCCGTTGATGCTGCGAAAATCATCCGCGGCCCACTTTTCGATGGCTTCCATCATTTCAGGCCGGAGCCTGAGCACAAATGGTTTTTTCTTAGTCATAAGGCCGTTCGTTCTCATCCATCAATTTTTTCATGGCACGTTCCATGGCAGCAGGCCTGCGGGTACCAAGAAGCATCTTCCTTCCATTCGTAAAATAGAGTTGTAAACCGATCTTCCCGGAAACATTGTAGGCAATACCGTTTCTCCTACTCCTGGGCGATTGCATAGAACGGTAACCCCAGCCTCCGTATTCCAAAAGAGGCGAATACTTTCGCACTTCGTAACGGGCAATACTCCCTTTTTTAATGTTACGCCATTTCCTGATAAAAACAGGAAACCGATATTGAATTCCTTCGCCATCGATGGTAACCTCCAATTTTGACTTCCAAAAGAAAATACCCAACAGCACCAGAAAAAGAAACACGAAAGCAAATATCCACAACAATCCCTCATTGGAAGCGGGATTATCGCCCAACGGCTTCGCAAGTATCAGTTGTTGATACTTGCCATAGGCCAAAGGCGCCACACTCGCCAGAAAAATTATCGGGTAAATCCATTTCACCGGGCTTTCGGTAAATGGCTGCACCTCACTGAAATAAATTTTATTATGTCTTTCGTTTCCCATAATTCAGGGTTCTTTACTGATACAGTGTTCCCGTGTTCACCACCGGGGCAATATCTTTATCGGAAGTAAGTACCACCATCAAATTGCTAACCATAGAGGCTTTTTTATCTTCATCAAGTTCAATGATATGTTTTTTCGACAGCTCATGCAATGCCATCTCCACCATACCCACGGCACCTTCCACAATTTTGGTACGGGCAGCCACAATAGCCGAAGCCTGTTGCCGTTTCAGCATGGCACCGGCAATTTCTTTGGCATAAGCAAGATAGTTAATCCGTGCTTCCACTACTTCGATCCCGGCAATGGAGAGCCGTTCGGTTATCTCTTTCTCCAGCATTACGTTTACCTCATCGCTGCTGCTGCGAAGCGTCAAATGTGCACTTTCATCTTCCAGATTATCATAAGGGTAACGCCCGGCGAGCCTACGAATAGCAGCTTCATTCTGAATGTCCACAAACAGAGTGTAGTCGTCCACATCAAAAGCGGCTTTGTAGGTGTCGCTTACTTTCCACACCATTACCACACCAATCATAATAGGATTCCCCAGTTTGTCGTTCACTTTAATCGGCTCGCTGTCAAGGTTCCGGGCACGCAACGAAATCTTGTTGCGGACAAAAAACGGATTTACCCACCCAAAACCATTTTTTTTGACAGTCCCTTTATAAGCGCCGAATAAAATCAGCACCCTTGACTCATTGGGGTTGACTACTACCAGTCCGGGCAGCCCAATGAACCCTAAAACCATAAAAATAATGGTCCAAACCATTTGATAATAAATAATGGCCAGCACAGGCAGCCCAAGGAGCAGCAAAATGATCACCACGGCATAATAGCCGGAGACAGGTTGAAATACTTTTTCTTCTTTCATGATTAATATTTTTATAATATTAAATTAATATTGCAATGATACAATATTTTAAGAGTCTTGTCAAGTTTTTAAAAAAAACCGGAATTTGTTAAGGGGGCCTCATAATTCCTTTCTTTCAAGAAACAAATGAGATGAACAATACCAATTATTAGAGGTCCCCCTAAAATTAGAAACGTGTCGAAAGCAGGATGACATGAGTGAGATTGCTTCCCCACGCTTTGGCGTGGCTCGCAAAATAGAAGCTTTTGCATTCAGTTACAGGCTTTACATACTTTTATTCGGGTAAAAAATCATGTTTTTATAAAACGGTGCAATTATTACCTTTGTACCGTAAGAAACAAGCAGGCAACATGGGAAAATACGTGGAAACACCATTAATGAAACAATACAATACCATCAAGGCAAAATATCCGGATGCTTTGCTGCTGTTTCGCGTGGGTGATTTTTACGAAACTTTCGGTGAGGATGCTATCAAAGCCTCAGGGATATTGGGAATTGTACTCACCAAGAGACGCAATGGTTCCGCTTCGTTTGTGGAGCTGGCCGGCTTTCCGCACCATTCTATCGACACCTATTTACCTAAGCTGGTCAGGGCGGGTTACCGCGTGGCTATTTGCGACCAGTTAGAAGATCCGAAACTCACCAAAACAATTGTAAAACGAGGTGTTACAGAGCTGGTTACACCGGGCGTGTCACTCAACGACAATGTACTGGAACAAAAAGAGAACAACTTTCTTGCTGCCGTTCATCTTACCACCGGCATTTCCGGTATTTCGTTACTGGACATTTCCACCGGCGAGTTTTTCATTGCCCGTGGCAACAGAGAATATATTGACAAACTGCTGCAGGGTTTTGCCCCGAATGAAGTTATTGTCCAACGGCAGAACCGGGTAAGGTTTCTCGAAGAATTTGGGGATCGTTTTTACCTGACTTTTTTCGATGACTGGGTTTTTCGTGAAGATTTTGGCCGCGAAATCCTGCTGCGTCATTTTAAGACAACTTCTTTAAAAGGATTTGGTGTGGAGGAACTGACGGAAGGGATTATTGCCGCCGGAGCTGCCATTCATTATCTGTACGAAACCCACCACGACAAGCTGGACCATATTTCAAAAATCAGCCGTATTGACGAAGAAAAATATGTTTGGTTAGACAAATTTACCATCCGCAACCTGGAGCTGATTTACCCGATGTTTGAGGGAGGCAGTTCACTGCTTGATATCATCGACAAAACTGATTCGCCTATGGGCGCACGCCTTATGCGCCGCTGGATTACACTTCCTCTAAAAGAAAGAGCCGCCATCGACGAACGCCTCAGTGTTGTGGAACACTTCATGCAGCATCCGGAAACGGTGGAGAAACTTCATCCGAAATTTAAAATATTGGGTGATTTGGAACGCCTTATCTCCAAAGTGGCCACCTATCGCGTCAATCCTCGTGAACTAAAGCAATTACAACGCGCCCTGCATTCGGTGGCAGAGATTAAGACAATTTGTTCCGAAAGTGGTCTGCCTGTTTTGGAGAATATGGCAGAGCAAATCAACCCTTGCAGCTTGCTGGCCAACAAGCTGGAGGCAGAGCTCAAAGAAGACCCGCCGGTTTCGGTGAGCAAAGGCAGCGTGATGGCCGATGGCGTATCGGAGGAATTAGACGAACTGCGCAAAATTGCCTTTTCGGGAAAAGATTACCTCGTGCAGATTCAACAACGCGAGAGCAAACGTACCGGCATCCCTTCGTTAAAGATCAGTTACAACAACGTTTTCGGTTACTATCTTGAAGTTACCAACACGCACAAAGACAAAGTTCCGGAAGAGTGGCATCGCAAACAAACGCTGACTAACTCGGAGCGCTACATCACCGAAGAACTGAAAGAATACGAACAAAAAATTCTCGGTGCAGAAGACAAAATACAGGTTTTGGAGCAACAACTTTTTGAACAGCTTGTGCAACATGCCGCTGCCTTTGTCAAACCCATCCAGTTAGATGCCACACTGACAGCCACACTGGATTGCCTGGTCTCTTTTTCCGGTATTTCCTCGGAAAACAGCTATAACCGTCCGGAAATTAATGGTGAATACGCCATCGATATCAAAGCCGGACGTCATCCGGTGATTGAGCAAAACCTGCCACAAGATGAGCATTACGTGGACAACGACGTTTATCTTGACAATAAAAAACAGCAAATTATTATCCTGACCGGCCCTAACATGTCAGGAAAATCGGCGCTGCTTCGGCAAACGGCGCTCATTGTTTTAATGGCACAAATGGGTTGCTATGTTCCGGCTGCTTCGGCCAACATCGGGCTGGTAGATAAAATTTTCACCCGCGTGGGAGCTTCTGACAACATCTCGTCCGGCGAATCTACTTTTATGGTAGAGATGAATGAAACAGCCAGTATTCTGAATAATATTTCCAATCGCAGCCTTATCCTGCTGGACGAAATAGGCCGGGGGACCAGTACATATGATGGCATCTCCATTGCGTGGTCTATTGTGGAATACCTGCACAATCATCCTGCTTACCGGGCCAAGGTGCTGTTTGCCACCCATTACCACGAGCTGAACGAAATGTCAGCCAGCCATTCGCGCATCCGGAATTATCATATTTCGATAAAAGAAATGGGCAACAAAGTCATTTTTTTAAGAAAGTTAAAAAATGGAGGGAGCGAACACAGCTTTGGAATTCATGTGGCAGAGATGGCCGGAATGCCGGTAAAAGTTTTGAAACGTGCCAAAGAATTGTTGAAAGTGCTGGAGAAAACCCACTCGCACAAAGAGCTGGAAGAAGGGTTGGGAAAAGTACCGGAAGCAGACGATTTTCAGCTTAGCTTTATTCAGTTAAACGACCCGCTTTTGCAGCAAATCAAACAGGATATTTTGAATACGGACATCGATACGCTGACACCGGTGGAAGCCCTTATGAAGTTAAACGAAATTAAAAACCTGCTGAAAAAGATTTCCTGAAAAATAAAGCAAAGAAGTTCAAAATCTAAAAAAAAATTCAAAATCTATATTTTACTTGTTTGATAAATAAAAAAAGTTTTACATTTGCACTCCCATTTTGGAACGCGGGAATAGCTCAGTTGGTAGAGCACGACCTTGCCAAGGTCGGGGTCGCGGGTTCGAGTCCCGTTTCCCGCTCACGCGTCCCGACCCCGTTATTTTCGGGACGGGATTTTTCTTTGACTTCATGCCTGAGTGGTGGAATTGGTAGACACGTTGGACTTAAAATCCAATGAGCATTGCGCTCGTGCGGGTTCAAGTCCCGCCTCAGGTACGTGAAAAAAGGTGTTTTTCAGCACCTTTTTTTGTAACCGCCCCACTGTTTTTATAAAAAGTCTAAAGTTTCTACCCGGTTTTTAACCTTTCTGTTATCTTTGTTGCATCATAGTTTATAACATTTGGACACATGATTGCCAAACACCTCATCACCGATGGTATTATGCCGCTAAAGACCTCCGACACGGGGAAAACAGCCCTGAGCTGGATGGAGGAATATAAAGTTTCTCATTTGCCTATCGTAAACAACCAGGAATTTCTGGGTCTTATTTCAGAACTTGACATTTACAACCTGAACAGCTTTGACGAGCCTTTGGGTAACCATAAGCTTTCGCTTAAACATCCCTATGTTTTCGAAAACCAACATATCTATGATGTTTTAAAGCTGGTCAACGAGCAAAGTCTGAGCCTTGTGCCCGTACTGAATGGAGAGGGAAATTATCTCGGAAGCATCAACCTGCAAAATCTGATCAAGTACCTTGCCCTGTCGTTGTCCGTCGATAATCCGGGCGGAATTATTGTGCTGGAGATGACATACAACGATTACAGTCTCATTGAGTTGGCAAAAATTGTAGAGGAAAACGATGCCAAAATTCTCAGTACTTTTCTACTCAACCATGAAGACTCTACCCGCTTGGATGTCTTCCTAAAAATAAACAAAGTGGACATTTCTTCCATCCTGAAAACTTTTGAGCGTTATAACTATTTTGTAAAAGCTTCTTATGGCGAGGAGAATGATAACGAAGACCTGAGAGAGCGTTACAACTCCTTAATGAATTATCTGAATGTTTAACCCAAAGGCTCACTCATTATTGGCTTTTTTCCTGCTTTTTGTGGGAATGCAACATGTTTATGCTCAATACCGGCTTACAAAAAGTGATACTACTTTTGTCATTGATAATATTCATGTTACAGGAAACAAGAAAACCAAAAAGTACATCATTTTACGCGAAATTGAGTTAAAAAGAGGGGATACGGTTTACCTTCATCAACTTTTGAGAAGAATAAAAAAAAGTAGCGAAAACCTTATGAACCGCTCCCTGTTTAACAGTGTTGAAATAACTCCGCAAAGACATGATTACAATAAGGTTGACCTTATTGTAGAGGTAACAGAACGATGGTATATCTGGCCTATTCCGATGTTGACCTATACTGATCGCAATTTCAATGTGTGGTGGGAAACAAAAGATTTTGAGCGACTAAATTACGGCGTCAACCTAACGGTATCTAATTTCAGAGGACGTATGGAAACGCTGAATTTACTGCTGCAGGGGGGCTATGACAAAAGTCTGCAGTTAAGTTGGGAGATTCCTTATATAAACAAAAAACAGAAATGGGGAGTACTGATTTCCGCCGGAGCCACACTAAATCACGAAACGGATTACAAACTTCGGGAGAATAAACTGGTCTCTTATCACACGGAGAAAGCTTATTCCAAAAAGTGGTATTTTGGAGCATTATCAGCCACTTTCAGACCAAAATATTATTACTTTAACACCTTTACGTTGGGCTTCGATCACCGGGAATATGCTGATACTTTACTGAAATTAAATCCTGAATTTGCTTATTCGCAGGATAAATTTTCTTACCTCTCGCTGGAATATAATTTTAAATATGATTTTCGTGATTACATCCCCTACCCACTCAAGGGTTTTTATGTCGAAGCTGATATAAGACAAGATGGGCTTGGATTGCTATCCAAAAAAGTGAATATGCTCAGCTTTTATCTGATTTTCGATCAATACCTCCAATTGCACAAACGATGGTATTTTGCTTATTCGCTTGCAGCCGAAATGGTTCCCACCAAATATCAGCCTTATTTTCTTCAAAAAGGCCTGGGTTACAAACCAATGGAGATCAGAGGGTACCAGCTTTACCTCATGAGCGGTAACTGGATTGGGCAAATCAGGTCGAATATAAAATTTGCCATAGTCCCCCAAAAGACGACAATAATTCCTTTTATAAAAACAGAAAAATTCAATCGGTTCTTTTATGGTTTGTATGCCAATCTGTTTTTTGATGCAGCCTATGTGGCCAGCCCGACTCCTGAAAGGGACAAAAGTTTCTTAAACAACGAAGTACTCTATGGTACAGGTGTGGGAATTGACTTTGTTACTTATTACGATGTTGTCATACGGGCTGAATATGTGTTCAACAGAAGTAATCAGCGTCACTTTTTTCTTAGCTTTGTAGCTCCGATTTAGGAAGATTGCCGGAAATGATTATCCATCTTATATTTATAACCCGCATATTAACTCATGTATTAAAAATTTATGAATAATGCGGGTTAAAGTGTAATTTTGCACCATTGAAAAAAAGTATCAGGTATATTATCCATTTGTCTATCCTTAGCCTTTTGCTGTTTCCCGCACTTGTGAAAGCGCAGGTAGACTACCAGCATTTTCTTTGGGCCGGACAGGCGGAACTATCCAAAAGCAATTTCACGCAGGCTATTTACGATTTTAATACCGCTCTTGGTTCCAAGCCCAATGGCTTTGAAGCTTTTTTTCTCCGGGGTATTGCAAAATACAGCCTTGGAGACTTTAAAGGCGCAGCCAATGATTTTAGCCGCACCATTCAGATTCATCCGCTTTACACCCGGGCTTATCAGTATCGCGGTATCTGTTACGACCAGCTAAATGACTTTCCACGTGCCCTCGCCGATTTTGCCAGAGCTTTGGAACTCGATCCTTTCAATCCGGAAATTTATGTGGCACGCGGTAACACCAAAATGCACATGGGTAAATACAAATCAGCTATTGAAGACTACTCAAAAGCTATTCAGCTGGACCCAAAAGCAAGCGATGCCTACCTGAGCCGCGGAATTGCTTACCACTTAATGAAAAATGACAGCCTCGCCATGCGCGATGTAAATAAGTCTATCCGGCTTGACTATTTTAATGTGGATGCCTGGATAAAACGCGGCATGATTCGCTATGAAATGGATAGTCTGCAAAGTGCGCTAAAAGATTTCAACCATGCCACAACACTGAAACCCAACTACCCATACATCTATTTTCAGCGGGCACTTACCTATTTGAAACTCGGTGATACCACACGTGTTTTACAGGATTACGACAAGGTAATCAAACTCGATCCCAACAATGCGCTGACTTATTACAACCGGGCGCTGTTAAAGTCTATGCAGAAAAATTATAAAGGCGCACTGTCCGATTATAATAAAGTGGTGGAGATAAACCCGAAAAACGTGTATGCCTATTATAACAGGGGCGTGGTGGAATTGCAGCTGAAGCATCCGAAAAATGCGGAAGCAGATTACACCAAAGCGCTGGAGATTTTTCCCGGTTTTGTAGGAGCCTACATCAACCGTTCGTATGCCCGCGAGCAACTGGGGGATAAAAAAGGTGCACTGGCAGACCACAATTCGGCCACGCACATCATCGCCAAAGCACATGGTGACAGCAAAGTGAGCCGCGAACTATACAAGCAGTACGGCGACTCCAGTTACTTCAACAAAATCATGGCTTTCGAAGCTGATTTTCTGAATGGCGAAATGCGCAAAGGGCGCGTCCAGTTCCGGAAAATAAACATTGAGCCAAAACCCGATTTTTATCTGATTTATGCTTTTGATTTACCGGCTTCGGTTTACGACCAGTATCACGAAGACATCTATTTAAATAAAAGTATTTCACTCTTTAACGCCAACAACAAATTGGGGATAAAACTGTTGTTTACCACAAAACACTGGCCTGTAAGCAAACAAGATGCGCTGAAAAAGCAGCAGTATATTGATAAAAGTGCATTCCTTTTCAGCAAACCGGCCAATGCATCTTTTGTGAAAGGGATTATTCAAAGCATGAGGCGAAATTATTCAGCTGCTATCGCTGATTACGACAGCTCCCTGAGAGGCGACTCCGCCATTGTCTATGCTTACTTTAACCGGGCAGCCACACAAGCCGAGTGGGACGAATCGACTTATGTCGAAAAAATGTACAAGGGCCAGATTGGCATAAGTCGCAGCAATTTTAACAAGAACAACCCGGCAAAATCCCTGCCCCCGCCCGATTACAAAAAAAGCCTGGAAGATTATACCAAAGTGTTGAAAACAAATCCCGACATGAGTTTTGCATACTACAACAGAGCCAACTTAAAACTTCGGCTAAAGCTGTATCAACGTGCTATTGATGATTATTCCATGGCCTTAAAACTGGAGCCAAAAATGGCAGAAGCGTATTATAACCGCGCTTTGATTCTGCTTTATCTGAAAGAAAACAAACTGGCATGCAAAGATCTGAGTAAGGCCGGAGAACTGGGCATATCCGCAGCTTACAATGTCATCAAAAGGTACTGCTCCGAATAAAACCGTTTAGTAAATCCCCTGCGACCGAACCATATCCCAGATGTGAGAATAGAATCCTGTTGTAAGCGCCACAATAACAAAAACCCCTAACAACACAAGGCCAATGAGTACAAGAATAGCATTAATCAGGAAATAGGTACTTAACTTCTGCTGGGTCTCGAGCAGAGCCTGATAGTCACCCACCACATAAGCTTTTTCTATTTTGTTGGCAGCTGTATTTACCAGTACGCCAAGCCAGATAGGCAACCAGGCAATAATAATTCCTACCACTGTTATAGCGGCAAAAACCCCGTAAAGAATATTCATAATACCAAAAAATTTCAGCCAGCCTTTGTTACTGAACAAAGGGTAACTCAGGGCTCTTACCACATCCTCGGGAGTGTTCGCATTTTCCGTTTCCATAATTGTTTTTTTTAAAGGTAAAAAACAAAAGTAATAATTTTAATTCATTTAAAGGCAGCCATCGCCGGTTCAGAGAGAAACTTCTGCCGGATTCATTGTTATTCGTAAAAACTAATGTTTATGTATCTGACTGGGATTAAATCCTTTAAAGGGATAAAAACAATCCATACTTTTTATGTTTTTTCTCAATCTTTTTATAGAAATTGTTGAAGCCGGGTTAATACTTCAACAAATACGTGGCAGCTGTTCTCCTAATGGCATATTAACCACCCTTTTTCCTCCCAATGGATTTGTAATCAATACTTTTCCGTGATGATCATCCACCACGGTTCCTATTATCGCCGCATGATGTGCCTCTTCAGTAGCACGCAATATGTCCACCACCTCATGGGCTATATTATCCGGTACAAATATCATAAAGATTCCTTCGTTGGCCGAATACAGTGGATCCAGACCCAATATTTCGCAAGCAGCTATTACCTGTGGTGCAACGGGGATAGCTTCATCCTGAAGTACGATACCCAAATTGCTATCCATGGCAATTTCGTTCAGGGTGCTGGCTAATCCGCCTCTTGTCGGATCGCGGAAAAGATGAATATCCGAACCAAATTTATCTAATAACAAAGTAGTCAGGTCGTTTAAACTGCGGGTATCACTTTCTATATTGGTCTCAAATTCAAGTCCTTCCCTCACCGACAAAATAGCAATCCCATGTGTAGCAATATTATCGCTGACAATAATTTTATCCCCCTTTTTGATATTCATCAAGTTAATATTTGCTTTGGGGTGAATATGCCCAAGGCCGGTCGTGTTAATGAAGATTTTATCCCCTTTTCCTCTGTTAACGACTTTGGTGTCGCCGGTAACTATTTTCACGCCTGCTTTTTCCGCTGCAAACTTAATGGAAACCAATATATCCCAAAACTCTTTGATGGGCAAACCTTCTTCCAGTATAAAGCTCAACGATAAATATTGGGGGATGGCGCCACACATGGCCACATCATTAACCGTCCCGTTTATGGCCAGCTCACCAATGTCGCCACCCGGAAAAAAAACGGGAGAGATAACAAAACTATCTGTTGAAAAAGCAATGTCTCCATTCATCTTCAGAAAAGCACCATCGTGATGCTGGTCCAGCTCTTCGCTTTTCAACAAGCTGAAAACACCACTTTCAAGCAATTTATTGGTGAGTAAACCACCGCTGCCGTGTGCCAAAGTAATAATGTCAAAATCAAATTTTGGAATTGGACATTGTAATTTCATTATACTTTTTTTCATCTTTTTGTTCCGTTAGAGATCCATTGTTTTATAAATTGTAGAAAAATTGTAATAAGCTGCACAAGCGCCTTCGGAGCTCACCATGGGGGCGCCGAGGGGATTTTGAGGTGTACATGCTTTACCGAATTGTGAGCAGTCGAAAGGCTTGCTGATTCCTTTCATAATATTACCGGCGATACACTCTTTATTTTCACTGGCCATCTTAATATGGATAGAAAACTTCTTGTTGGCATCGAAACGGGCATATTTCCCCCGCAAATGAAAGCCGCTTTTCCCAATTGTCCCTATTCCCCGCCACATTTGGTCTCCAACTTCAAATACATCGGAGATAATCTTTTGAGCGGTCGTATTGCCTTTCTCTTTAACCATGCGAACATATTGATTTTCAACTTCCGCTCGACCCTCTTCCAGTTGTCTGACAACCATTAAGATGCCTTGTAATAAATCTAACGGTTCAAAACCGGTTACGACAATAGGAATTTTATATTTTTCAACCAAAGGGAAGTATTCCCAATAGCCCATAATGGAGCAAACATGACCTGCTGCGAGGAAAGCATCAATATTACTTTCCGGGTCTTCCATTAAAGCTGTAATGGCAGGCGGAACCAATACGTGGGAGGTGAGGATAGAGTAATTTGTCAAACCGAGTTTCTCGGCGTGTAAAACTGAAAGCGCATTGGCAGGGGCGGTCGTCTCAAAGCCTACGGCAAAAAATACCACTTCCTTATCGGGATTCTGTTTGGCCAGTGTTACCGCTTCCAAAGGCGAATACAAAATTCTTACATCTGCGCCCTGTGCCTTGGCTTCCAGCAAGTTTTTTTTAGAACCCGGGACTCGTAGCATATCACCAAAACTACAAAGAATGGCTCCTTCTTTTTCAGCAAGATATATGGCTTTGTCTATCAAATTCAGTGGCGTTACACAAACCGGACATCCCGGGCCATGCAACATGGTTATCTTTTTAGGCAAAACACTGAGTATGCCATTTTTTACAAGACTATGGGTCTGTCCTCCGCAGACCTCCATAATATTCCAGGATTTGGTAATAGTCTTCTCTATTTCCCGCAGAACTTTTTTGGCAAGTTCCGGATTTCGATATTCTGATAAGTATTTCATTTGTTAAATGATATAGAGTTTATAAAATCAGACGCTTTATTTTGTTAGAGTTCTTGCAAAGTACATCAATTGCCCGAAAGGAATCCCTTCGTCATTGGGCGAAAATTCATTTTGAAAATATAAATCAAATTTCCCGTGCATAAAATCATTTATTATATCAACCAATAAGGCATTTTGAAAAACACCTCCGCTAAAGGCTAATTTAATTATATGTAATCTGTTAGCAATCTGAACAATGTAACTAACCAAACTTACATGGAACTTTGCCGCTATAATTTCTTTCCTGACGCCGTTATCGAGATCGTTAATAATTTCTTTAAACAGATATTTTACAAAATTTTGTGGAAGATTTTTATCTTTTAAATAAGAATCCGTCATGGTTATTTCATGGCTGTAATAATATTCTGACGCCATATTTTCCAGTCGCATGGATGCCTCTGCCTCAAAGCGATGTATATCACAGCCCAAGAGAATTGATGAAACTGCATCAAAAAGCCGTCCTATGCTGGTACATTTCAGGTTCCCCTCTTTGTCAAGCATCTTTTGGTATACTTTCCATTCCGGATTGGTGAATTTTCCTTTTAGATATTTTTCCGAACCCTCAACGTTACAGGCAATAGCAAGAGCTGATATTCGGGGTTCCCTGGGCATTTTGTCACCCAATATAAAATCAAATTCATCCAGATGGAAAGCTCTTTCAACGTTACCTTTGTTATAAACAAAGAATTCTCCTCCCCAAATATTACCATCATCTCCAAAGCCGGTTCCATCCCAAATAACACCCAGAATCTTATCCTCGCAATAAAGTAAATTGTTTTCGCCGAGAGCTGAATACAGGTGTGCAACATGATGTTGCAACGCATACACCTTTGCCTTGTTTTTTTCAGCAACGTTTTTGGCAAAGCGTGTTGAAAAATAATCGGGATGTTTATCAACAATTACGGTATCAATATCAACTGCTAAAATTTGTTGAAAATGATAAAAAGTCTTTTCATAATTCAATTGCGCATCGAAACTTTCAGTATTTCCGAGATATTGGCTTATGTATAGATTTTGGCTGCTGATTAACCCAAAAGTACTTTTTAGCATCGAACCGGCTGCAAAAACGGTATTTTTGGGAAGTTTAAGTTTTGGATTGATGTAAATGGGTGCTTTCCCTCTTGAGCGCCGGAGTGTAATTTTTTGGCGATTCTTGTTGCTAAATTGAACAACACCATCATCTTGTGGCACAACAATTTCTCTGTTGTTCAGTAAAATAATATCTGCTATTCCGGACAATTCAGCGATTGCTTTTTCGTCCTCGAAGATTATTGTGGAATCGGTGATATTCCCGCTTGTAGCAATTATCGGAGTATTAAACTTTTGCAGCAGCAAATCATAAAGCGGCGTATAAGGAAGCATGACACCAATACGCGAAAGCCCTTTGTTGATGGCTTCTACTGCGAGATTGTTTTTCCTCTCCGAAAGAGAACGAACAGGCAATAAGACAATGGGGGCGTAAATACTTTCTAATTCCTTTTTTTCATCCTCTTTCAAAATTGCATCTTCATCAATTGCTCTGCAGTCAGGATACATGAGGGCAAATGGTTTGGCGGGTCTTCTTTTTCGCCTTCGCAATGTATTAACAGCCTTCAGATTGGTAGCATCACAAGTCAATAAAAACCCGCCGATTCCTTTAACGGCCACTATTTTTCCTTCTCGCCATTTCTCAACGATAACATCAAGATTCGTGAAACTTTTTGTCCATTGATTATTTTCATAAAGTTGCATTTCAATAGCGCAATCCGGACAGGAATTGGTTTGCGAAAAGTGCCTTCTCTCTAAAGGATTATTGTACTCTTCCCAACACACATCACACATTTCAAAAGTTGCCATCGTCGTGGTAACCCTGTCGTAAGGCAATTTTTTGATGATAGAATATCGCGGTCCACAGTTGGTACAGGTTATGAAAGGATAGAGATGGCGTCTGTTTTCGGGATGATATAATTCTTTCTTACAATCTTTACACAGTGCCACATCGGGTGTAAGTAAAAGATTTGGTTTGGCATCGCTTTTGCTTTGAATAATCTCAAAACCATCGTGATACTGTAAATCTGTTTCATTAATATTAGATGAAGTAACGATAGCAAGTGGCGGAAGGTTAGCGAGTAACTCCTGTAAAAAACTGTTAGCCAAAGTTGCATCAGTATTGATTTGGATATGAACTCCATCAGTTGTATTGTTCACCCATCCTTTTAAGTTATTCTCTTTCGCATGTCTGTATACGAAAGGCCTGAAGCCTACTCCCTGAACAACGCCTTTAATATGTATATGAAAAGTTTTCATGACCTTTTTTCAAAAATACCATATAATATTGATTCACATAA
>BTTE01000031.1:0-31757 GCA_036244975.1 bacterium | reverse complement strand
ACCCCCGAGTAAAGAATGAGCCTGTTTTTGATCGCACCCGCCGATACAATGGTTCCGATTCCCAAGAGAATGAGAATAACGGGAATTAATTGTTGTTTGAGGATTCCGGGCAACAAAAAACCCAAAATAAATATGTTCAGCACAACTGCTATCCAGGCTATAGAGACCATCTTACCAATTTGATTTTGCCCGGAGCGCTCTTTCCTGTAAAAATAATAGCCGGTATATATTGCGCCAAGCGGCATAATAAAATAGGGATAGTAATTGATGCCGTAATACCCGTTTTTGAGCAGAATAAATTGACCGAATGCTGTAACTGCACCCAGCAAGCCCCAAAAGGCATAGATGAATCCATTCTCTTCAAATTTTGATTTTGCTTCGTTAATCACCTGATTGATAATCTCAAAGCTTTTCTCTGGTGATAGATTTTGATGTTCCATGATATAGTTTTATTTATAAATACGGTGCAAAGATAAAGTAGTTTATGTTATAAACAAAATAAATCAATAATTTTTTTTACAAAAACAAAAGATTCATAACGCCATCGCTGACAATTCGACACGGGATAAATTTTAAAATCAGGATGAAAAACCTTGCCACACTAACATTTACGATGACGAAACCCGGGTATTGGCAACCAAAACAAAAAAATAGTTGTTTCTTTAAACAAAAAAAATATATCTTTGTCCCCGCAATGCAAAACACAAGCACATACCGACTTTCAGTAAAGCAGGCAACCCCTGCCAATGGTATTGCTTTCCCTTATACCGATATAAGGCATAGTTTTCCAAGGCGCCTTTGGGCGTAATATATTTTCCTTGCGGGGCTCCGTGCTCTGCCTTTTCACACAATTTCCTTTTATATAGTTAATCAAATTTTCAACGAAAACTTAATCTCTTTTTGTAATGCAATTTTTAATGAAGGTGGCTGATAAAGACCACCATCAGTATGCCGAAACCATCAGCAAAATGATTGAGGAGGCTGCGAAAATACGGAGAACCGGAATTGCCAAGCGCGATCCGGAATATATCCGGCAGAAAATAACGGAAGGCAAGGCCGTTATAGCGCTCGATAGCGACAAAGTAATCGGTTTCTGCTACATCGAAAGCTGGGAGAACAAAAAATATGTGGCTAATTCCGGGCTCATCGTCCATCCCGATTACCGTAATACCGGACTTGCGCGTACAATTAAGCGAACTATGTTCGACTTGTCGAAAGAGAAGTTCCCCAACGCCAAATTGTTTGGTATCACCACCAGCCTGGCAGTGATGAAGATCAATTCTGACCTGGGTTACAACCCTGTCACCTTTTCGGAACTCACTCAGGATGAGGCTTTCTGGAAAGGTTGCCAAACCTGCGTTAACTACGACATCCTGCGGCGCACCAACCGCACTTTGTGTTTATGTACCGGAATGGTTTGCGACCTGAGCAAAGTACCCGAAAAAAATACCGAACAAAACAAACAGAGATCATGGGAAAAGTATAGACGGTTTATGAAACTCCGAAGACTTAGAATCAAACGAAAAATTGAAAAGTTTCCATTTCTAAAATATTCTTTGAAAAATGAAAAATAATAAAGTAGTACTGGCATTTAGCGGGGGGTTAGACACCTCCTATGCTGTGAAATTCCTGGCACACGAAAAGCAACTGGAAGTTCACTCGGCTTTTGCAAACACAGGCGGTTTCTCAGAAGAAGAATTGAAAGCCATCGAACAAAAAGCTATTCATCTCGGCGTTGCCAGCCATGTAACGCTTGAAGTAACGCAAGCTTATTACGACCACATTATAAAGTATCTTATCTTTGGTAATGTGCTTAAAAACAACACCTATCCCCTGTCGGTAAGCGCCGAGCGAATTTACCAGGCCATTGCGCTGGCCAATTATGCTAAGAAAATAGATGCAACGTATATTGCGCACGGCAGTACCGGAGCCGGCAACGATCAGATACGTTTTGATCTGATATTCCAATTGGTTGCTCCTGAAATAGAGATTCTTACACCCATTCGCGATCAGCAATTATCACGAAAGGAAGAAATTGAGTACCTCGCTAAAAAAGGGGTAACGGTTGACCGGGTAAAAGCCCAATACTCCATCAATAAGGGACTTTGGGGAACCAGTGTGGGAGGAGTGGAAACACTAACTTCTCACCTGCCGCTGCCGGAAAAGGCTTACCTCAACCAAATGGAAGAGACAACACCCAAAACGATAACGCTGGAATTTGAAAAAGGGGAAATAGCCGGGCTGAACGGAAAAACGATGGCCCCGGTAGAAGCTATCCAAACGCTGGAAGAAACAGCTGCCAGATATGCCATTGGGCGCGACATTCATGTGGGCGATACCATCATCGGCATCAAAGGACGTGTAGGCTTTGAAGCAGCAGCGGCTACCATCATCATCAAAGCACACCACACACTGGAGAAACATACCTTGTCGAAGTGGCAGTTACACTGGAAAGAACAACTCGCCAACTGGTACGGCATGTTCATTCACGAAGCGCAATACTTCGAACCGGTTATGCGCAACATCGAGACTTTCCTCGAAGACACGCAGGCTACCGTTACCGGAAAAGTATTTGTGGAGCTCCACCCCTACCGTTTTATCGTTCAGGGTATCGAATCGCCCCACGACCTGATGAATTCGGACTTCGGCAACTACGGCGAGGAGAGCAAACAGTGGAGCGGCGAAGATGTGAAAGGATTCATCAAAATACTGGCTAATCCCATGAAAATTTACAAACAGATAAACAAAAAGCTATGATCAAATGTGGAATTGTTGGCGGAACAGGTTATGTTGCAGGCGAGCTGTTGCGATGTCTCGTGCATCATCCCGATGCGGAAATTGATTTTGTGTATAGCCATTCTCAACCGGGGAAAGTTGTGTCCGGGGTACACCAGGACATGTTTTTCAATAACGAGCTGGTGTTTACCGACAAAATCAATCCCAATGTGGATGTGCTGTTCCTATGCCTGGGGCACGGAAACTCCGGAAAGTTCCTGTCGGAAAACAGCTTCGCTACACACACCAGAATCATTGACCTGAGCAACGATTTTCGCATGCAGGCCAATGCACAGTTTGAAGACAGAGACTTTGTGTACGGCCTGGTGGAACTCAACAGGGAGAAAATCCAACAAGCCGAAAACATTGCCAATCCAGGCTGTTTTGCAACGGCCATCCAACTGGCCCTTTTGCCTTTGGCGAAAGAACATTTGCTGAATGACGATGTCCATATTCATGCCATAACAGGCTCCACAGGCGCCGGACAATCACTGACAGAAACCGCTCACTTTAGCTGGCGAAACAACAACCTCTCCATTTACAAAGCTTTTGCACACCAACACCTGGGAGAGATTACCGAAAATGTAAAAGCCCTGCAAAATAATTTTGACTATTCCCTGAATTTTTTGCCTTTAAGAGGTGATTTCACGAGAGGTATTTTTGCCAGCATGTACACCCGTTGTGATCTGCCGGAAGTAGCATTGGTCGCGCTGTTTGAAGAATATTACAAGGATGCTGCTTTTACACACCTCAGCAAAAATAACATTCACCTGAAACAGGTGGTGAACAGCAACTATTGCCTGTTGCAGGTGCAAAAGATTGACGGCAAAGTACTGGTTATCTCCATTATCGACAACCTGCTTAAAGGCGCTGCAGGACAGGCCATTCAGAACATGAACCTGATGTTCGGACTGGAAGAATCCACAGGATTGAACCTTAAAGCCAATTATCTATAGACATGAAACTATTTGACGTATATCCAAGATTTGATATCACCCTCACCAAAGCAAAAGGGGTGTATGTTTATGATGAAAACGACCAGGAGTACCTTGACCTGTACGGCGGACATGGTGTGATTTCCATCGGGCACAGCCATCCGGATTATGTGAGCAAACTAACCGGTCAGTTGAACAAAATCGGCTTCTACTCCAATTCGGTAAATATGCCCATGCAGGAAGAACTTGCGCAGAAACTGGCACAACAAAGCGGTTACCCGGAACATCACCTGTTTTTGTGTAACAGCGGTGCTGAAGCCAATGAGAACGCCATCAAACTGGCATCTTTCTACACGGGCAAAAAGAAAGTGGTTGCCTTTAAGAACAGCTTTCATGGCCGAACGGCAGCGGCCCTGAATGTAACCGACAACCCGAAGCTGTCGGCATCGGTCAACCGGCACAATTTTCCGGTGGAGTTTATCGAGCTGAACAACAGAGGACAGCTCGGGAAAGCACTACGAAATAAGGATGTATGTGCGGTAATTGTGGAAGGCATCCAGGGTGTTGGCGGCCTGGACATGCCCTCGGTGGAATATCTGGAATTTCTGGCACAACAGTGCAAGGCAGACGGAGCGCTGCTTATCCTTGACGAAATTCAAAGCGGATATGGAAGAAGCGGGAAATTTTTTGCACATCAATACGCCAATATTGAAGCCGATATTGTTACCCTTGCCAAAGGTATGGGTAATGGTTTCCCGGTAGCCGGATTGTTGATTCACCCGAACATAAAAGCCACTTATGGGATGCTGGGAACCACCTTCGGGGGAAGTTATCTTGCCTGCACTGCCGCAATTGCCGTACTCGATATACTGAAAAATGAGAAGCTGTTACAAAATGTACAGCAGGTCAGCGAAAAAATAGTGGCTGACTTACAGGAAATACCTCAGATAAAACACATTAAAGGAAGAGGTCTGATGTTGGGCGTTGAACTGAATTTCCCGGTAAAAGAGCTACGGGCCAAACTTCTGTACAACCACCATATCTTCACAGGTTCGTCGGCCAATCCCAACTTACTAAGGATACTGCCACCCCTTTGTATTACCACCGAACAAATCAAGCCGTTTGCAGATACTTTAAAGAAATTGCTGTAAAATGAAAACGAAACTGCGTGTTATAAAAATCGGAGGCAACGTAATTGACGATGCCATGAAACTGGATGCTTTCCTTGGTGATTTCGCACAACTGGAAGGCTTAAAAATCTTGGTTCACGGTGGCGGAAAGCTCGCTACGCAGGTGAGTAAGAAACTGGGTATTGACCCGCAAATGGTGAAGGGACGAAGAATAACTTCCGGCAAAGACCTTGAAGTTGTCGTCATGGTATATGCCGGGCTTATCAATAAGACCATCACCGGCAAATTACAAGCCTGTGGATGCAATGCAATGGGCCTGTCAGGTGCCGACGCCAACACTATTTTGGCGGAAAAACGGCCTGTCCGCCCCATCGACTTCGGATGGGTGGGCGATGTAAAAGCCATCAACGAAACAGCCATACACTCCTTTCTGCAGCAACAAATTACACCTGTTTTCTGCCCGCTAACGCACGATGGGAAAGGGCACCTCCTCAACACCAATGCTGATACCATTGCCGCAGAGTTGGCCATTGGCATGAGCCGGCTATACGAAACCGAGCTGATTTACTGCTTCGAAAAAAAAGGGGTACTGGCAAATGTGGCAGACGAAAACTCAGTAATCACACATATCGATTCGGCAAAATATCATGAACTGAAACAGCAAAAGGTGATTGACGAAGGTATGTTGCCGAAAATGGAAAACTGCTTTCACGCCTTGAAGAACAAAGTCGCCAAAGTAATCATCGGCAATACGGATGTAATCAAAAACAACAGCAAACACTTTACCACATTAACTTTGTAAAATATGGAAGAGAAAGAACACTATCACAAAGCCCTTGAATTGCTGAAGGCTCTGATACAAATACCTTCCTTTTCGGGAGAAGAGAACCAGACAGCCGAGCTGATAGCCGGTTGGTTTGAGGCTTTTGGCATTCCGGTAAATCGCAGCAACAACAACATCCGGGTAACCAACAAGTATTTTAATGATGCTAAGCCCAGTATTCTTTTAAACTCGCACCACGACACGGTGAAACCCAATAAGGCTTACACCAACGATCCGTTTGAACCCGGGATAGTAAACAGCAAACTTTTTGGGCTTGGCAGCAACGATGCCGGAGGTTGCCTCGTGTCGCTTATGGCTTTATTCGTCCATTTTTTCGATCGCAAAGATTTGGACTACAACCTTATTTTTGCGGCTACAGGCGAAGAAGAAAGCTCAGGCCCGAACGGGCTGAACAGTTTGTTGAAAAAGCTCCCGCCAATAGCGTTTTCCATAGTAGGGGAACCCACCGGAATGCACATGGCCATAGCAGAAAAAGGCTTGTTGGTAATTGATGCCTATGCTCCCGGCAAACCGGGCCATGCAGCCCACGCCAATACCGATAACGCCATTTACAATGCAATGGACGATATCCATTGGATAAGAAATTACAAGTTCCCTAAAGTATCAGAAAGACTGGGGGAAGTAAAAATGACTGTAACACAGATAGATGCAGGAGAACAGCACAATGTAGTACCGGCAAGTTGCCATTTTGTTATCGATGTGAGGGTGAACGATTATTATACCAACCGGGAGGTTTTTGACCTTATCGATGCCCACACCAAAAGCAAACTAACGGCACGGTCGTTCCGGTTAAATTCATCTGCCATTGATGTGAACCATCCTATTGTGCAGGCAGGGATAAAAATCGGAAGAAAAACCTATGGCTCTCCGACACTGTCGGACCAGTCGGTGCTTAGCTGTCCGTCACTGAAAATGGGACCGGGCGATTCCAAACGCTCACACCAGGCCGACGAGTTCATCTGCCTGAATGAAATTGAAGAAGGAATTGACCTCTATATCAAATTATTTAACGAATTCTTTAAAAACAACGAACAATGAAACTGTGGGACAAAGGTTACAGTACCGACAATATTGTAGAACGGTTTACCGTAGGCGACGACCGCCAACTGGACATGAAACTTGCCAAATACGATGTGCAGGTAAACATGGCTCATGCCAAAATGTTGCATAAAATTGGCATTCTTACCGAAAAAGAATTGAAAGATATTCTGAGCGCTTTGGACGAAATTACCGTAACCATTGAAAACGGTACTTTTATCATCGAAGAATCGTTTGAGGATGTACACAGCAAAATCGAATTCGAGCTGGTGCAAAAGATTGGTAATGCGGGAAAGAAAATCCATACCGCACGTTCGCGCAACGACCAGGTGCTGGCCGATCTGCATCTCTACGCTAAGGAAGAGATACAAAACATTAAAGCATTCGTAAAGGAGCTGTTCAATACCTTTATTGAACTGGCCGAACAGCACAAGAAAGTGTTGATGCCCGGCTACACACATTTACAGATAGCCATGCCCTCTTCCTTCGGACTCTGGTTCGGAGCCTATGCAGAAAGTCTTGTCGACGATTTGATTTTGCTGAATGCTGCTTACAAAATTGCCGACCAGAACCCATTGGGTTCGGCTGCAGGTTACGGAACCTCCTTCCCTATCGACCGTAGCATGACAACCGGGCTGTTGGGCTTCTCCACCATGAAATATAACGTAGTGGCAGCACAGATGAGCCGGGGGAAACTCGAAAAATCAATATCCTTTGCACTGGCTTCAGTAGCCGGAACCCTGTCGAAATTCTCAGCCGATGTATGCCTCTACATGAGCCGTAACTTCGGCTTTATCAACTTCCCGAAAGAGCTTACCACCGGTTCCAGCATCATGCCGCACAAGCAAAACCCGGATGTATTTGAATTGATACGCGCCAGGAGCAACAAAATACAAAACCTCCCTGTAGAAATCAGCCTTATCACCAACAACCTTACCAGCGGTTACCACCGCGATTTTCAGCTGCTGAAGGGAAGCCTGATGGAGGCCGTTGACGTGCTGAAAGACAACCTCGAAGTGTGCAACTTCATGCTACAGCACATTCAGATAACTGAAAACATTCTGGATAACCCGGTTTACGATTACCTCTACAGTGTGGAAGAGGTGAACAAACTCGTGATGAACGGAATGGCCTTCCGTGATGCATATAAAAAACTCGGCAGGGATATCCTTGATGGCAACTTCAAACCGGAGAAAAAAGTCCACCATACGCACGAAGGCAGTATTGGCAATTTGTGCCTTGATGAAATCAGAAATAAATTTGAGCGTAATTTCAGGTAAACCGGAAAGAACACATCGCTGTGCAAATTAGCAGGATATTATTGAGATTGTAAGGCTTCTTTTGCTTCCATGTCTTTAATTTTTTCTTCGGAAGCTTAAGAATTTTTCTCCCGGCACCTCAAAATAATATTTAGCCGCTTTCTCCAAAATCCTTATTTTTGTAAAAATCCAAAAAATACAGGAGAAATGGACAGAAGCAAAAGGAAACTAATCAGGCAATTGGAACAACTTCAGGCACAAATTGATAAGCTGAAACAAAACTACCTTGCCCGTGTCAATACCCGGCAACCTGAAAAGCAGACCGTGGAAAAAGAAGGCTTGCCCTCCCCTGCCCCGGACGATAACAAATTGCAGGAGAAAGACCAAAAACTACTGGAATTAACCATCCGTACGGGTAAAGAAAACGAGCTTTACAAGGTAGTAAGCAAAAAGCTGAAATCGTTAATCAACTCCGGCAAAAAGACTTTTGATCTAACCGATTTTCAGGAAATTCAACAAACCATGGAACAACTCCGGGGGAAAACCGACAACTGGGAAATCTTCAAACAGAAATTTTCAGCCGTACACAAAGATTTTTTCGACAAGCTCAGGGCTGCCCATCCCGATCTCACCAAAACCGAGATGAAATTCTGTACTTACCTGCGTATCCACATGAGCTCGCAGCAGATTGCTTCGGTCTTGAATATCTCCATGGAAGCCATCCGCAAAAATCGCTACCGCATCCGTAAAAAGTTTGTAATGGAAACTTCCGACTCACTGGAAGAATATATCAACCGGTTTTAAACAGAGAAAGGTTGCCTGTTTTCACCACCAGGGACACGAAGGATTCCTTTTTAATGAAAAAAGCCGGCGAATGCCGGCTTGTTAGTAGCGGGGGCAGGATTCGAACCTACGACCTACGGGTTATGAGCCCGCCGAGCTACCACTGCTCCACCCCGCAATATATTTTGAGTGTTTTATATCAAATGAACGCCGGAGATTCAATGTTCCGTTTCCCGTTTTTAAAATGGGAGTGCAAAGATATATTTTGTTTCTTTGCCACGCAAATATTTTTTTAAAATCTTTTATGGCACATAAAGCAGGCTTTGTCAACATTATAGGTTATCCAAACGTTGGAAAATCTACGCTAATGAATACTGTGGTGGGCGAAAAACTCTCCATAATCACTTCAAAAGCACAGACAACCCGCCATCGCATCATGGGAATGGTGAACGGAGATGACTTTCAGATCGTCTATTCCGATACTCCGGGAATTGTCCGCGACCCCGCCTACAAGATGCACGAGTACATGAACAAATACATCGAATCAGCGCTAATTGATGCAGATATTATTCTGCTAATGACCGAACCGGGTATAAAATTCGGGGAAGAAGTCGTTATCAACAAAATTGAACATTCGGATGTTCCGTTAATTGTGTTGATTAACAAAATTGACTTGTCGGATCAGGCAACGGTGGAAGCAGATATCGCCTACTGGCAGGAAAAATTTCCACGTGCTGAGGTGATTCCTATTTCTGCATTGCGGAATTTCAATATCTCAAAAGTATTTGATACCATCCTGAAAAAACTTCCCGAAAGCCCGGCATATTACCCGAAAGACGAACTGACGACCCGCTCCGAACGGTTTTTTGTTTCGGAGATGATCCGCGAAAAAATATTTCTGAACTATAAAAAGGAAATCCCATATTCCGTTGAAGTGGCTGTGGAATCCTTTAAAGAAAGTGAAAACCTGATTAAAATTCATGCTTACATTTTTGTGGAACGCGATTCACAAAAGGGCATCCTGCTGGGACATCAGGGAAATGCCATAAAACGCACCGGCACCATGGCGCGCTTAGAGATGGAAAAATTCTTTGACAAGAAAATCTTTCTCCAGCTCTCGGTAAAGGTAAACAAAAACTGGCGGAATGACGAAAAGCAGCTGGGACAATTCGGCTATGATCTTTAAGACCCGCAAATCCTTCAATACGGATTAAGTATTGAAAGCTTTCTAATGCCTAATTTGAGTTAATTTTGCAAAAAAATAATTATGAATAATATTGTAGCCATTGTAGGCCGTCCGAATGTGGGAAAATCAACACTGTTTAACCGACTTACGGTATCGAAAACCGCCATTGTGGAGTCAGAGAGCGGCGTTACCCGCGACCGGATTTACGGCAAAAGTGACTGGAATGGAAAAGAGTTTTCCGTTATTGATACCGGCGGTTTTGTCCAGGGCTCCAACGATGTTTTTGAAGAAGAAATCAGAAAGCAGGTACTTTTTGCCATCGATGAGGCCGATGCCATCGTCTTTGTGGTGGATGCCCGCGAAGGTATTCATCCGTTAGATGAAGATGTGGCCGAGCTGTTACGCCGCTCCGGTAAAAAGGTCTTTATTGCCGCCAACAAAGTGGATTCCCCCAACCTGACCCATATCGGCAGTGACTTTTATGCACTGGGGCTGGGCGAAGTCTATCCCATATCTTCGGTAAATGGCAACGGGACCGGCGACCTTCTGGATGAAGTTGTCAAAGATTTTAACAAAACAGAAGAGGAAGAAATCCCGGATATCCCCCGGATTGCCGTTATTGGTCGTCCCAACGTGGGCAAATCATCCCTCATCAATACGCTGATTGGTGATGTCCGGAACATTGTTACGCCGGTGGCCGGGACGACACGCGATTCCATTTACACTCCTTTTAAAGGTTTTGGCCATGAGTTTATGCTGGTGGATACGGCAGGTCTGCGCAAAAAAGGCAAGGTTTACGAAAACATTGAGTTTTATTCCACACTGCGTACCATTCGCGCTATTGAAAATTCGGATATCTGTCTCGTGATGATTGACGCCAGCCAGGGAATTGAAAAACAGGATGTAAGTATTTTTCATCTGGCTGAGAAAAACCGAAAAGGAATTGTAATTGTTGTAAACAAATGGGATTTGGTGGACAAAGAAAACAATACTCATTTGAAATTTGAGGAAGCCATCCGGAAACGTATTGCTCCTTTTAATGATGTGCCCATTGTGTTTGTTTCGGTACACGAAAAACAGCGGATTTTTAAAGCATTGAATTTTGCCGAAGAGGTTTACGATAAACGAAGTAAACATATCTCCACCTCCAAGCTAAATGATCTTCTGTTGCCGATTATCGAAGAAAATCCGCATCCCATGGCTTCGCGGGGTCGTTACATCCGGATAAAATATATCATGCAACTGAAAACAAATTCACCACAGTTTGTTTTTTTCTGCAACCTTCCCGACGAGGTGAAAGAGCCTTACAAAAGGTTCCTTGAGAACAAAATAAGAAAGTATTATGATTTCACCGGCGTACCTCTTCAACTATTTTTCAGACAAAAATAACAGGCCATGCCACACGTAAGACTCGACAAATGGCTTTGGGCAGTACGGTTGTACAAAACCCGTTCGCAGGCAACGGAAGCTTGTAAAGGTGGAAAGGTAAAAATGGCTGGCAACAATGCCAAAGCCTCGCGAGAGGTTAACGAAGGTGATGAAATTGAGATTCATTCCGGCGGTATTATAAAAAAAGTACGTGTGAGAAAGGCAGCGAAAAACCGTGTCTCCGCTGCACTGGTCCCCGACTTAATGGAAGACCTCACCCCTGCCGAAGAGCTGGAAAAACAACAAATGATGCGACAACTCAACTACGAAAAACGCTCCCGTGGCATAGGGCGTCCCACCAAAAAAGACCGGCGAATTTTGAACAGGCTGAAGGATAAGCGCGATTAGGAGTCCCCTTTAATTGGTAGTCAGGCCAACATTCTCTCATTCATCATTCTTTCATTCATCATTCTCTCTGGTGAGCCACAATCTTTTTACTTTTGCAAAAAAGAAAAGCTTATGTACACAGCAGAAGCCATGAAAGACCTGTCGAAACGACTCGCGGCCTTGAGGGGGTACCTTTGACGTAGATCGTACGTTGATGGAAATTGGAGAAGAAGAGGAGAAAACGCAGTCACCGGATTTTTGGAACGACCCGAAAAAAGCGGAAGTGATGCTGCGAAAAATCAAGGCCCAAAAAAAACGAACAGAAGCTTTCGCCAAAGCACAGGAAGCTTTCAACGACTTGAAAGTACTGGAAGATTTTTTTCGCGATGGAGAGGTTTCGCATGAGGAAATGGACGAACAGCTTGCTATAACACTGAAACAGGTTAAGGAGCTGGAATTCCTACAAATGCTTGGTAAAGAAGATGATAACCTGAATGCAATTTTGAAAATCAACCCCGGCGCCGGCGGAACCGAAAGCCAGGACTGGGCGGAGATGCTCATGCGTATGTACATCCGTTATGGCGAGCGCAAAGGTTTTAAAGTAAAGGAACTGGAGTTTCAGGAAGGAGATGTGGCCGGTATCAAATCGGTTACGCTGGAATTCGAAGGGGATTTTGCTTTTGGTTACCTGAAAGGGGAAAATGGCGTCCACCGGCTGGTACGGCTTTCGCCTTTCGATTCGGCCAACCGCCGTCATACCTCTTTTGCCTCGGTATATGTTTACCCCATGGTGGACGATTCCATCGAAATTGCGGTGAACCCTGCGGATATCCGCTGGGATACTTTTCGTAGCAGTGGTCCGGGCGGGCAGAATGTAAATAAGGTAGAGACCGCTGTTCGTCTGCGTCATGAGCCTTCTGGCCTGGTGATTGAGTGCCAGGAAACCCGTTCGCAACAGCAAAACCGCGAAAAAGCTCTCCAAATGCTGCGCTCACAGTTGTACGAGATTGAGATGCGAAAACAACAGGAAGCACAGGCAAAAATAGAAGCCGGTAAAAAGAAAATCGAATGGGGTTCGCAAATCCGGTCTTATGTTTTGCATCCTTACAAACTGGTGAAAGATGTGCGCACAAATTATGAAACTTCCAACGTACAGGCAGTTTTGGATGGGGAGTTGGACAATTTTATCAAGGCCTATTTGATGGAATCTGGAAGAGGGAAGTAAAACTCCTAAAGCCAATGTATTCCTCTCGAAAAACCCATTTAACTTTAAACAGTTTTCACACACTTCCTTCCGTTTCGGAACCTGAATGCTATCATTTTATCTTTCACACAGAGAACAATTTGCCTTAAAACCGCTAAAAATTCACTATAATTTCTAAAAATTTTGATTTTTATCAAATTAGGACAAGTTCCTTGCAAACGTTATTATTGGTGGTTTTGATTTCGATGCAAAAACAGGCAAAAAATTACCAAAATCCTTTTTTCATGCTTGTACACATCTCATTATCAGTATTAAACAAATAATAATTTCAGGTTTTCACGGCGTTTCTGTGAATATTCAGCTTGTAATTATTTATTTTCATACAGGAAAATATGTATTTTTGAATTGATTGATGTGGTTAACAAATCTCCGGAAGATGGACATGATCAAAAGCCCATGAAATTCGCAGACAAATGAAGAATAAGTTGAGATATAAAAAGATAAATAATATGAGAGAGAATACTCTTGTGTTAGTGCGTTATCTTTTCCCCTTTGATTTTGCTATGGGAGAAAACTTTTTTCAGTATACCGGTGTCGTGTTGTTCGGAATGAATTCGCAGAATCGTTGGCAGGGAAACCAAAGGCAGGAACAAGCCCTGTCTATGGAATTGATGAACGGCACCTTTAATAATCAACCCGCTAATCATAATTCTATTCAGCAGACAAACAGAATACCCTAAATTTTCCCATAATAAAGAAGTTTTATAGGCTTATGGGAAATTCCATAAGCCTTTTTTGTTTAACCAAATATTATAAGCTATGAAAAAAATTGAGGCGATTATTCGGAAGTCAAAATTTGAGGATGTTAAAAAGGCTTTATATGAAGCCGGCATTGGGTGGTTTTCCTACTGGGACATTACAGGTCTTGGAAAATCGACCGAAGAGCAAATGGTGAGAGGACAGATATTTCAGTCCCATTACATCCAACGGCACATGCTCTCGATTGTTGTTCGCGACCATAATTTGGAGAAAACCGTGAACGCGATTATGAACGCTGCACGAACCGGAGATATGGGCGACGGCAAAATCTTTGTATCCGACATTGAAGCTACCTATCGGATTCGTACGGGTGAAACCGGACCGGACGCGCTATACAATAAAGAAAATGGAGAAAAGTAATACTCTTTAACCGATAAATAGCATGATGAAACTTGCCGGATGGTATTTGTGCAAGAGAAGTTGTTGGTGGATAGAAACTGCTTCGTTTCATGTTCTTAAATCACAAAACAATTTATAAGATGAAAAAAATAAACATAGTAATAATTGCTCTTTTGACTTTGGTAAGTTTACCGGCAATGGCGCAAGGCGTAGCAGCGGCAACAGCTGTTCCCACTCCCACAATTAATGCGGGCGATACAGCCTGGATGCTTGTAGCCACCGCATTTGTGTTGTTAATGACAATCCCCGGACTGGCACTTTTTTATGGTGGTCTGGTTCGTCGCAAGAATATTTTAAATGTGTTGATGCAGTGTTTTATGATTACAGCCGTAATCAGTATCGAATGGGTAACCGTTGGTTATAGTTTAGCCTTTGGTAGTTCAAGTGGAATATTGGCTCCCTATATTGGCGGGTTTCATTGGGCATTTCTGAACGGAATCCATATCAACGATTTAAGCCCTTATTTTATCTCACATTCCCAAGCCACCGGAAAAATAGTCAACGGTGTTCCGGTAATGGTTGGAACCATTCCTCACATTGTTTTTATATTATTTCAAATGATGTTCGCCGTGATTACGCCGGCCTTGATTATTGGCGCTTTTGCCGAACGAATCAAATTCAAAGGCTTTCTGATTTTCTCGTTACTGTGGGCTTTGGTTATTTACAACCCGATTGCCCATTGGGTATGGTCAGCAGATGGGTGGCTGGCTAAATTAGGTGCGCTTGACTTTGCAGGAGGTACGGTGGTACATATCAATGCCGGGATTGCAGCTTTGGTCATGGTTCTGATGCTGGGTAAACGTCGTGATTATCAACGACACGCTATTCCACCACATAACATTCCTTTTGTAGCTATTGGCGCTGCTCTTTTGTGGTTTGGATGGTTCGGATTCAATGCCGGTAGTGGATTAGCTGCCGATGGACTTGCAGCAAACGCTTTCCTTGTTACTCAAATCGCTGCGGCTACCGCTGCTTTTACATGGGCAATTTTGGATTGGATCATCGGAAAGAAACCGACACTTGTGGGCGTTGCTACGGGTGCAGTGGCAGGATTAGTTGCTATTACACCGGCTTCCGGGTTTGTTGATGTTACGGGCGCGTTGATTATCGGAGTGGTGGTTTCCCTGGTCTGTTTCTTTATGGTAGCTAATATAAAACCTAAAACGGGATATGATGATGCATTAGATGCTTTTGGTGTACATGGTATTGGTGGCACCATCGGCGCTTTATTGACCGGTTTATTGGCTACGCCTGCTATTCAAGCTGCATATAGTGGTGCTTTCTACGGGAATCCTCACCAATTTATCGTCCAGCTGATCGCTGTTTTGGCAACCATTGTCTATTCGGGAGTTGGTACTTTTGTCCTCTTTATAGTGGTGGACAAGTTATTCGGTTTACGTGCAACCGAAAAACAAGAAGCCATTGGTATGGATGAGGCCATGCACGGAGAAACTGCTTATACGACGTTTGATTGATGAAAATATTGAACAAAAAGGGGTTTGGTCGCAGATAGTGAACTAAAGTCCTTTTTGTTTATCTCATATTAATTCAATATATTAAATTTTTGCTTATGGACAGGCAACTTATACCGAACGTGTCAGTAGATGCTGTTATTTTTGGCTTTGATTCGGTTCATCTGAACGTATTATTAATTTGACGAAATATCCTTTATGAAGGGGTCCAGTATCATGACTGGAGATTCCCCGGGGATTTGATTCGTTTGAATGAAGACCCTGATACTGTTTCGAAGCGTATCCTGAAAGAGCTAACGGGATCTCAGAATATCTTCATGAAACAATTAAAAGCTTTTGGATCGCCTGATCGTTTGATCAGACGGCCACAAGATATGTCTTGGCTTATTTCAATTGACCATCCGGAAAGACGAGTAATTACTATTCCTTATTACGCACTCATTAATTTGTCTAATGATGTCAGGAATAATATAAACCTTACAACAAATGTCCGTTGGACTAATGTTGATGATGTTTCCGGGTTACCATTAGCATTTGATCATCAGGAAATTTTAAACTTTGCTTTGGAAACCCTTCACCTTGAATTGCGAATAAAACCACTCATTTTTGAGCTGTTGCCATCAAAATTTTCACTTAATCAATTACAAAAGATTTATGAAGTAATATTTGGAATTCCCCTTGACAAGCGTAATTTTCGGAAAAAAATCTCTAATCTGAGTTATATCGTGCCCTTAAATGAAAAAGAAGCAGAGGTTTCACACCGACCGGCAAAATTATACATGTTCAGCAGGGAGATTTATCAAATAATATCTCGCGGAATCGAAAATATCACGATCGGAGAGGATTGCCTTCTGCCTTCCGGAATATTTTCCAGTGGTTTGTGAATATTTTTCCATCTTTACAAGGGCAATTAGAACAAATTATAAATAAGCTTTTTATTCGCCATCTTTTCTCAGGATTCTGTAATTTTGACTGTTCATAAAAAACAGTAAAAATGATTACCATTTATCATAATCCCCGGTGTAAAAAATCACGTGCCGGTCTGCAGTTTCTGCAAAGCAAAATCGATGATTTTAAAATTGTTGAATACCTTAAAAATCCGCTTACCGCGGATGAGTTCAGGAAGCTTTTGATGATGCTGAACAAGAAACCTCAGGAGATGATTCGCACACAGGAGGCAATTTACAAACAAAATTTCAAAGGAAAAAACTTTACCGATGATGAATGGGTAAAGATTATGATTGAAAACCCTAAACTTATCAAACGTCCCATCGTGGTAAGAGGAAACAAAGCTGTTTGGGGCGATCCGACCGAAGAAATTGATGTATTGTTTTAGAATATTCATCGAACTTAAATCATAAAATCATGGAATACAGAATAGAACATGATACTTTGGGCGAAGTGCAGGTCCCGGTTGATAAATATTGGGGCGCACAAACACAACGGTCAAAAATGAATTTTAAAATTGGCCCCGAAGCTTCCATGCCGCGGGAAATTATTGATGCTTTTGCCTATTTGAAAAAAGCAGCGGCACTCACCAACGCCGGCCTGGGGGTTTTGGATGGTGAAAAGGCCTGGTTGATAGCGCAGGTTTGTGATGAAATCCTGGCCGGAAAACTGTACGATAATTTTCCGTTGGTTATCTGGCAAACCGGTTCGGGTACGCAATCGAACATGAACGTGAACGAAGTGATTGCCAACCGCGGTCACGTTATCAAAGGCGGCAAACTGACAGATGAAAAGAAATTTCTCCATCCCAACGACGATGCCAACAAATCGCAATCGTCTAACGACACTTTCCCCACGGCCATGCACATTGCTGCGTATAAAGTGCTGATGGAAGTTACCATTCCGGGCGTTAAACATCTGCGTGATGCCCTGGCAAAAAAATCCGAAGCGTTCAAAGATTTTGTAAAAACCGGTCGTACCCATTGGATGGATGCTACGCCACTGACGCTGGGACAGGAGTTTTCGGGCTATGTTTCGCAACTCGACCACGGATTGAAAGCTTTGGAATCTACGCTGGAACATTTGACGGAACTGGCTTTGGGCGGAACAGCTGTGGGAACCGGACTGAACACCCCGGAAGGTTATGCTGAGAAAGTGGCTGAGAAAATTGCTGAACTTACCGGTTTCCCTTTTAAGACAGCACCCAATAAATTTGAGGCTCTTTCGGCTCACGATGCGGTAGTGGAGACTTCCGGAGCCTTGAAACAACTGGCCGTAAGCCTGATGCATATTTCAAACAACGTGCGTTACCTTGCATCCGGCCCGCGGTGCAGCATTGGCGAAATTAATCTTCCGGCCAACGAGCCTGGCTCGTCCATCATGCCCGGAAAGGTGAACCCCACGCAAAATGAAGCCCTGACCATGGTTTGCGCACAGGTGATTGGTAACGATGTAGCCATTACCACCGGCGGAATGCAGGGACATTTTCAGCTGAACGTTTTCAAACCGGTGATGATTGCCAACCTGCTGCAGTCGGCACATCTGCTGGGCGATGCCTGCGTATCTTTTGCAGACAAAGCCATTGATGGCGTTCGGGCCAATCTGAAAAATATTCAGCATAATCTGGAAAACTCGCTCATGCTGGTTACTGCACTCAATACACACATTGGTTATGAAAAATCGGCTAAGATTGCCAAAAAAGCCCATGCCGAAGGAACCACTTTGCGTGAGGCTGCGCTGGCCTTGGGCTTTGTTACCGACGAAGAATTTACCGAATGGGTTGACCCGAAAAAAATGATTTAGCGAAGTGCCTAAAGTTTGAAGTACCTGAAGTATTTTAGGCACTTTTTTTACCTGTTAGCGAGATAAAAACCAAGGGAAATAAGTGTGGCGATGGTGGCTGCACCGTAGTAGATCATGGCGTATTTGAATTTGGCATGATGACTGATGGACCTGCTGGTAAATATTTTCCCAATCTGAGCCAAAATCAGAGCAAACAGCATGACGCTGAAGTGTTCGATAGACCAGAACCGCAGCGACAGAATACGATTGACTTCAGCAACCGACCGGATGGCGTATTTGTTAGCCGGCTCCATGATGAAGTATAGCAGAAAACCCAAAATAAGTCCGAGGTACAACAACAGGATAAAACTGTTTTCTAAATAGATATAGGGTTTCCCATAAAATTCCTTTTTCAGGAAATAGCCCCTCGTAACCATCACCGAGAGTACGATGGAGATGACCATAAACAAAACGCTGGTCCAAATATGAATGTTCAGGACAAGGTTATACATGATTTTTTTCTTGGCTCAAAAATACACATAGATTGCTTACGAACATCTGAAAGGGGAAAAAGCCCTAACAGATAAATTCTTCTACACTTTCTGCTGATGAGTACTCCTGTCTTCGTCACTTTTTCGGGACACCCGGTTAACTTATTGATATTCAATACTAATCTTTTACTTTTGGATGTCCCAAAGTATTCATTATTTTTATAATAAAGTAGAACCCCAAACAAATCTGCAATTTTTTGTTGTGTAAGCTAAAGGGTTTCGTCTTATGCCAGTATCTCCACCCGCACCTTCCCGTTGGGTGTATTGTACATCAGCCGGAGGGTTATGTTTTTTGAACCTTTTTCCATTGTCCGGATTTGAATTTCCGCCTTAACAGTTTTGAGAGGAGATATTAAGCTGAGAATGTATTATTCGTACTCTTTAACCCGCACTTCCCCTTTCAAAATCATAATGCCATAGCGGGCAAGCGCTTCAAAATCGTTTACCGATGGGTAGAGGGCGATGGGAGCGATGCCGCCGATGCGCCGTTTTACGTTTTCGAGAAAAGTATCACTGTCAAAAATCATCCCGGTAAGGATAATGGCATCCACTTTCCCTTCAAGTGTGGCATAATGCGAAGCAATTTCTTTGGCTACGGCATAAGCCAACGCATTGGAAATAAAAGTGGCTTTTTCGTCACCTTCGGCAATCAGCCGGTTGATTTTCTCGATATTGTCGGTACCAAGATAAGCATAATAACCGCCTTTGGCCGTGATCATCTCCATAATCTCCTCTTCCGTATGCTCTCCGCTGAAACAGTAGCGCACCAGCTGTCCCATCGGTAGTGTGCCGGTACGACGAATTGAGAAAGGGCCACCGCCATCGAAAGCCTGGTTGACATCCACCACACGGCCATGCTGATGGGCGCCAACGGAGATGCCTCCACTACCAATATGGCAGATAATCAGGTTGAGGTCTTTATAGTTTTTGTTGATGGTTTTGGCATACTTACAGGCCACATGTTTGTGGTTCAGTGCATGAAAAATAGATTTTCTTTCAAAAAGAGGATGTCCGGTAACACGCGCCACATCCGAAAGCTCATCCACTACCACAGGATTGGCCATATAAGCTTTTTTGTTCCACTCTTCGGCAATTTCATAAGCTATCAGCCCGCCGAGATTGGTTTCGTGCATGCCCATCACACCTACGGTAAGGTCTTTAACCATGATCTTATTGATTTCGTAAACCCCCTGTGCAACCGGTTTCACCATACCGCTGCGTCCCATAATAATTTCAATACTGCCCAGCGTAAGATCATTGCGGTTCAGCTCGTCAAGGATACGCTTTTTCCTGAATCCGGTTTGGTCCGGGATGCTTTTAAACTGTGAGAGTTCCTCTCTGGTGTGCCGGATGGTTTTCAGAAAAACAGGGTCGTTGTTTTTGAAAATAGCCACTTTTGTCTCATAAACTTCCGGGTAGATAATCAGTATGTATTTCGTAATCATATTTTCCATTTTTATCAAAGATTAAAAGTACAAAAAGAAATATTCTGAAATCACATATTCCTGCGATACTGCCCCCCTACTCCAAACAACGTATTGGTAATCTGGCCAATGGAGGCATATTTGGTCGCTTCCATAAGGCCTTCAAAGATATTTTCGTTATGAGCGGCTGCTTTTCGCAACGCTTCCAGCTCAACTTTGGCCTCTTTTTCCCATGTTTTTTGAAGCTGTTCCAGCATGTGAATCTGATATTTTTTCTCCTGTTCGGTGGCACGGATAATCTCTCCCGGTATGACCGTGTGTGAGCCTTTTTCCGTCAGGAAAGTGTTCACTCCGATTATCGGCAGCCTGCCACTGTGTTTCATGGTTTCATAGTAAAGCGACTCCTCCTGAATTTTGCTCCGCTGATACATGGTTTCCATGGCGCCCAGTACGCCGCCGCGCTCGGTAATACGGTCAAATTCCGACAAAATTGCTTCTTCCACCAAGTCGGTAAGTTCTTCAATAATAAAAGAGCCCTGCAACGGGTTTTGGTTTTTAGCGAGTCCCAGTTCGTGGTTTATGATAAGCTGAATAGCGATTGCACGCCTTACCGATTCCTCGGTTGGCGTGGTAATGGCTTCATCGTAAGCGTTGGTATGTAGTGAGTTACAATTGTCATAAATGGCATACAGCGCCTGCAACGTTGTGCGGATGTCGTTGAAATCTATCTCCTGTGCATGCAGCGAACGTCCCGAAGTCTGAATATGGTATTTCAGCTTTTGTGCGCGTTCGTTGGCACCATATTTCAGCTTCATGGCTTTCGCCCAGATAAGCCGTGCCACGCGGCCAATAACAGCATATTCAGGGTCTTCACCATTGGAAAAGAAAAACGAAAGGTTGGGGGCAAATTTATTGATATCCATGCCGCGGGCTTTGTAATATTCCACGTAAGTGAACCCGTTGGCCAGCGTGAATGCCAGTTGTGAAATGGGGTTGGCGCCGGCTTCGGCAATGTGATATCCCGAAATGGAAACACTGTAAAAGTTGCGCACGTCATGGTTAATAAAATACTCCTGAATATCACCCATAAGTTTCAGGGAAAAATCGGTGGAGAAAATGCAGGTGTTCTGTGCCTGGTCTTCTTTAAGAATGTCGGCCTGTACTGTGCCGCGCACTTTGCTCAGCGTATCTTTTTTGATGCGCTCGTAAATATCCTCGGGCAACACCATGTCGCCGGTAACGCCAAGCAGCATAAGTCCCAGTCCGTCATTACCTTCCGGCAAATCACCCTGATAACGGGGACGTTCGGTTCCTCTTTCTTTATAAATTTTATCAATAATTTGCTCTACCTGTTCTCCCAGCCCGTTTTGGCGGATATACAGCTCACACTGCTGGTCGATGGCCGCATTCATAAAATAAGCCACCATGGTTGGCGCCGGACCGTTGATAGTCATGGAAACCGAAGTCTTGGAGTCAGCGAGGTTAAAACCGGAATAGAGCTTTTTGGCATCGTCGAGGCAGGCAATTGACACGCCTGAATTCCCGATTTTTCCGTAAATGTCGGGCCGGAGGTCGGGGTCTTCACCGTAAAGTGTAACCGAGTCGAATGCTGTGGAAAGCCTTTTTGCCTCCATACCGTGCGAAACATAATGAAACCGGCGGTTCGTTCGTTCGGGGCCGCCCTCTCCGGCAAACATTCGTGTCGGGTCTTCTCCTTCGCGTTTAAAGGGAAAAACTCCCGCAGCAAAAGGAAATTCGCCGGGGACATTTTCTTTTAAAACCCATTTTAAAATTTCACCCCAGCTACTGAATTTGGGCATGCTCACCTTGGGAATTTTTGTGTGCGAAAGTGATTCGGTACAGGTAGCAATATTGAACGCTTTGCCCCTGACTTTGAAAATAAAAAATTCGTTGGCGTAACTTGCTTTTTTCTCCTCCCACTGCTCAAGAAGATGCACGTTCTTCGGGTCTGTTTCCAGCAACAGCTTATCGTAAACCGTCTCAAGTTGCGCAACACTTTCGTCCTGACCGGCAGCTTTCATTTCATCTATTGATTGCTTCAGACTGTACAGTCGTCCGGCAATATCTGCCTGCTGTTCAGCCCATCGGTTGTAGCCCCTGACCGTATCTGAAATCTCAGAAAGATAGCGCACCCGCTGCGGCGGAATAATGTGGATTTTCTCGGATATTTCAGGTGTATGTTTCGAGTCAGAATGAAAATCCGTCCCGGCTTTCTCCTTGATTTTCTTTAAGATGTGAACGTACAATTCATTCACACCCGAGTCGTTGAACTGTGATGCAATGGTACCGAAAACGGGCATCTCATCAATGCTTACTTCAAAAAGCTGATGGTTGCGCTGATACTGCTTTTTCACATCGCGCAAAGCGTCCAGCGCACCACGTTTGTCAAATTTGTTTAATGAAATCAAATCGGCATAATCCAGCATGTCGATTTTTTCCAACTGGCTGGCAGCGCCATAATCGGGTGTCATCACGTAAAGCGAAATGTCGCTGTGGTCCACAATGGCCGTATCAGATTGTCCGATACCGGAAGTTTCCAGAATAATCAGGTCGAAACCGGCAGCCTGTACAATGGTTTCCGCATCTCTGACATATTTCGAAATGGAAAGATTCGACTGCCGTGTGGCAAACGAACGCATGTAAACCCGTGGATTGTCGATGGAATTCATCCGGATGCGGTCGCCGAGTAAGGCTCCGCCCGATTTACGCTTGGAGGGGTCAACGGAAATGACAGCCAGTGTTTTGTCAGGAAAATCGTTCAAAAACCGGCGGACAATTTCATCCACCAGCGATGATTTTCCCGAACCACCCGTACCGGTAATGCCAATGACGAGTGTGTGATGTTTTTCGCCTTCTTCGTTACAGGCATTGAGCAAATCTTCTACTTCATCGCGGTTATTTTCCGCTGCAGAAATCAGCCGGGCAATGGAAACTTCATCCCGTTTTTTGATATCGTCAAGCGTAACATGAATATCCTTTCCGGTAGGGAAATCGGCTTTTTCCATCAGGTCGTTTATCATACCCTGCAGGCCCATGTGCATACCGTCGTCAGGAGAATAAATGCGTGTGATACCGTATGTGTGCAGTTCTTCAGCTTCGTCGGGAAGAATCACACCTCCCCCACCGCCGAAGATTTTAATGTGGCTGCTGCCTTTCTCCTTCAGCATGTCGTACATGTACTCAAAAAATTCCATGTGCCCCCCCTGATAGGAAGTGATGGCAATAGCCTGAACATCCTCCTGAATGGCCGTGTTTACAATTTCATGGACAGACCGGTTGTGCCCTAAATGAATGACTTCGGCGCCGGTAGCCTGAATAATTCTGCGCATCACATTGATGGCAGCATCGTGGCCGTCGAACAGCGATGCGGCAGTAACAATTCTGATATGATTTTTGGGTTGATAAACTTTTGGAAGCTGCATGTCTTTCATTTTTTGAGTCTCGCAAAAATAGGAATTGTTTATGATTATTCTTCACAAACAGAAAGAAAATACAGGACAAACCACATTATTATTCACAGAATAAATAACCTCAAAAAGCAGATTGTGAAAAGTAGATTTTCCCATTTGAAAAAATTTAGTACGCATGCGTAATATTTATATTCATTCTTAATTAAAAAAGATGTAAAATTGTACTCCCATTTTTGAATTAAATTAAATCACAATCATCATGGTTAAACAAATTGTTTTTTCAATTGCTTTACTCATTACGCTGGGTGTTTTTGCTTACAGTATTCAGCGGTATTTCAGGTATTTTAAATTTACCAAAAAGAATCCGCTGGGCCAGCTGTGGACGCGGTTGTGTAAAACCATTGAGATTGCCGGATTTCAAACGAAAATTTTCCGCCACCCGGTTATTGGCCTGGTTCACGCTTCGGTATTCTGGGGTTTTATGATTATCATTTTCGGAAGTATCGAAATGGTGATTGACGGTCTTTTCAGAACAGAAAAAATATTTGGTTTCCTTGGCTGGTTTTATAATTTTTTGATGGGCGGCGGCGACATTTTTGCGCTGATTATTGCTATTGCCATGATTATATTTGTTGCCCGCCGGATTTTTTTTCATATCAAAAGATTTTCCGGGATAGAGATGAAGCCGGTTTCCGAGTATGATGCACTTCTCGCTCTTGTCCTTATCTTTATCCTGATGATCTCGCTCATGGGAATGAATACTTTTTATTACCTGTGGGCAAAAGAAACCGGCGAATCCATGGCGGGCGTTTATCCCATTGCGCAGCATTTGTGGGCGCCGCTGTTCACCAATGTTACACCGGAACAAGCCTGGTTCTGGTATCAGTTTAACTGGTGGTTGCACATTTTAACAATCTTCATTTTTGCCAACATACTGCCTTATTCCAAACACTTCCATGTGTTTCTGTCGGTTCCGAATGTATTTGTCAGCCGGGTGGAGCCGTTCGGGTATATTGAGAATATGGAAAACATTACCAAAGAAGTGAAGATGATGCTTGACCCCAATGCTACTTTTGACGAAACGGAGGAAGAAGAGGGTGAACCGGAACGTTTCGGCGCTTTGGATGTGGATGATTTGGCATGGACCAGTTATTTTAATTCGCTGGCTTGTACCGAATGCGGGCGTTGTACATCGGTTTGTCCTGCCAACATTACCGGAAAACTGCTTTCTCCGCGTAAAGTTATGATGGATACCCGCGCCCGCATGAAAGAAAAAGGACCGGGACTTCTGAAAGAAGGAAAAACTTATGATGACGGTAAACATCTGGTATTTGATTATCTTACCGAAGAAGAATTGTGGGCTTGTACCATGTGCAATGCCTGCGCCCAGGAGTGCCCCGTTGAGATTAACCAGCCTTCCATAATCCTCGAAGCACGTCGTTATCTTGTGATGGAAGAGTCGAAAGCACCCTCCGGCCTGAATACTGTTTTCACCAACATTGAAAACAACGGTGCTCCCTGGCAGTTTTCGTCCGAAGACCGTCTGCTGTGGGCCGAAGGATTAGATGTGCCGGTGATGGCAGATAAGGTAGCCGAAAATAAAAAACCGGAGTATTTGTTCTGGGTCGGTTCAGCCGGCGCTTTTGATGACCGTTATAAAAAAGTGATGCGGGCATTTGTGAAAATTCTGAATTACCTCAAAGTCGATTTTGCCGTTTTGGGTATCGAAGAGTCGGACAGTGGTGATGTGGTCCGGCGTACCGGAAACGAAATGCTTTTCCAAATGCAGGCTTTGACCAATATTGAAGTAATGAACGGATATGAAGTGAAGAAAATTGTTACCTGCGACCCGCATGATTTCAATACATTGAAAAATGAATATCCCGACCTTGGCGGAAATTATGAGGTGGTACACCACACACAATTTCTCAGGAAATTCCTCGATGAAGGAAAAATCAAAATCGACAGCGACAAGTTTGCCGGCAATACCATTACTTATCACGATCCCTGTTATCTCGGGCGTGCCAACGGGGAGTATGATGCTCCGCGTGAAATACTGGAAGCTATTCCTTCGGTGAAGGTGGAAATGAAAAAAAATCGCAGCTTCGCTATGTGTTGTGGCGCCGGTGGTGGCCAGATGTTTAAAGAAGCTGAAAGAGGTGATAAAGAAGTCTTTATCGAGCGTACGGAGCAGGCGCTCGAAACGGGAGCTACTATCATTTGTACCGCTTGTCCCTTCTGTATGACCATGCTCACCGATGGTATCAAATACAAAAACAAGGAAGAAGAGGTGAAAAATTATGATATCGCCGAACTGGTGAGTATTGGTTTGAGATTATAAAACAAAATCGAGATAATTGCCCGGATGAATGATTTCAAAGCCGGTGTTTCCATATTTTTTTACAAAATCGTTGGGAATACCGGTTTTTGTTTTTTTCCATTTAAACTCGAAAGCTTTTAATTTTCCATTTTTTTCTTCCAGCAAATCAATTTCACGGCCATTGTAATTGCGCCAGAAGAAACGATTGTAAAACACCTCTTCATAGTGTAGCTTTTTTATTCGCTCCGCCATGACGAAATTTTCCCATAATGCACCTGCATCACTTCTGTCACTCAGCGCATTCATCTGTAAAATCACAGCATTTCTAATCCCGTTATCATAAAAATAATACTTGTTCTTTTTGGCTATTTCTTTCCTGAGATTACTGCTGTACGAACCTAAGTGATAGATAATGAATGATTTTTCCAGCAAATCAATATATCGTCTGACCGTTCTGACATTCATGGATAACTGGCTGCCAAGTTCATTTAAGGAAACCAGATTCCCAACCTGAAAGGCCAGCAACTTCAGTAGTTTAAAAAGCTGGTCGGGATTTTTCAGTCGTTCAAACGATAAAATATCTGTTAACAGATACGACTCTACAAGTTCTGTTAATACTCTGATCTTTTCCTTTTTGGTCTCGCACAAAAGTACTTCGGGATAAGAACCAAAAACAAGATATTCTTCCAATCTCTCTTTCAATTCATATCGATTCAGGTGTTGAATCAATTCTTTTTGAGCAATGGGAAAAAGCCTGACGGTTCGCTTGCGCCCGGTTAACGGTTCGCCAACCTGCTGGGACAAATCAAAAGAAGAAGAGCCGGTGGCAACAACTTTTATTTTCGGATTTTCATCCACAATGATTTTTAGTCCTTTACCAATTTGAGGAACCTGTTGGGCTTCATCAACAACTACAAGGTCATACCTTGCAACAAATTCATTGATCAACTCAAAATCTTCCGAACTTAATATGGCACGAATCCGGATGTTATCTCCCGACACAAGCAGACTTTTCAAGGTTGTATTTTTTAACCATTCCTTTACCAGTGTGGTTTTCCCAACCCTGCGTGCACCGTAAATAATCAACACTTTGCCTTCTTTCAACAAAGCATCGGGATTTGAAAGAAACCTCTTTATCATTGCTTTTTTTTACAAAAATATAAATCTTGTATCACTTATACAAGTTTTACTATGAATTCTTGTAGTCAGACTACAAATTTTACTATGAATTCTTGTAGTCAGACTACAAATTTTACTAAATCATGTAAACTAAAAGCACAGAGTTTTTTTTCAAATAGATGGTTACCGTAGCGGCTCTCCCGCAAAGCCGCTCAGAAATAAATGCTGCACGGGTTATCTATGTCTGACTCCTGATTTGAAAATTCAAACAGAAGCTTATCTAAGTTAAAAAATCAGGTATTTCTACAAAGGAATATTCCCGTGTTTTTTCGGCGGATTACTTTCCGATTTATTGGCGATCATTTCCAGCGCCTGAATCAGCTTTTTCCGGGTATTGCGGGGATAAATAATCTCATCGATATAACCCACCTCGGCGGCTTTGAAAGGACTGGCAAAATTGTCGCGGTATTCCTGCACTTTTGCTTTTCTTTCTTCGGGACTCAGGTGTTTGAAAATGATATTCACCGCCCCTTCGGGACCCATCACGGCGATCTCGGCAGTGGGGTAAGCGAAGTTCACATCGGTGCCAATGTGTTTTGACGACATCACGTCATAAGCGCCGCCGTAAGCTTTTCGTGTAATTACTGTAATTTTAGGAACGGTCGCTTCTGCAAAAGCGTACAATAGCTTAGCTCCGTGTTTTATAATGCCACCAAATTCCTGGGTAGTTCCGGGCAGGAAACCGGGTACATCCTCAAAAGTAATCAAAGGAATGTTGAAAGCATCGCAAAAGCGTACAAAACGGGCGGCTTTGATGGAGCTGGCGATGTCGAGGACGCCGGCCAGCACCTGCGGCTGGTTAGCCACAATACCCACCGAACGGCCATCAATACGGGCAAAGCCCACAATAATATTTTGAGCATAATGGGGTTGCACCTCCAGAAAATGCCCTGTGTCCACTACAGAAAGAATAATCTCTTTCATGTCGTAAGGTTTGTTAGGGTCGGCGGGAACAATGGTGTCTAATTTTGGGATTTCACGATTGGGATCTTCGGCGCAGGGCTTGCGGGGCGGGTCTTCCATATTATTCAACGGAAGGAACCCCATTAGCTCGCGAATCATCATCATGGCCTGTTCATCATCATCAGCCATAAAATGGGCTACGCCGCTTTTTTTGTTGTGCGTCATGGCGCCACCCAGCTCTTCTTTGGTAACTGCTTCGTGGGTTACTGTTTTAATCACATCCGGACCGGTAACAAACATGTAGGAAGTCTCTTTCACCATCAGGATAAAATCAGTGATGGCTGGCGAATATACGGCGCCGCCGGCACAAGGGCCCAGCACGGCAGAAATTTGAGGAATAACCCCCGAGCTGCGAACGTTGCGGTAAAAAATATCGGCATAGCCGGCAAGACTTTCAACACCTTCCTGAATACGTGCACCGCCGGAATCATTCAAACCGATTACAGGGGCACCCATCTTCATGGCTAAATCCATAATTTTTATGATTTTGTTGGCATTAGCCCGGCTCAGCGAACCGCCGAAAACGGTAAAATCCTGGGCAAAGACATACATCAGCCGACCATCAATTTTGCCGTAGCCGGTTACCACGCCGTCGCCGAGAATTTTGTTTTCCTGCATCCCGAAATCCGTGGATGTGTGGGTAACAAATTTATCGATTTCCACAAAAGTCCCCGGGTCAATCAGGTTGCTAATACGCTCGCGGGCGGTTCTGCGTCCGGCTTTGTGTTGTTTGTCAATACGGGCTTGTCCACCGCCCAGTTCGGCTTTTTTATGTTTTTCTTCTAAAAGTTTTATTTTTGATTCCAATGACATCTTCAATGCTTTTAAGGTTGGTTACTGAAAAATCTAATTCTTATTCGAATGTGATGAGGGGCTGGTCGCCATCAATGTTATCGCCTTCTTTCACAAGAATTTCTTTGATAACACGGTCTTTCACTACTTTGTACTCGCTTTCCATTTTCATGGCCGAGACAATGATAACCGTTTCGCCACCTTTTACTTCCTGGCCTTCTTCCACCAAAATTTTCACCACCTGGCCGGGCATGGGCGTCGAAATATAGGCTGCATCTTCGGCTTCACCACCTTTACGGCTCCTCACGTAACGACTTTCCGCATCAATAATTTCCACGTCCAGCTTTTTACCGGCAGTATCCACAATATACTTTTTGTTCCCCCTGCGAATTATTTCAAAGTTAAAATTTTTACTTTCATAAAGTACCGAATAGACGCCGGGTTCCACCTCGGTAAGGTCCAAATCGTAAGTTTTTCCACCTATCTGAGCTTTCACCCGGTTACCCTCGCGACTCAGGATTTCAATTTTCCGGTCTTCTCCGTTTATGTTTACTTCGTACGACATATTTCTTCGTTTTCAATAGGTTATAATCGTGTAACAGCTTTCTTTCTGCCAAAAGCTTTCCATTGGCTTACGTCAGCATGGCCGTTGGAAGCAGGTCTGGCCGACCCCTGTCTTTTAAGGAAATCAACAAACGCCGTGATGGCAGCCAAATCCGCACACTCTTCCGAAGCGTTATCCTTTGATTTTAAGGCTTCTTCATGATTTTGGATAAAATGGGTGGTGTAGTGCCCTTGTTTGAAATCGGGGATATCCATAATCCTGCTTAAAAACGGAATGGAAGTTTTAACACCTGATATTTTGTATGATTGCAGGGCGCGTTTCATGCGGCCTATGGCTTCGTCGCGGCTGTTTCCCCAAACTACCAGTTTCGAGATCATGGGATCGTAATAAATGGGGATTTCATAGCCGCTATAGACATACGAGTCGTGGCGGACACCGGCGCCGAGCGGGAAATGGATATAGTTGATTTTCCCGGGGCTGGGCATGAAGTTATTGTCCGTATCTTCGGCGTAAACCCGCACTTCGATGGCGTGCCCGTGTTGCGAGAGGTCTTCCTGACGATAATGCAATTCTTCGCCATTGGCAATATTGATTTGCTCACGCACCAAATCCACACCGACCACCTGTTCCGTGATAGGATGTTCAACCTGCAAACGGGTGTTCATCTCCAGAAAATAGTAATTCAGGTTATCATCAGCAATAAACTCGATGGTGCCGGCTCCGGCATAGTTCACCGCTTTGGCAGCAGCCACGGCATGTCGCCCCATATCTTCACGTACCTCCGGCGTCATAATGGGAGAAGGCGTTTCTTCCACCACCTTTTGGTGACGGCGCTGAACCGAGCATTCCCTTTCAAAAAGGTGAATACAGTTGCCATGCTGGTCGGCCAGAATTTGAAATTCAATGTGATGCGGCGAATTGATATATTTTTCGATATAAACGGCATCATTTCCGAAAGCAGCCAGCGCTTCTGATTTGGCAGCCTTCACCGAAGAAATAATCTCCTCCTCTTTCTCCACAAGGCGCATTCCCTTTCCGCCACCGCCGGCGCTGGCTTTCACCATTACCGGCAGGCCGATTTCCATAATGGTTTTTACGGCATCATCCAAATCGGTAATAGGTTTGGTGGTACCGGGAACTACCGGCACACCCGCTGCCAGCATAGTTTTGCGAGCGGTGATTTTGTCGCCCATGGTGTTGATGGCATACGCATCCGGACCGATAAAAATAATACCTTCCGCTTTGCAACGTTCCGAGAATTCGGCGTTTTCCGACAAAAATCCATAGCCCGGATGAATAGCATCCGCACCCGATTTTTTGGCCACCGCAATAATTTTTTCCAGATCGAGATAGCTCTGGTTGGAGGGCGCAGGACCAATGAAATAAGCCTCATCGGCATAGCGCACGTGCAGCGAGTTGCGGTCTGCCCCGGAATAAACCGCCACCGACAGTATCCCCATTTCGCGGCAACTGTTCATCACCCGGATGGCAATCTCGCCCCTGTTTGCAATTAATATCTTTTTAATCATTAAAAAACATTTAATATATTAAGTCTCAATTGTTTAGGCTGTTAGTGCAGAATTTAAACGGGGGTAAAGATATAAAATATCGACCAAACACGTCTTCGTATTCTAAGAAGTTGTTTAAAGTTAAACGGGATTTTCGAAAGGAAAATATTGTTAGGGTTTGTATCGGGAAGCCTTGGGCAAAATTGTCTATCTCTTTTCAACAAGATAAATATTCCCGGGAGGTAATCCGGACAAAACCTTACCATTTAATAAGTTGTTTAAAAAAAAAATTCCAATACCCTTATTCTAAAAGGAATTCTGATACTTTTATAAGTTGTTTTAGTAAAATTGAAATCATTGAAAAACAAGCAGGTAAAATTTGGATGTATTCTTTTCTATTTAATGGTTATCCCAGGGCTGATAACCCCTTTGCATTCTTTTGCTCAGGAACAGTCGCTGGGGAACATTAAAATCAGCATTACTTTTACGGTAGTGCCCACCACTGTCAGGTCGGAATTTACCTATCTGAAATATAACAAAGCTTTTGCACTTGTCCTGCAAGCCGATGACGCTACCAGTGATGTGTATAACAAAGTTTATCCGCTTTTTGCCGGCCAAAACGGTAATCCCGGCCTTTTTATGACCGATGGCGCCGGAAACAATGTCCCGTTTTCCATGGAGGTCAACCACTTTAC